>NZ_KI912432.1:113434-596651 GCF_000518425.1 Pseudoalteromonas sp. 23_GOM-1509m
AAAAAAGAAGGCAAGTGCGGCGAAGGTAAATGCGGTGAAGCTAAGGCCAAAAAAGAAGGCAAGTGTGGCGAAGGTAAATGCGGTGAAGCTAAAACCAAAAAAGAAGGTAAATGTGGCGAAGGTAAATGCGGTGGTCACTAAACTTTTCTTTTAAATACGTTAAGCTATAGGGCCTATTAGGCCCTTTTTATTTAATATGAGGTTTTATTATGGCTCACATTCAAACGCCTAACTTTGGCATGGTTGGCTTAGGCCTACGCAGGGAAATGCTAGATGAGCTAGACGGTGCTGTACCAAAACAAATTGAGTTTATGGAAGTGGCCCCAGAAAACTGGTTAAAGTTAGGTGGACGCTTTGAAAAGCAGTTCAAACAGTTAACCAATACTAATTATTTTGTTTGCCATGGTTTGTCACTTTCCATTGGCTCGCCTGAGCCATTAGACCTTGAATTTGTAAAGTCGTTAAAACCGTTTTTTGATACTCATAATATTAAAGTATACAGCGAGCATTTAAGTTATTGTTCAGGAAAAGGACACATGTATGACTTAATGCCGATCCCTTTCACTGAGGAGGCGGTTAACCATGTTGTTTCTCGGGTTAAACAGGTACAAGATATATTAGAGCGACCACTTGTGCTCGAAAATGTGTCTTATTATGGCGCGCCTGGACAACAGTTAACTGAGCTTGAATTTACAAACGCTATTTTAGAACAGGCTGATTGCCAGTTACTACTAGATGTAAATAATATTTATGTTAATTCAGTTAATCATGGCTACGATGCACATGCCTTTTTAGCTGCATTGCCAACTAACCGAATTGCTTATGCCCATGTTGCAGGGCATTACAACGAAGCCGAGGACTTGATTATAGATACTCATGGCGCCGATGTTATTGATCCGGTATGGCAGTTGCTCGATAGCGCTTATGAAACACATGGTGTATTTCCGACGCTGTTAGAGCGGGACTTTAATATTCCACCTATTAACGTGTTAACCGAAGAGCTGGATATAATTCATCAATTACAAGCAAAGCACCTGCAGCTGTTATCCACTGAGCAAAGTGCTTAAACAGTCCTATGCAGCTAGTAATAACAACAGCATGGTTTTAAAAGAGTATTAACTATGAGTTTTATCGATATTCAAAATGAGTTTATGGCTCATATTCGCCAGCCCAACACGAACCCTTGCCCAGCAGATGTTGAAGACAGACGTATGGCTATTTATCGGGAGCTTTTTTTTAATAATATTAATGGCTTTGTTTCATCTGCATTTCCAGTTTTAAAAACACTCTATAGTGAGCAACAGTGGCTATTACTGGTTCGTGAATTTTTTAGTGAACATGATTGCCAGTCTCCTTACTTTTTAGATATTGCTGAAGAGTTTATAACGTATTTAATGACAAGTTATGTGCCCAAAGAGTGCGACCCTGTGTTTATGCTAGCGCTGGCGCATTATGAATGGATTGAGCTTGATGTATCGGTAACTCAGGCTGACTTGGATGAGAGCGAACTGGTAACGAATCAATTAACCCAAAGCCCTTTATATTTATCTAAAACGGCACGTAACTTAAGCTATGAATTCCCCGTACAACATATTAGCGAAGCGTTTCAACCGCAACAGCCCTCTGAGCAGCCACATTATTTTGTGGTGTACAGAGATAAAGACGATGAAGTACAATTTTTAGCAACTAATGCGATGACCGCCATGCTGTTGTCTATTATTGACAATAACGCAGGAAGCACATTTGCGCATGTTTGCCAGCAAGTCAGTGAAAATGCACCTCAATTTAGCCTTGAGCAAATAACTCAAGGCGCATTAAGTACCCTAACGGCTATGGCACAGCGTCAAATTATAGTGACAAAAAATCAAGATTAAGCTCTTTATAGATTATTTCACATCGTCTATTATAACGCCTTTATTTGTTGTGCTTAATAAAAGGTTGTACCGATGTCAGATGATAAAGAGTTTAAAGACCCGTTTAATGCGGCTTACTTTTTTGCATTTTTAGCCGTGTTTGCTGGAATAGGGTGTTTAAATGCTATTTTAGGTTGGATCACCAGCTTGACGTAATTTTTGCTTTATTTCATAAGGCTGTTGTTTTCATCAGCCTTATATTTTTTTATCTTGTTTACCCTTCCTGAATTTTTATAACTACCGCAAACTCGCAATTTACGCTCACTTAAGGTTATAATCACCTGCTTTGTAATATGAACCATTGAGCAGTTAAAATTATGACTCAAGTAACACCAGCAATTATCAAAAACAGCATTACTACAATTGCTGATTACCCTAAAGCGGGCATTATGTTTCGCGATGTAACAACCCTAATGGCAAACCCTGAAGCGTTTAAAGCAACCATAGATGCATTTATTAACGCCTATAAAGATCAAGGTTTTACTAAAATTATTGGCACAGAATCGCGTGGCTTTATTTTTGGTGCACCGCTATCTTATGCCTTGGGAATTCCTTTTATCCCTGTTCGCAAACCTGGTAAATTACCGCGCGAAGTTATTCGCCAAGATTACCAACTCGAATATGGTGAAGATACATTAGAGCTTCATACTGATGCGATTGTAGCCGGTGATAAAGTATTGCTAGTTGACGACTTGTTGGCGACCGGTGGTACAATTGAAGCAACAGCCAAGTTGGTTGCAAAATTAGGCGGCAACGCCACAGATGCAGCATTCGTCGTATCGTTACCTGAACTAGGTGGGGAGCAGCGTGTTGAAAAAATGGGTATTAAAATCCTAAAATTGGTTGAATTCGAAGGCGAATAATCGATGAGTTATCAGGTTCTAGCGAGAAAATGGCGTCCTCAAACCTTTCATGAATTGGTTGGGCAGTCTCATGTTAAACAAGCGCTGGTTAATGCGCTGAGTCAAAATAGACTGCATCACGCTTATTTATTCACTGGAACCCGTGGTGTTGGTAAAACGACCATTGCGCGTATTTTTGCTAAAAGCTTAAATTGTGATGAGGGCATTTCTGCCACACCATGTGGTCAATGTAGTAGCTGTGTTGATATAGAAGCAGGGCGCTACATTGATTTACTCGAAATAGATGCGGCCTCACGCACAAAAGTTGAAGATACTCGCGAAATACTCGATAACGTTCAATATGCGCCAACCCGCGGACGCTACAAAGTGTACTTAATTGATGAAGTACACATGTTGTCAAAGCACAGCTTTAATGCCTTATTAAAAACGCTCGAAGAACCACCTGAGCATGTAAAGTTTTTACTGGCGACCACCGATCCACAAAAATTACCGGTAACTATTTTATCGCGCTGTTTACAGTTTAATTTAAATGCCTTGTCGCAAGCTGAAATTAAGCAACAGCTTGAGCATGTTCTTACACAAGAACAGCTCAATTTTGATAATGATGCCCTAAGTATTATTGCTAAAGCAGCCGATGGCAGTATGCGAGATGCGCTGAGCCTGACCGATCAGGCTATTGCTCAAACAAATGGCGATATTAATAATCAAGCTGTTCAAGCCATGCTTGGTTTAATGGATACCCATTATAGTCAGAGTTTACTCGCTGCATTACTCGCGCAGGATGGCGCAGCCTTAATGGCTGAAGTTGCCCAAGTCGCGAGCAGAAATCCTAATTACATTGCACTACTTGATGACTTAATTGCACTTACGCATATTATTCAATTAAGCCAATTAGTGCCTGAAGCGGCAGCACTTGATAGCAATAATACTGACTACATTAAGCATGTTGCAGCGCACACTCATGCTCAGCAAATTCAAGTGTATTATCAGTTATTGCTGAATGGCAAAAAAGATTTACAGTGGGCGCCTGAGCCACGCTTAGGGTTTGAGATGATTATGCTACGATTGTTAGCATTTCAACCTGAGCACTCTCAAACGACGCATTCAGCACCTAGCTCGCAACCCGCGCCAGAGCAAAATGCCACAGGGCGTACCAATGCATTGCGTGATATTTTAAATAAAAATAAACCAGCGCAGAGCAATAGCACTGAAAGTCAGCCATCAATACATAATCCACAGCCAATAGAGGCTGCTGAGCCTGAGGTTTCGCGCTCTGATAATAGCCCGACTCACATTGAGCAAGAGTCAACACAAAGTCAGCCAAACATGTCTGATACAACGCCAATGAGCGATGAACAAGCGCAGCGTCAAAGCGAAGATGATGCCTACATGCAGCACAGCGATGTAGAACAAACCATTGCAGCGCAATACGATGATGTAATGAGTAGCGCGGTTGACCAAGGATTTAATCCTGAGCTATCAAACGTACCTAGTAGCACTGAGCATTCAGCGCCAACAATGGGCGAGCAAGAAGCACGTGCACAGTCTGCAATAGCGCGTATTTTACGTGACAGAAATATTTCCGGTGCGGGCAAACTGTCAAGCGCAGCAACCGAAAAACCTGTTGTGCCAAAATCGACCCCTGCTAGGCCCGTCGATAAACCTATTAGCAATACACCTCAAGCTGTAGCGCAGGAGCCGCCTCCATGGGATAGTGAGACGGGTGATGAGTTACCAAAAAAGCCAGCGCTCCCCATGTCAGGGAGCAAGCCACAGGTAAGCACTAAACCTGCAAATAAAGTTGAGTTTAAAGCGAAGCACCAAACAATTACCGAAAATCTTGCACCTGAGCTATTAGAGCAAATTAATCCGCAAAAACCGGCTCCTGTTGTTGAACAAGCACCAAGTATTCCGGTGCCGGATGATTTTCAAAGCCCCATCAGTGAAATTAGATTTGCCCATCAACAAGATGAATGGGCTTATTTAATTAAGCGAATGGGGCTTGGCGGGCGCATGCGCCAGTTTGCCTTGCATTCAATTTTTACCAAGCAAGACAATCATTTTCATATTGAAGTGGATGAATCGCAAAAGCATTTAGATACGCCTATGTTGCGCCAAAAGTTAAATGTGGCGTTATCGACTATTTATGGACATAACGTTGAGCTAAATATCGACTTTGCCAGTGGGGTGATTGACTCGCCTTATTTAATTCAACAAAAAATTGATGCAGGTCGTCATCAGCAAGCGATTGATGTGATCACAAGTGATGAAAATATAGTACAATTTCAACAGTTATTTAGCGCTGAAATTGACGAAAACAGTATTCAGGCATTGTAATTAACTATCAGTGCCCTTATTTATACTCCAGTTAATGTATTAAAAGAAAGAGAGACGATTATGTTTAAAGGTGGAATGGGTAACATGATGAAGCAAGCGCAGCAAATGCAAGAGCGCATGCAAAAAGCCCAAGAAGAAATCGCAACAATGGAAGTGGTTGGTGAAGCTGGTGCCGGTTTAGTTAAAGTAACCATGCTTGGTAACCACAACGTGCGCCGTGTTGAGCTTGATGAGAGCTTAATGGAAGACGACAAAGACATGATTGAAGATTTATTAGCAGCAGCGTGTAATGATGCTGTTCGCCGTGTTGCTGAAGAAACGCAAGAGCGTATGGGCAAAGTGACAGGCGGTATGCAATTACCACCTGGTATGAAAATGCCGTTCTAAGCAACTATGCAACTTTCAGATAGTTTAACATCGCTTATTGAAGCACTGCGTTGTCAGCCCGGCATCGGTCCGAAGTCTGCCCAGCGTATTGCGTTTCATTTGTTAGAGCGCGACCGTAAAGGCGGTGCTCAACTTGGTAATGCCTTGACTAAAGCAATGAGCGCTGTAGGTCATTGCCAATCGTGCCGCACATTTACCGAGCAGGCGCAGTGTGATATTTGCTTAAGCACTAAACGCCAAGACAGTGGTATTTTATGTGTTGTTGAATCGCCAACGGATGTACTCGCCATTGAGCAAACAGGTCAATACAAAGGGCTTTACTTTGTATTAATGGGGCATTTATCACCGATTGATGGCATAGGGCCTAAAGAAATTGGCCTTGATGTACTCGAGCAAAAGCTTGCGCAAGGCGGTATTAATGAAGTCATTTTAGCCACAAATCCTTCGGTTGAAGGCGAAACAACGGCGCATTATATTGCTCAGCTTTGCCACAAAAACAATGTGGGTGCATCGCGTATTGCTCATGGTATTCCTGTTGGTGGTGAGCTTGATTTAGTCGATGGAATGACGCTTATGCATGCATTTAGCGGTAGGCGATTAGTGGCTCAAGAATAAAGCTATTTGTTAGTTATTAAATAAACCTGCATTTACTTATGTTGTGCAGGTTTTTTTGTAGCTTAAAAAGCGCAAAGTCCCCGTTTTAAGCTGTTGAATATAAAATTAATACTCATTAAATTAGATGTAGCTACCACGCTACGCCTTCCTGATTTAAATTAAATAACCGCTTTATAAACTAAAAAAGTAGCCTTAAGTGCTGTAACGAACAGAGCCTATGCTTTTTTTACAGTAAGTTATAAGTCTCGGCTTTTTACATGCACGTAATTGGCGAGAACTCAGAGGTTATTATGCAAAATCCAACTCATGATAAAAACGCGGGCGATAAAAAGTCTGCTGAAACACTCAAAAAAGAAGCGGCAAATAAGCACCCGGCTCAAAAGTCTGATAAGCAAAAATCGACGATCAAACCAGAGAAAAAGTAATTGAGTCTGAACAATTTAATATTGAGCTAACACTGTCTTATTTTTCTTTGTGTGTTAAAAACGACAGTCATTATTGTCGCAAATTAAAGGAATATAAGGTTTAAACAAGGACGTCGGCGACAATAATACCTCATACTAATAGGGCCTGATGGTGTTTTGTTAGACCCTATTTCTCAATCATTATGAGAACGCTATGCCTCCTATCAGCGAAAATAACGACAAGCATCATGCCATCAAGCGCGGCCCCAGCGACTTTGCTAACGTAATAAATCGTTTTATAAATCAGTATCAACAGCTATTCGCTAACGCAAAATATAAAGCCATACTCAGCGTATTGCTTATATTATTTTTAATTATGAGTATATATACCGCTTTATTTACTGTGCCGAGTGACTCGGTTGCCGTGATACTCAGATTTGGTAAATTTTCTACTGTTTTACCATCAGGTTTACACTTCAAATTGCCCCTAGGGATTGACAAGGTAACTATCGTGCCCACTAAACGGCAGCTCAAACAGGAGTTTGGCTTTTCTACCCCAGGCGCCACCGATCCAAATCAAAATATGGCGATTGGTAACCAGAGTGGTTTTTTCCGTCAGCGTCAATCGGTAATACTACGAAACCAAATTGGGGAAACCCAAATGGTAACCGGTGACTTAAATACGGCGCTAGTTGAGTGGGTTATTCAGTACCGGATAGCCGATCCTAAAAAATATTTATTTGAAGTGCGCGATCCGGCGGGCACGTTACGTTATGTGTCGGAATCCGTAATGCGAGAAGTGGTGGGCGATCGCACTGTGGATGAAGTCATTACTATTGGTCGCCAAGAAATCGAAGTTGAAGCGCTTCGCAAAATGCAAGCACTGGCAAGTAAGTACGTTATGGGCATTAGTATTGACCAAGTACAATTAAAAAATATTAATCCGCCTAAAGCCGTTCAAGCGTCATTTAACGAAGTAAATCAGGCGCAACAAGAAAAAGAAAAACTGATCAACGAAGCGCGTCGTGACTATAACCGCATTATTCCTTTGGCTGAAGGAGAGCGAGATCAGCGAATACGCGAAGCCGATGGTTATCGAATTAAACGAATTAACGAGGCAAAAGGCGACACACTGCGTTTTAATGCATTATTTGCAGAGTTTATGCAGGCTCCCGAAGTGACTCGTCGGCGAATTTATCTAGAGGCTATGCAACACGTTCTGCCAACAGTTAATAATAAAATTATTATTGATAGTAATGCTATCGACGTATTACCGCTGTTAAACCTGACGCCATTAAAAGGTGAACAACCATGAGACATTTTTTATTGTTTATTCTTGGTATTGTAATCGCTTTTTTATTAGCGGCGTTAAATAATGCGTTATATACGGTGAATGAGGTTGAGCAAGTGATCATCACTCAGTTTGGTCGCCCTGTTGGCGAGCCGGTAACTGATGCGGGAATTAAAATTAAACTGCCTTTTATTCAGCAAGTTAATATTATTGATAAACGGGTATTAGAGTGGGAGGGAACACCCTCTGATATGCCTACCAAAGACAAGCTCTATATTTCAGTTAGCTTGTTTGCTCGTTGGCAGGTAACAGATGCACTGCAATATTTTTTGCGTTTGGGGGATGAGCGCAGTGCGCAATCGAGACTTGATGATATTTTTGGCAGTGAAACGCGTAATGCAGTTGCTAAGCATGAATTAATTGAGATTATTCGTACGACTAAAAATCGCCAACCGCTGCGAGATAAATTGCTAACAGAGGCTGAAAAAGCACAAAACATTGGCAGCTTAGTGCCTATAAAAATAGGCCGCTTGCTCATCGAAGAGGATATATTTAATGCAGCGGCTAAAAAGGTCAAAGTATTTGGCATTGCGCTTTTAGATATTCGTTTTAAACGAATTAATTACAATGAAAGTGTGAGGCCTAAAATTTATGAGCGGATGATCAGCGAACGTCGCCAAATAGCCGAACGCTTTTTGTCAGAAGGAAAAGGAGAAGCCGCGCGAATACGCGGCAACCGTGAGCGCGATTTAAATAAAATTCAATCAGAAGCATACCGTCAAGTTGAAGAAATTCGCGGGTTAGCTGATGGCAAAGCAGCTGCTATTTACGCATCGGCTTATAATCAAAGTGATCAAGCGGTGGCATTTTATGCATTTACTCGTTCGTTGCAGGCCTATGAGCTTGCTCTTAGCAAAAATACGACACTGGTTTTATCAAGCCAAAGCGAATTATTTAGGTATTTACAAAACACACAAGTAAGTGAAACACCCGTAAAAAAGTAAAAAATAAGGTTATTAAGCACTTTTAAGCTAATTTATATACTTAACCAGCGTTTTTGTTATTTACAATAAATAAAGTTGCAGTGAATGTATCGTCACTAGCAACAAGGCGACGGGCCATGAAGCAAGCAAAGCAAATACATTCAGCAACTAAAAATAAAGCATATGTCAGCACGCCACAAAATGACAAAACGTCACAGCAAGGTTTAACAGCGAAGCAAGCGGCTGAGCGTCTCGCAGCCAATGGCCCTAATGTATTACCTGGCAGTGAACCTGAATCTAGTTTGGCTATGATTGTTAAAATACTCACAGAGCCAATGTTTTTAATGCTGTTAATTGCAGGGGGCATTTACCTTACCCTTGGAGATAGAACCGAAGCTTTGTTATTACTGGGGTTTGTGTTTGTCATTATTGCCATCACATTAATAGAACAGCGTAAGACTCAGCGTGCACTTGAATCTTTAAAAGATTTATCAGCTCCGCGAGCACTGGTTATTCGTGATGGTCAACAGCACCGAATTGCTGCAAATGAGTTAGTGTGTGGCGATCTGATCATACTCAAAGAGGGTGATAGGATAGGGGCCGATGTCATGCTGGTTGAAGGGCGTTTAGCGGTTAATGAATCATTGCTCACTGGCGAAGCGGTACCAGTACAAAAAACGCCGCAAGCAAAAAGTAAGCACAGTGATGTGTGTCTCGAACCCAACAAAGACCACCCCAGCGCGCTATTTGCCAGTACCATAGTAACCAGCGGCATTGGGCAGGCTGAAGTAATAGCCACCGGTGCAAAAACTGCGGTGGGGCGCATTGGTAACGATTTAGCCGCAACCAAAGAGTCACCTTTTGCATTGCAACAAGCATCAAGTAAACTGGTGCGATGGTTAGGGGCTTTGGCCTTATTAATTGCATGTGGGCAAATATTTTTGCTTTGGTGGTGGAATAATCAACCTATTCTAACAAGTTTGTTATCTGGTGTGGCCTTGGCTATGGCAACCTTGCCAGAAGAAATACCGGTGATCTTAACGGTATTTTTGGCTATGGGCGCTTGGCGTATTGCACAGCAAAAAGTACTTACCCGAAAAGTGTCCGCCGTTGAATCCTTAGGGGCTATTACCGTTTTAGCCGTAGATAAAACAGGCACATTAACACTTAACCGTATGCAAGTTGTTGAGCTGGCGACCTCGTCTTTAAATGGTGATGGGGATGTTTTCAATCCCGAGGGAGCCGAGCAGCTTCCCGAGACTTTTCACCAGTTGAGTGAATTTGCCATGTTAGCAACACCAGGCGACCCCTTTGATCCAATGGAAGAAGCGATAAAAGAGTTTAGTCAACGCTGGTTAGCTG
This sequence comes from Pseudoalteromonas sp. 23_GOM-1509m, assembly GCF_000518425.1. Classification (NCBI taxonomy): domain Bacteria; kingdom Pseudomonadati; phylum Pseudomonadota; class Gammaproteobacteria; order Alteromonadales; family Pseudoalteromonadaceae; genus Pseudoalteromonas; species Pseudoalteromonas sp. 23_GOM-1509m. Next base: position 123,590 of record NZ_KI912432.1, read on the forward strand.
GCACTGAACATGAACGAGATGGACGCCAACCTGAATTTGAATACCCGCTCACCGCTGATATTTTAGCGATGACTAAAGTGTTTCAAAGTACACAAAAGCATTCGCATATATTAGCCACCAAGGGGGCGCCAGAAGCCATAGCTGATTCATGCCACTTAAACTCAGCGCAACGAGCCATAATTACACAGCAAATAAAAACCATGGCGAAACGTGGCTTACGGGTATTAGGAGTCGCGCGAGGAAATTGGCATTCAACCAATGATAATGAACCGAATTGGCCAAGCTCGCAGCATGATTTTAATTTTACTTTTTTAGGACTGGTTGCATTGGCGGATCCGCCGCGCCCCGAAGTTCCACATGCAATTGCACAGTGTCGACGTGCAGGTATTCGAGTCATGATGATGACTGGCGATCACTCAGATACGGCCAAAGCGATTGCTAAACAAGTTGGCCTATCAGCGCGGGCAGAGGTTATTAGTGGCAATGAAATGAATAGCTTAGATGATGCCGCTTTGCTGAAGCGATTAAACAACGTGGATATATGCGCGCGGTTACAGCCACAGCATAAATTGCGTTTAGTGAATATACTCAAAGCCCATGGTGACGTTGTGGCAATGACCGGCGATGGGGTCAATGATGGGCCTGCACTTAAAGCCGCCGATATTGGTATTGCCATGGGTGAACGTGGAACTGATGTGGCACGTGAAGCGGCTGCTTTAGTGTTACTTGATGACAGTTTTACTCGCATTGTGAGTGCGATAGGCCAAGGTCGTCGTATTTATGAAAATATTCGTAAAGCGATTCGGTTTACTTTTGCGGTGCATGTGCCGATTATAGCTTTAGCGTTGTTACCAGGGGTAATGCATTGGCCTGCACTTTTATTGCCCGTACATATTGTTTTACTTGAACTGATTATTAACCCTGCCTGCTCCATCATATTTGAGGCCGAGCCACAATCAAGTCGATTAATGGATTGCCCACCACGTAAAACGACAGACTCGCCTTTTGGTTTTAAACACCTACTAACCGCAATTGTGCAAGGGCTTGGTATCGCGGCTTTGTTACTAAGCGCGTATGTTTGGATGAATGCACAGAGCTGGGATACCAACCGTAGTGGCAGTCTTATTGTGATCATGCTGATCTTAAGTGTGTATTTATTGATTCTCGCTAACCGCGATTTAACTCGACCCGCCATTATGGGGCTGTTTAGTGCGAACCCTTGGGTTTTAAAAACAGCGGGCGCTATTATATTGTTGCTGTTAGCATTTTTGTTTATCCCCTGGTTACGCTCGTTAATGGGCTTAGTTTACCCTATTGCTGAAGACTATGTAGTAGCAGTGAGTGTATTGTTTTTAATGGCCTTATGGCTTGAAGCTGCTCGTCGTATTAGCCTGCTGTGGAATAAGGCACACATCATCGATTAACCTTATGTTAGTTAGCGCACGGAAGCTAATTGATAACTCTCCTACACTCATAGGGTATTGCATACTGGATAATGAAATTAGCTTATTAAGGAGATATTACTGATGAATATTGATCGCTGGGTACTGCGAATTGCCGGATTTGTCGTGTTACTAAGTTTATTGTTATCACTACTCAGTAGTGTTTATTGGTTATGGTTAACTGCATTTGTTGGCTTTAACCTGCTGCAGTCATCATTTACTGGTTTTTGTCCTTTGGCTATTGCCTTGAAAAAAATGGGAGGGCATGCCAAGCCCGCCTTTGAGTAATAATCTTACCATTCGTTTGTCATTTTTCTGGTTTAAACCCTTTTTATTGTTGCAATTTATAGCCGCCTATTTTTGCTCTGTTACCTCTTATTTAGCTATTAAAAAGAGAGTTTCGTATCGTTGAAAAAACATAGCTGTAGTTGCAAAAACGATGAAGTTAATTTTTTAATAGGGAATTCGTTATGAGTAATATCACGTCAAACAAATACATTCGCTGGTTTGAAGAAGTTGCTATGGGCGATGTTGCTCATGTGGGAGGTAAAAATGCGTCTCTTGGCGAAATGTATCAACAATTGACCGCTCAAGGGGTGAGAGTGCCTAACGGTTTTGCTGTAACTGCAGAGGCTTATCGCTATGTGCTTGACGATAACAACGCGTGGCAAGCTTTGCATAGCGCACTAGATGACCTTAAACCAGACGACGTTCAAGACCTGCAACAGCGCGGCGCAAAAGCTCGCGCTATCATTGCGGCGTGTAAATTACCCAATGATCTTAAATTAGAAATACTTGGTCACTATAAAAAACTTAAACAACAATATGGGGATGACCTATCACTTGCGGTGCGCTCATCGGCGACTGCAGAAGATTCTCCTGAGGCATCATTTGCAGGGCAAAATGATAGTTATTTAAATATCAGTGGTGAGCAGACCCTACTAGATGCTTATTTACGCTGCTTAGTCTCAAATTTTACAGATCGCTCAATTCACTATAAATATGATAATCAATTTGACTACTTTAAAGTCGACTTGTGTGTCGTAATAATGAAAATGGTGCGCAGTGATATGAGTGCCAGTGGGGTGATGTTTTCTCTTGATACAGAGACAGGCTTTAAGGATGTTGTATTTATTAATGCGGCACTCGGTTTAGGCGAAAATATAGTACAAGGCACCATTGATCCAGATAGTTTTTATGTCCACAAACCGACCTATAATAAAGGCTATAGGGCTGTTTTAAAGCGCCGATTAGGTAAAAAAGAGCAAAAAATGATTTTTACCGATACGCTCAATAAGGACAATATTGCCGTTGAATATACCAGCAACATTAATACCAATGAGAGTGAGCAACGCCATTTTTGTATAACGGATGACGATGTCATGATCCTTGCTGACTACGCTATTAAGGTAGAAAACCATTATTCCAAACAAAAAGGGCAGTACAAGCCTATGGATATGGAGTGGGCAAAAGATGGACTCGATGGTCATATTTATATGGTACAGGCAAGGCCTGAAACTGTTGAATCCCGCAAAACCGATCATGTTTTAAAAATATATCACCTTAAAAATCAATCCTCTATTATTACTAAAGGGCAGGCAGTGGGCACCCGCATTGGCGCAGGGACTGTGCGTATTATTAATGATGTTAAAAACTTAAGTGAATTTAAACCAGGAGAAATACTGGTTACCGAAACCACCACTCCCGACTGGGAGCCGGTAATGAAAACCGCTGCCGCTGTTGTTACTAACCATGGCGGGCGTACTTGTCATGCAGCTATTGTTTCTCGTGAACTGGGGATCCCTGCAATTGTGGGTACAGATAACGGTGCAGATGTACTCACCAATGGCCAAGCAATTACAGTAAGCTGTGCACAAGGTGAAATTGGCTACGTATACGAGGGTATTTTACAGTTTAACGTAGAGGAAACCGATCTGAGTCATTTAGCCTCACCTAAAACCAAAATAATGATGAACTTAGGTAATCCAGATCAGGCTTTTGCGCTCGCCTCTTTACCTGTCGCAGGGATAGGGTTAGCGCGGATGGAATTTATTATTACTGAATTTATAAAAGCGCACCCCATGGCGCTTATTCACCCACAAAAAGTAGATGAGCAGACTCGTCAAGCCATCAATACACTCAGTGGTGCCTTTAAAACCCCCGTTGATTTTTTCATTAAAACGCTTTCAGAGGGGGTTGCTACCCTTGCTGCATCGATGTATCCAAAGCCATGTGTGGTAAGAATGAGTGATTTTAAAACCAATGAGTACGCCACATTGTTAGGCGGCAAACCTTTCGAACCGGTCGAATCAAATCCGATGATAGGTTTTCGAGGAGCGTCTCGTTATAGTCATCCGGATTATGCAGAAGGTTTCGCTTTAGAATGCGCCGCAATGAAACGAGTGCGTGACGAAATGGGGTTCACTAATGTGATTTTAATGATCCCATTTTGTCGACGAATAGCAGAAGGGGAGAAGGTATTAGCGACAATGGCAAAACAAGGTCTTGTTCGTGGGGAAAATGATCTGGCCATTTATGTAATGTGCGAAATACCTAATAACGTCATTTTAATTGACGAGTTTGCCAAGTTATTTGACGGTTTCTCGATTGGCTCAAATGACTTAACGCAGCTTACTTTAGGGGTCGACAGAGATTCAGAAGTGGTTGCTTTTGATTTTGATGAACGCGACGCAGGTGTAAAGCAAATGATTAAGTTAGCCGTTGAAGGAGCAAAGCGTAATGGTAAACATTCAGGAATTTGTGGCCAAGCGCCATCTGACTTCCCTGAAATTACCGAGTTTTTAGTAACGTTAGGCATAGACTCAATTAGCCTTACTCCAGATAGTGTTCTTAGTACGATTGAGCGCGTACTAAAAATAGAGCAACAGATGAATAAAAGTAAAGCATAAGGCTTTTATTGCTGAGCTTTTGCGGGCGCAATTGCTTGCTGTTCTCAGCTTATAAACATGGCTCAGCTAAAAACGATAAATACAGTTAGCCAATATTCAAAATTAACAATAAATAATACCTCGTGAGCGTGTTAGCGCACCGACCAAGTAAATGAACGGCTGTAAGTTAAAGCATTGCCTTTTGAATATAACGTAATAACTAAGCGACTTATTTTAACTGATGAGCTTTAATCGACAGGGATTTTATCATGAACAGTGATATACCGTATTTGGCTTTACAGACCGTAAGCGTGTTTTTTAAAGCTTATTTAAAGCGTCGTATTTTAGCGTTTATCAAAATCATCGTTATGGCTAGTTCGTTATTGAGTATTAACAATGCATTTGCTGAAACAGCAAACGATATTAATAAAGATGCTAGCCAGGCATTAGCTAATTTATATAAATCCAACAAGGTTGCTGATGAGTTATCAAAAAGAGCGGTCGCGGTTTTAGTTTTTCCAAATATTATTAAAGCGGGTTTAATATTTGATGGTAGTTATGGGGAAGGAGTATTAGGGTCTGTTGATCTTTCAAGGTTGAATTTGCAGCAGTTTGTTTGGTATTTAGGCAAGGCAGAGCCTATGTGGTGTGGTTATTCCCCATAAATAGGCGATAACGTAGCATCAATGCCAAACAGGCGCTGCCCGAAGGGTTCTGCCTAAGGGCCATTTACTCTTTGTTGCTCGGTTTTGACTTAGCCCACTAGGTTACAAACCTCGCGCCGCGATTAAACAGCCCCTAGTTTGAACAAATTTTAATCCGAAAAGATCAACAGACCCTAATTAAAAAGGCGAATATATTGGTTATTACAACTCAGTAGGTGGGCCTTGGGGCCCCCAAGCCGGGGCACAATCATATAGCTATGCGATTTTATTAATGACAAATAAAGCGGCAAAGTACCTTGAGGACTCCCGAGGGTGGGAAATTGGGGTTGGGCCAACAATGGTTGTTATAAATGAAGGCGCTGCTAAAAACCTCTCTTCGTTTACGTTCAAAGATGATACTTATGCATACGCGTTCATTTTTGATCAACAAAGCTTCATGCTTGAAGTGAGTATTGAAGGCACTAAGATTTCGCAGATAAACCGCTAAATTAAGTGCTTAATAACTTAATTAAGGTGCGTATCGGCATCTAACAATGTAAAAACTGAGCTGATTATGAAAGTACTTAACGATGTTATGCAAGCCATAAAGCGTGTCAGGGTACTCAATGGTTCGGTATCAAAGCAAAGCGCTAAACACCAAAGAGCGACCACGGGTATATCTCATGTTACTGCATCAAAAAAGCATAAGCGCAAGGTTGTTCCCGGGCAATTAGCAGGCATTGAGCATATTGGCGATATTATGACACCGCCAGCAATAGGCAGTGTTGATATTACCTATACTGACTACAGTGAAGCCCAAATAAAAACCGGCGACATTAGTGATATTGAAGCATTTTTAAAAGTGCCTCAGCCTGACTGGGTTAAAGTAAGGTGGCTGAATGTAAGTAACACACATCCTTATGTTGTAAGGCTATTTCAGCAACACTTTGGTTTTCATACCCTAACAGCCGAAGACGTATTACACGTTCCTCAGCGTCCCCGCATTGAGTTTTTTGATGATCATTTATTTGTAGTGTTGCGGATGTTAACACTGGGAAATGACACAAAAGAAGATGATTTAATTAATCCTACTCTTAACATTGAGCAGGTGAGTTTGTTTTTATACGACGGCGTAGTGCTTACCTTTCAAGAAGAGCCAGGAGATGTATGGCAACCGATTCGAGAGCGTTTAAAAACACAAAGTCGGCGTATCCGAAAAAATAATACGGGGTACCTACTGTATGCGTTGCTTGATGCTGTTGTTGATCACTGCTTTCCGGTGTTGGAACAATATGGTGAGCGACTTGAAGACTTAGAGCTTGTCACGCTTGAAAAGCCCACACCGCAAGTGTTGCACCAAATTCATCGGATCAAACGTGAACTTGCCTTGTTACGACGTATTGTATGGCCGATGCGAGAAGTTATCGATCAATTATATCGTGAAGAGGGAGGCAGAATTGATGATGCTACACGTCCTTATTTAAGGGATGTGTATGAACATAATATTCAGATAGTTGAAATTATCGAGTCATATCGTGAAATGGCCAGTGGTTTAACAGACTTATACATGTCTGCAATGTCTAACCGAATGAATGAAATTATGAAGCTACTTACCATTATGTCATCGGTTTTTATTCCATTAACTTTTATTGCGGGTATTTACGGTATGAACTTTAAATATATGCCGGAGTTAACGTGGTATTGGGCTTATCCCGCTATTTGGGGGATTTTTGTTTTGTTAACTATCGTCATGGTGTTTTATTTTTGGCGAAAAGGATGGTTAAGCAAGGCGTAACTTAATAAATAACCTGAACAAATACACAGCGTTGGTAGAGCTAAAAATTACCAATAGCGCTACACCTTAAATATGTAAAGAGGAAATAATCATGAAAACGTATTTTGCACTAATACTTATAATTACCTTGAGTTCTTTTACGGTTATGGCACATGAAAATGAAAACCGAGAAAGTAATCGTCAGATGATGATGGGTGAGATGATGAAACACCGTGGCCACCTTAATATGGAGCCTAGAATGCAAGAAATGATGTTAGTGATGAAACAAATTGGCAGTGAAAATAATCAGCAATCACGTGATTTACTGATGCAAAAGCACATGAAATTAATGCGTGAAAATATGCAACTGATTAACGATACCAGCCAATACAGTGACGATATTGAAGATATGTCATCAGCCCAGATAAGTGAGCGCATGCAAATGATGGAAGAACGTACTAAGGTGATGCAGTTGATGATGGAGCAAATGCTACACCATAGTAATTACAGCAATGTGCGAGCTCAAACAACAGACAACCCGAAATGAACAGGTGCCTAGATAAGGTTATATTGCTGTGCTGAGCAACGTTGCCTTATATGGGCTAGAGAATTACCATGACGTATTCTTAAAAAATGATTAAAATGATCATCAGGCAAGGCTACAAAGTTTTTCCTAGTAAAAAAATGGTTAATTTAATCATTTTGAGTGTTTATCAAGGAATAGTGTATGTCTGATTTTAGCCCATCGGCTAATGCCATTATTGATGATTTTGTTGCGCCTGTTTGTCAGGGCGAAGTGGAAATAATCTATCAAGATGAGGCGCTTTTAGTGATCAATAAACCTAGCGGTTTATTGAGTTTGTCGGGTAAAAACCCACTAAATTGGGATTCCGTTCATTATAGGCTTGTTAATGGTCAACAGGGTAAAACAGCCGCCTTTGCAGAAGCAAAGTTACCTCATCGATTAGATTTTGGAACCTCAGGGATCATGCTGGTGGCACTCAATAGTGAGTCGGCAAAAAACCTCAATCAACAATTTCAAAGTCACACCATAAGCAAACGCTATGTCGCTATGTTGCAAGGAAAAGTGTGTGATAAACACGGACAAATAAATTACCCGATTGCTAAAGACAAACTCCATTTTCCTCGTGTTAAATTATGTAACACCACAGGCAAAGCGGCCTTAACACACTACACAGTACTTAAGCGTTTTATACAACCAATCAAGACGTTAGTGCAATTTACCCCCGTTACTGGTCGAACGCATCAATTACGTATTCATAGTCATGCAATTGGGCATCCTATTTTAGGCTGCGATTTGTATAAAAGTGAACAGAGTGAGCAGATGGCGTCGCGTTTGCAGTTACATGCCAGCGATATATACTTTCATCATCCAAGCACTCAAAAGCCGATGCATTTACACTGTGCTAGCCCATTTTGAACAGATATTGTTTTTTATAATAATGTTGTTTTTTGCGGGCAGCTTTTTTTACTTTTTTCCCTTGAAGTTCTCACACCTCCCCCCATATTAAGTGCATAACGCAGACACTTTGCAAATTGGAGATACATAAATGACTGCAGCACAAAAAGAAACATTAGGCTTTCAAACAGAAGTAAAACAATTACTAAACTTAATGATTCACTCGCTTTATTCTAATAAAGAAATATTTTTACGTGAGCTTGTATCAAACGCATCTGATGCAGCCGATAAATTACGCTTTTTAGCGTTATCAAACGGCGACTTATATCAAGGTGATGCTGATTTACGTGTACGTATTAGTGCTGATAAAGAAGCCAATACGATAACCATTTCTGATAATGGTATTGGTATGACACGTGATGAAGTGATCAGCTCTTTAGGTACAATTGCAAAGTCGGGTACCGCAGAGTTTTTCAAAAACTTAACGGGCGACCAAAGCAAAGACTCACAACTTATTGGTCAATTTGGTGTGGGCTTTTACTCAGCGTTTATTGTTGCTGATGAAGTGACAGTGCGTACCCGTAAAGCAGGCGAGACAACAGCTGTAGAGTGGCAATCAAAAGGTGAAGGTGAATACACGCTGCAAGAAATTGAAAAAGAAGGCCGTGGTACAGACATTATTCTACACCTACGTGAAGAAGAAAAAGAGTACGCAGACGAATGGCGCCTTCGTAGTATCGTGACTAAATACTCTGATCATATTTCTACACCAGTACAAATGTACAAAGCAGAAGTACCAGAGTCTGAAGGCGAAGACGGTGAGAAAATTCCAGCAGTTCCTGGTGAGTGGGAAAGCATTAACCGTGCTACGGCATTGTGGACGCGTGATAAGTCTGAAATCTCTGAAGATGAATACAAAGAATTTTACAAGCATGTAAGCCATGACTGGGAAGATCCACTTAGTTGGGGACATAACAAAGTTGAAGGTAAAACTGAATACACCAGTTTGTTATACATTCCGAAAAAAGCGCCGTTTGATTTATGGAACCGCGAGCGCCAAAGTGGCTTAAAATTATACGTGCAACGTGTATTCATTATGGATGATGCTGAGCAGTTTATGCCAAGCTACCTGCGTTTCGTTAAAGGTCTATTAGATTCAAATGATTTACCACTGAACGTATCGCGTGAAATACTTCAAGATAACAAAGTGACCCAAGCTATCCGTAAGGGGTGTACGTCGCGTATTATTAAAATGCTTGAGCGTATGGCGAAAAACAAAGCCGATGATTACCAAACGTTTTGGAATGAATTTGGTCAAGTAATGAAAGAAGGCCCAGCAGAAGATGCGGCTAACAAAGAGAGCATTGCTAAGCTATTACGTTTTGCTTCAACGCATACCGATTCAGACACTCAAGATGTCTCGCTTGAACAATACATTGAGCGTATGAAAGACAGCCAAGATAAAATTTACTATGTTGTTGCTGACTCATTTATTGCAGCTAAAAACTCACCGCATTTAGAAATTTTCCGCAAAAAAGGCATTGAAGTTTTACTACTAAGTGACCGTGTTGATGAGTGGATGATGAGCCACTTAACTGAATTTGCAGACAAGCAATTTCAATCAATTACTCGCGGTGATTTAGATTTAGGTGACTTAGACGACGAAGAAACTAAAAAAGCGCAAGAAGAGTCTGAAAAAGAAGTTGCAGGCCTTATTGAGCGTATTAAAACTGCATTAGGTGATGATGTTAAAGAAGTACGCTTTACACATCGTTTAACCGATTCGCCAGCCTGTGTGGTGAGCGACGACAACGACATGAGCTCGCAAATGCAAAAGCTGATGGAGTCAGTAGGTCAAGCAGTGCCAGAAGCTAAACCTGTGTTTGAGCTAAACCCTGAACACCAGATTGTTAAGCATTTAAATGATGAGCAAGACGAAGATAAATTTGCGCAGTGGTCACATGTATTGCTAGATCAAGCATTACTAGCTGAGCGCGGTACGCTTAAAGATCCAACTGGATTTGTCACTCGCTTAAATAAACTTATGCTTGATTTAAGCAAATAAGTATTAAAAATCAATGATTGAGTAAAAAGGGAACGTTCGTTCCCTTTTTTTATGCGCTGGAGCATAGAGTTTATTGATTTTTAAAGATTAAATTTGCTGCATAGACGCTGCCCGAAGGGGTCTGTCTGCCTACATGGATGGTGGCAAATGGCGTGAGCAGGACGCAGAAGCTTTGCTCGATTTTTACTCAGCCTACTAAGTTGCAAACCTTGCGCCGCGATTAAACTCCCCCTGGTTTGCACAAATATTAATCCGCAAAGGCCAACAGACTCTAGACAATTAGTATAAGTTACTTGAGTATCTGCGGCGCTTGTGGAAGAATTCAGACTTTAAAATAAACTCTCATATTAGGGGACAATGATATGCGCATTATTCTTTTGGGCGCGCCGGGTGCAGGTAAAGGTACTCAAGCTCAGTTTTTAATGGATAGATACGGTATTCCACAAATTTCTACCGGTGATATGCTACGAGCTGCAATTAAAGAGGGCACACCACTTGGCCTTGAAGCAAAAAAAGTAATGGACGCAGGTCAGTTAATTTCTGATGACATCATCATTGGCCTTGTTAAAGAGCGCATTGCAAAACCTGATTGTGAGAAAGGCTTTTTACTTGATGGCTTCCCACGTACCATTCCACAAGCTGATGCAATGAAAGACAATGGCGTCGTCGTTGATCACGTTATTGAATTTGATGTTGCTGATGAAGTGATTGTTGAGCGTATGGGCGGACGTCGTGTTCATCCTGGTTCTGGTCGTGTTTATCATGTTGTTTACAATCCACCAAAAGAGGAAGGTAAAGACAACGAAACAGGCGAAGAGCTTATTATCCGTGCGGATGACACAGAAGAGACAGTTCGTAAACGCTTAGGCATTTACCATGAGCAAACAATGCCATTGGTTGACTACTACCAAGCAGAAGCGCAAGCTGGTAATACGCAGTACCATAAATTAGACGGTACTCAAGCGGTTGAAGCAGTAAGCAAGCAACTAGCTGAGCTTTTAGGTTAATTTTTATCTAAAATTAAGAGCATAATCAAAAAAACCGCTTCATAGCGGTTTTTTTTATCTGAAATTCGACCTTTAAAGCGTTTTAAGCTTTTCAATAACGCTATCGTATTCAGGTTCGGTTGATAAGCTACTAACTAATTGCTTATATATAACTTTATGGCTTTTATCGATAATAAAAACAGCGCGAGTAAGTAACCCCATATCTTTAATTATTAACCCATACTTTTGGCCAAAATCACGCCATACAGAATCAGACAGTGTCGTAACTTTATCGATATTTTCTGCTTTGCAAAAACGTTTTTGTGCAAAAGGTAGGTCAGCACTAATCGTCAACATGGCTACGCCAGGAAACTGTTGCGCTACTTTTTCATTAAAATGTTTTGTTTGCAGGCTACAAATACCAGTATCTAAGCTTGGTACCACGCTTATCAATACAGCTTGCCCTTGGTAATTTTCTAATGTAATGGCAGTAAAGCTGTCGTCGACCACTTTAAAATTTGGCGCATCAGCACCGACTTTAAGGCCTTGGCCTAGTAACGTAACAGGTTTACCTTGCGCTGTTACTTTTCCTGCATCTAAGGTGTTTTCAGGTAACTCTGATGCAAAACTAGTGCAACAAAACAGGCTCAATGCAAAGGCTAATGAACGACGCATGGATTTTTTCCTTTTAAGAATTAACGTAATAGTGGTGAGTGTATTATACTGTGATGGAGTTACCAAGCAGAATAATTGACGCGTTTATTTTTCCCTAAAATTGTAAATAAGCAATACTTTGATTACTATGTATATATAAGAAATAGGTATTAATTAATAATATCCGTGCCTTTATTTTTTGCGGTGTCAGCGTACAACAAGTTTTAAAATAGAGAGATAATATGTCAACATCGGTTTTAATTTGTGATGATTCAAAACTAGCTAGACGTCAATTAGCTCGCTCTTTACCCGATGATTGGGATATTAAAGTTGAATTTGCATGTGACGGTGTAGACTGCATAAAACAAATAACTAAAGCCCAGCCTGAAATTCTTTTCCTTGATTTAAATATGCCAGAAATGGACGGTTATGGCGTGCTTGCTGCAATGAAAGAGCAAGGGCTCGACGTCCTCACTGTTGTGGTATCAGGCGATATTCAACCGAGTGCGCATCAACGTGTGCTTGAGCTTGGCGCCATAGATTTTATTCAAAAACCGTGTTCCCCCGAAAAGCTTGCTGCCATTATTGAACATCATGGTATTAGAGATAGAGCACTGCGTGAACGCATGTCTCACTCGTTAGGTGAACAAGTTGACCCTGATGTTCGTGATATATATCAAGAGCTGACTAATGTTGCCATGGGTCAAGCGGGAGATTTACTTGCAAGACTGCTTAATGTATTTGTTAAGTTACCCATTCCTAATGTTAATGTTTTAGAAGTCAGTGAGCTCAACATGGCGTTAAGCTCTGTTGATACCAATGATACTACATCGGGTATTTGCCAAGGCTTTATAGGTGGCGGGGTATCTGGCGAGGCATTATTACTTTTAAATGACTCTAGTTTTAAAGAAATAGCCTCACTGATGAATTACGAAGGTGAACTAAACGACAAGGTTGAGTTAGAGTTGCTAATGGATGTAAGTAACATTTTAATTGGCGCTATTTTAACCGGCTTGTCAAAACAGCTCGACATGACCTTTAGCCAAGGGCATCCAATAGTTTTGGGGCAGCATCGGGACGTTTCTGAGCTTGTTCAGTCGAATAAGTCGCGCTGGCAACGGACTCTAGCCATAGAAATAAGTTACGGTATTGAAAATCATGATATTAGTTGTGATTTAATGTTGCTCTTTACTGAAGATTCACTGAAAACTTTGAAATACAAAGTTGCTTATCTACTAGAAGATTAAATATTTATGCCAGCTGATTTAGATTTGAATGAAATCCATTGGTTAATGGATATGTTTAATACGGTTGATGTCGGTCTTGTTGTACTCGATCGAGAATACAAAGTGCATGTATGGAATGGTTTTATGGAAAATCATTCTGGTTTGTTACCGAGCGCTGTGAAAGACAAAGACTTATTTGATTTATTTCCGGCCATTGATGAAAAATGGTTTAGAAGTAAATCTGAGTCAGTGTTTGTATTAAAGAATCGTTCATTTACTATTTGGGAGCAGCAGCCGTATATTTTTCGTTTTAAAAACTACCGACCAATTACCGGTAAAGCGGACTATATGTATCAAAATGCCACGTTTATTCCACTTACCAATGTGCGAGGCGAAGTCGAGCATATTTGTATTATTATTTACGATGTGACAGATATTGCGGTTAACAAAAAAGAACTAGAAGAGTTAAATAAAAAACTAGAACAAGTAAGCCAAACAGATAGTTTAACCCAGCTTGCCAATAGAGGGCATTGGGAGCACTTACTGCACCAAGAATTTTTACGAACGAAGCGAAACGAAGGTTGTTGCTCGTTATTAATTTTTGATATTGACCACTTTAAAAAGGTAAATGATGATTTTGGACACAGTGCTGGAGATGAAGCACTTCGTCATATAGCGAGTTTACTGAAAACTGCATTGCGTGAAACAGACATTGCTGGGCGATACGGCGGTGAAGAGTTTGTTGTTACATTATTAGATACCGATAAACAAGGAGCGATTGTATTTGCTGAACGTTTACGCCAATTAATTGAAACCTCTCCGGCGAAATACAATGAGCACACGGTGCATATGGCCATTAGTGTGGGTATTGCGTGTTTTGATGATCAGTTTAAAGATCACGAACGCTGGATTGAAGCTGCCGATAAAGCGCTTTATCATTCAAAAGAAACGGGTCGAAATAAAGTGTCGGTATACGCTGATATAAAAAATGATGCTTAGGCATCATTTTTTAATTGGGGGGTAAAATAAGCAAGTCAGTTTTAAGTAAGCGCATTATTTTTTCTGCAGTATTACCAATGAGTTTTGCTTTAATTCCTACATTCCCAACAGATCCTATAATCACTAAATCAGCATTGAGCTTGGCCGCTAAGCTTGGGATCACCTGCTCAGGTAAACCCGCTTTAATATAAAGTTTGTCGCGTAAGTTATTATCAATAATGAGTTGTTGCTGTGATTGAGGTAATTTCTCAAAGGCATTGACTAGTTGCTCTTCTGAAAATACTAAGCCTAAATCTCTTAATATTGGAGAAATATACACTGTGTAGCCGGCATAAAATTCACAGTCTGTTCGCTGTGCGTATGCTAGGCCATATTTAATAATTGACTGATTAAGCTTATGTTTTGCGGTTTTTTCGCTGGCTAAATCAAGTGCGGCGAGTATGTTGGTATGCTTGCGCCACTTGTTATCTGCCGCTAAATACAAAGCGATGGGTGTAAAGCGGATAAGTTGCCAATCAAGTTCACTAAATTGGCTGTCGCTGTCGATATGGCGTGTTTTTATCACCATTTCGTAGTCATCAGTATTAATATCTTCGTTAAGCCACTGCTCGGGGGCTTCATGCCATGCGGTTTGAAAGGTATAACTGCAACCCTCCAGTTCAGCGCTAATCAGTGACTCCAACTGTGCCCTTAATGATGAAAGGCATTTATCTTGCAGCGCAAGTAGTTGTTCTGGCGACAGAGAAAATAAAATATTGCCGGTTTCTTCAAAGCTAAATGCAACAATATCAATATGTTTATTGCCTTGCAGCGCTTTTTGTTTAGCATGCTGCAATGACGTTTTTGCAAATTCAACCGAATCAATCAGTACAAGAAGCTTTTTTTTGTCCATTATTTTTACTCTGTTGTATGGCGTGAATCATCAATTGGACATTGACCAATGGTTGAAATCTCACCAGAATTTGACTCCTGTTCCAGTTTTACCTTAAAGCCCCATAGTCTGTAAAGGTGTTTTAATACCTCCCCATGGGAGTTAGCCAGTGGAACGGCATTATGGGGTACATATCGTAGGGTTAAAGAGCGGTCGCCGCGTAAGTCAACATCGTAAACTTGTATGTTAGGCTCATGATTACTAAGGTTATATTGTGCAGAAAGTGCTTCTCTAACCGCTTTGTAGCCATTATCGTCGTGAATAGCGCCTATTTCTAAATGTGGGTTACTAGCATGGTCGACTATGGTGAACAATTTAAAATCCCGAATCAGCTTAGGGGATAAAAATTGGCTAATAAAACTCTCATCTTTGAAATTTTGCATTGCAAAGTGCAGTGTCTCGAGCCAGTCACTGCCCGCATGCTCAGGAAACCAGCGTTTATCTTCTTCTGTTGGGTTTTCACAAATACGACGTATATCAACCATCATATTAAAGCCCAGTGCATAGGGGTTAATACCTGAGTAATAATCGCTATTGTATGGAGGTTGGTACACAACATTAGTATGGCTTTGTAAAAACTCCAACATAAATGAGTCGGTTAGTTTTCCCTCATCATATAAATGGTTCAAAATAGTGTAGTGCCAAAAAGTGGCCCAACCTTCATTCATTACTTGGGTTTGTTTTTGCGGGTAAAAGTATTGTGATATTTTTCGCACTATCCTGACGATTTCTCGCTGCCATGACTCGAGTAAAGGAGCATTTTTTTCAATAAAGTACAGAATATTTTCCTGTGGCTCTTGCGGGAAGTGGCGTTCGTGTTTTTTTGACTCTTGCTGTTGAGAAGGAATGGTACGCCATAATTCGTTAACTTGTGATTGCAAATACTCAGCCCGTTCTTGCTGACGCTTTTGCTCTTCAAATAACGAAATTCGTTGTGGACGTTTGTACCTATCAACACCGTAACTCATTAATGCATGACATGAGTCGAGTATGCTTTCTACTTCGGAAATACCGTATTTTTCTTCACAGCGGCTAATATAGTTTTTAGCAAACAATAAATAATCAATAATTGAGCCTGCATCAGTCCAAGTTTTAAATAAATAATTACCTTTAAAAAATGAGTTATGCCCATAGCAAGCATGTGCCATAACCAGTGCCTGCATCGGAAGGGTGTTTTCTTCCATTAGGTAAGCAATACAGGGGTTCGAATTAATCACAATTTCATACGCAAGTCCCATTTGGCCGCGTTTATAATTTTGCTCCGTTTGAATAAATTTTTTACCATACGACCAGTGAGTGTAGCCAATGGGCATGCCTACACTTGAGTAGGCATCCATCATTTGTTCTGCGGTGATCACTTCAATTTGATTAGGGTAGGTGTCTAGCTTATAGTGCTCAGCCACACGGGCTATTTCGTCTTGATATTGTTGCAATAGTTCAAAGGTCCAATCGGGCCCATCACTTATTCGATTATCTTTCATAATGCTACCTCGCTTTGGCTATGCAGCCCCTTGCTGTTGACGACCTTTTTTAAATAGCTCCCTAAATATAGGGTAAATATCTTCAACACCTTGGATATGCTGGATGGCAAAATTACTGTTCGTTTGACTAATGTTTTGATACTCGCGCCATAAACTTTGATGAGCACGTGTGGTAATTTCTATATAGGCAAAATAGCGAACAGCTTTAAGTATTTTATTACGTAAAATGTGTCCACATTGGGGCGTGTCATCGGCCCAATTATCACCATCAGAAGCTTGTGCTGCGTATATATTCCATTCATCAGCATTATAGCGCTCAGCTATTATTTCATTCATCAGTTTTAGTGCACTTGAAACAATGGTACCGCCTGTTTCTTGTGAATAAAAAAATTCTTGCTCATCAACTTCTTTGGCCTGGGTATGATGGCGAATATATACAACGTCGATGTCTTTGTAGCTGCGAGTTAAAAACTGATAAAGCAAAATGTAAAAGCGTTTTGCCATGTCTTTTGTTGCTTGATCCATTGAACCTGACACATCCATAATACAAAACATCACCGCTTTACTAGTTGGGTGTGGTTGTTTGTCGTAGTTACGAAAACGTAAGTCGTAATTATCGATAAAGGGCACGGTTTTTATTTGCTGTTTGAGTGTGTCGATTTCTTTTTGTAATAAGGCCACAGCGGCTTTATCACAGTGTGATTGTTCAAGCAGCAGTGCTAGTTGCCCCTCAAGCTCGCTAAGGCGGCGTTTTTTACCTGCGGTCATTGCAATACGACGAGCTAGAGAGCCTTGTAATGAGCGCACTACATCAATATTACTGGGCATACCATCACTGCAAAACCCAGCGCGATGGGTTTTCATTTGCACTAGCTTATCAAGCTGATTTTCTTGCAAATTAGGGAGTTCTAAATCCTCAAATAACAAATCAAGGTATTCATCTTTAGAGATAGAAAAAACAAATTCATCTTGGCCTTCGCCAGAGTCACTTGCTTCACCTTCGCCTGCGCCACCGCCTTTGCCTCCTTTAGGGCGTTCTATTTTGTCGCCAGTAGAGAACTGATCGTTCCCAGGGTGTATTTGCTCTCTATTACCGCCTCTACCTTGATGAAAAGTAGGTTCGCTAATATCACGCTGCGGAATAGAGATACTCTCTCCAGAGCTTGAATCAGTGACACTGCGTTTATTGATCGCATCAGACACCGCTTCTTTGATCTGCTTTTTATAACGCCTAATAAAACGCTGGCGGTTAACTGTGCTTTTGTTTTTGCCATTTAAACGCCTGTCGATAAAATGCGCCATAATGACCTCCTAAAAACTGCAATTATGAAGGTTATTGCGATTTTCTAACCCGTAAATACCACTCAGATAGCAAGCGCACTTGTTTTTGCGTGTAGCCTTTTTCAACCATACGATTAACAAAGTCCTCATGCTTTTGCTGATCTTCAGCTGATGTTTTTGCATTAAATGAAATAACAGGGAGTAAGTCTTCCGTGTTTGAGAACATTTTTTTCTCAATAACCGTGCGTAGTTTTTCATAACTTGTCCACAGCGGATTTTTGCCATTGTTATGAGCGCGAGCACGCAGTACAAAGTTAACAATTTCATTTCTAAAATCTTTAGGGTTTGAAATACCTGCAGGCTTTTCTATTTTTTCAAGCTCAGCGTTGAGTGCATCACGGTCAAATAATTGCCCTGTATCAGGGTCGCGGTATTCTTGATCTTGAATCCAAAAATCAGCATAAATAACGTAGCGGTCAAAAATATTTTGGCCATATTCTGAATATGACTCTAAGTACGCGGTTTGTAGCTCTTTACCTATAAACTCAACATATTGTGGAATTAAATAGCCTTTTAAAAAGCTTAAATAACGTTCTTCAACCTCGGCACTAAATTGTTCACGCTCAATTTGTTGCTCAAGCACATAAAACAAATGCACAGGGTTGGCGGCCACTTCGGTGGTGTCAAAGTTGAATACTCGCGATAAAATCTTAAACGCAAAACGGGTTGAAAGACCGGTCATGCCCTCATCAACACCAGCATAATCACGATACTCTTGATACGACTTCGCTTTTGGGTCGGTGTCTTTAAGGGTTTCACCATCGTAAACTCGCATCTTAGAGTAAATGCTTGAGTTTTCCGGTTCTTTTAAGCGCGAAAGAGTGGTAAATTGGGCTAAAATTTTAAGTGTACCTGGCGCACAGGGGGCGTTGTAAAGCTCACTGTGTTCAATAAGCTTATCGTAAATTTTAATTTCTTCGGTCACTCGTAAGCAATAAGGAACCTTAACAATATAAACACGGTCTAAAAAGGCTTCGTTGTTTTTATTGTTTTTAAAGGTTTGCCATTCTGATTCATTAGAGTGGGCGAGTATCATGCCGTTAAATGGCAGGGCGCTTATGCCTTCTGTGCCGTTATAGTTACCTTCCTGGGTAGCTGTTAAAAGCGGATGTAACACTTTTATGGGGGCTTTAAACATTTCCACAAATTCCATTAAGCCTTGGTTGGCTAAACATAATGCGCCTGAATAGGCATAAGCATCAGGATCATTTTGTGCAAAGTGTTCAAGTTGGCGAATATCGACCTTACCGACAAGAGCAGAAATATCTTGATTGTTTTCATCTCCGGGCTCTGTTTTAGCAATCGCAACTTGATTTAAAATTGATGGGAAGCGTTTAACCACTCTAAATTGACTAATATCACCATTAAATTCTTGTAAACGTTTTGCGGCCCATGGAGACATTACCGTTTTGAGGTAACGAGACTTAATTCCATATTCTTTTTCGAGTAGGCTAGCATCTTCAACGGGATCAAATAATGACAGCGGATGGTCATTAACCGGGGAGCCCTTAATTGCATAAATAGGCACTTGTTGCATTAAATACTTTAGCTTTTCAGCAATCGATGACTTACCGCCACCCACCGGACCAAGCAAGTAAAGCACTTGTTTACACTCTTCTAATCCTTGCGCGGCGTGTTTTAGATAAGAAACAATTTGCTCAATGGCGTCTTCCATACCATAAAAATCGGCAAATGCAGGGTAACGTGCAACAACACGGTTCGAAAATAAGCGACTTAAACGAGTATCGGTAGCGGTATCTACCATTTTAGGCTCGCCAATGGCCATCAGTAATCTTTCAGGAGCACTGGCATAAGCAGACTTATCGGTTTTACAAATTTCTAGAAACTCAGCAACACTGTACTCTTCTTCTTGTGTTGATTCATAACGTGCTTGGTAGTGATCAAAAATAGTCATAATGACCTCCGAAACCTACTTGGAAAATGTATTCACTATTTAAAGTCTAGTCACGAATTTAAATTTTTGTGCAATAAAATTAAAAATTTATATGAAAAATGATCATGATGCACTTTTAGAAAACAACCTACGTATAACCCTAATCAAATAAAGTAGCGGACATAAAAAAAGACGCCTAAGCGTCTTTTTAAAGATTAGTTTGAAACTAATTATGCGAAGTTAGCGTTCGCGAATTCCCAGTTAACGAGTGACCAGAAACCTTTAAGGTAATCTGGACGCACGTTACGGTAATCAATGTAGTATGCGTGCTCCCATAAATCCACTGTTAGGATTGGTGTAACACCTGCATCTGTTAATGGTGTTGCAGCGTTAGATGTATTAACGATGTCTAGTGAACCATCAGCTAGTTTAACTAACCACGTCCAGCTTGAACCAAAGTTATTTACTGCTTTGTCGTTTAACGCGTCTTTAAATGCGTCAAATGAGCCCCATTTAGCGTTAATTGCATCAGCAATTGCACCTGTTGGAGCGCCACCGCCATTTGGAGATAGGCTGTTCCAGTAGAAAGTGTGGTTCCAGATTTGAGCAGCGTTGTTAAATACACCGCCTTCTGAAGAACATACGATCTCTTCAAGTGATTTACCTTCAAACTCAGTGCCTGGGATTAAACCGTTAAGTTTAGTCACATAAGTGTTGTGGTGTTTACCATGGTGAAACTCTAACGTTTCTTGTGAAATATGTGGCTCAAGTGCATCAATTGCATACGGTAGTGACGGTAGTTCAAATGCCATTTTTTATCTCCATCTTCTTTTGGTTGATAGTCTATTTAGTAATACGTAATGCCTGCGCAAACAGGGCACTTATCTATACCAAACAGGAATATAGTGTTACTATAATTGTTGAGTATTTTACTCAAGTTTTAGCAAACAGCAATGCTCTTGCTAAAGCTATTTAAGATTGAGGCTTTAATTGCCTATGTTAATCTATATATCTGAGGCCACAGTGAAACTTTTTCAAGGCCTAATGTGTTCGCTATCGTCATTTTGAGGTTGTAAATGGAAACCATCGATAAAATTAAACAGCAAATTGCTGAAAACCCAATCATCTTATACATGAAAGGATCACCAAAACTGCCTAATTGTGGTTTTTCTTCACAAGCATCACAAGCATTAATGTCGTGCGGTGAACCGTTTGCATATGTGGATATTTTACTTAATCCAGACATTCGTGCAGAGCTTCCTGCTTACGCTAACTGGCCTACCTTCCCGCAACTTTGGGTTGAAGGCGAGTTAATTGGTGGCTGTGACATTATCATTGAAATGTTTCAACGTGGTGAATTACAACCACTGATCACTGAAACAGCTGCAAAGCATAAACCTGCAGACGCTGAATAAGCGTTTAGGTAAAAAAAAGCTGCAATTTGCAGCTTTTTTTATGTCTATAAAGTATGTACTCAAAGTTGCTTATACGATGACAGTACCGAATGAGTAGGCAGCTTTTCGCGGTTTTTACTTAGCTCACTAGGTCATAAACTTCAGAACGCGATTGTATCATTTCTAAATTGGATGAGTTTTCAGCCTTAAAGCTAAACAACTCTCAAGGTAAACTTACAAAAACACTGATCCCGCCGACGTCCCGATTGTGTAGGCTAATTTGCCCATGATGGGCTTCAACAATTTCTCGACACAGTGCCAAACCTAATCCACTTCCTGCCACCTTGGTAGAATAAAAAGGGATAAGCGCACTGGCCATAACTGTTTCACTCATACCTTTTCCTTTGTCGCTCACATTAATATGAGTGCCAAGGCTATCTTGTGTTACTTTTAAACTAATATGCTCTGCTAGCGACTCTGATTCATGTGCATTTTTCAACAGGTTAATCAGCAATTGTTCTATTTGGGTTTGATCGGCTTGTGTAGTGATGTCTTTTTGAAGGTCGAAATTAAATTGCCATTGGCTTTGTAATTGATCGAGTAATGAATGCCAGTCAACCGTTGTTATTTTAGGTGGTGGAAGTTTAGCAAACCTACCATAGCCTTGAACGAACTCGTTTAAATGCTTTATTCGCTCTTCAATGGTAGTGAAAACGCGCTTTAAACGAGGTTCATCCACTTTTTGCGTTAACAGTTGTGCACTATGTAACATGGATGACATAGGCCCTAGTGAGTTATTGAGTTCATGGCTAATGATCCTAATAACCTTTTTCCAAACTTCAACTTCTTGGCGGCTCAATTCGCGGGTCAATTGTTTAAAAACAAACAACCTATGGTGTTGGTTGTTAAGCAATAAGCGACCCATTGAAAGATGCCATGTTTGCGGTTCTTGTTCTGTTTTATCAAGAATAAATAAACCATCTACGCCTTTATTAACGGCATTAATTATTTGCTGTGGGGCTTTAGACAATAATGCTGAGATTTTTTCGCCTTCAAGGGCTGTACTTGCATTAAAAAAATCTCTCGCACTGTGGTTACTATAAACAATAAAATCATTATCATTAACCAATAATACAGCTTGAGGAGAGTTTTGTAATACCTTATCAAGCATTAACTCTCGTTGGTAAACCCATTGTTTTTCTTGTCTTAATTGCTTTGCAGTTTGGTTATAAAGCTGGCACAAATGACCTAATTCATCATTATGGTTATAGGCCAGTAAAGTCGATAGTTCCCCATCCTTAAAATTTAATAAGCCAGTTTCTAATGAAGTAATACCTTGAACCAGTTTACCACTGAGTCGATGAGCCAATAAACTACTTAGAATGGCTGTAAAAATGACACTTAGTGCTGTTTTTATAGCGTCAACACCCAGCAGCCAACAACAGATAAAAACAGGGATCACAGAGGAAAATACGCATACTAAAATCACTTTAGACGTTAAAGAGAAGCGGTATCCTGATTTAACCATTAGTAGGCAATCTCAAACTTATCAAGACGACGGTAGAGTGCTTGTCTGCTAAGGCCAAACTCACGTGCTACTTTGGCAATCACCCCTTTATGTAAACGCATAGCATCCTCAATTTGTTGTTTGTTAGGCTCTACTTTTTGAGTGTGTGTTTGAGACGTAACAGGAGTTAAACCAAAGTCGTCGATGCTTATCTCACCGCTGGGTTTGAGCACACTGACACGTTTACATGCATTTTCAAGTTCACGAACATTACCGGGCCATGAATGGGCTAAAAGTAGGTTTTCGCATTGTAAATCCAGCTCACGTTCTTCTAAAAAATGACGAATAAGAGGAAGTATGTCATCCGGTCGTTGGCTAAGACTTGGTAGGTTAAGTTCAATCACATTTAAGCGGTAGTATAAGTCTTCTCTAAACAGCCCTTTACTGATTGCATCTGTTAGGTTTTCATTGGTCGCTGATATTACACGGACATTAACTTTTCGAGTTTGGGTTGAACCTAAGCGCTCGAATTCTCCAGTTTGTAAAATCCGTAGGAGCTTCATTTGCCCTGATAAAGGGAGATTACCTATTTCATCTAAAAATAATGTGCCACCGTCAGCTGCTTCAAATCGACCAATCCTTTGTTTTGTGATCCCAGTAAAAGCGCCTGCTTCTGCACCAAATAATTCTGCTTCTATTAGTTGATGGGGAAGGGCACCTGCATTGACCGTAATAAACGCAGCATTTTGGCGAGGTGAGTTTGCTTGAATAATTTGTGCTATGCGCTCTTTACCACTGCCATTTGGGCCTGTTATTAATACTGAGACATCAGATTTGGCGACCTGTAATGCCATTTTAACTAATTGCTCCATGGCCGTACTGCGATAAATTAAACCTACTAAATTAGCATTTTCTAAAGATGCATCCCGTTCTTGCTGGTGGCGCAATAAGGTTTGATTTTGTTTTTTTGTCTTTCCTAGTTCAATTAGGTTTTTAACACAGGTAAGAAGCTTGGCATCATCCCATGGTTTTGGTAAATAATCAGCCGCACCGGCTTTGACAAGTTCAACGGCTGTTTCAAGCTCGGTCCATGCAGTGATCAGAATAATGGGCAGATGGGGATTTAGCTCTCTGAGTTGATAAAAGAGTAACTTTCCCTCTTCTCCTGAAGTTGTGTCGTTACTAAAGTTCATATCTTGAAGTACAAGTGCAATACGCTGGTATTGCACAATTTGAATAGCTTCAAATGGGCTATTTGCAGTAACCACTTTATAGTCGTGAATCTCTAGCAATAATGACAGAGCATCTAAAATTGCAGGATTGTCATCAACGATAAGTATTTTTTCCATGTTAATTTAATCGCTGTTTATTATTATTTAAATATTGAAAATGCTACACCGCGTTTAGCCAGTGTAGCATAGGTTGGGAGCTGTGCTATATGGTTCGGGTTGCGATACTCGGCGAAATATTTGCTGCGCGTTTAGCTGGGCCAAATACAGCCAAAAGACTCATTGTAAACACCATGATTGCCGTGACAGCAATATAACTTGATGGTAATGCCGCTATTGAAAAATGTTGCATTAATAACTGACCGAGTAAAAGTGCTGAAATAGCACCTAAAAATAAGCCAGCAATGCAAATCAGCGCATTTTCAACTAAAAAATAATTAACAATTGCAGATTTACGAGCGCCTAAAGCACGACGGGTTCCAATTTGCTTGGTACGTTTATTTATATTAAATAGCGTCAAACCAAAAATGCCCAGTGCGGTTACCAATACCAGTATGGTTATGAGCACAATTAACATACGCATCATCAATGTGTCTTCAGCCATGTATTGGGCTTTATCTTGGTCAAGGCCCCGAATTCGAATAATTACACGTTTGTTGTAATTTTCTAGCATCTCGTCTTCAATTCGTT
Organism: Pseudoalteromonas sp. 23_GOM-1509m; assembly: GCF_000518425.1. Taxonomy (NCBI): domain Bacteria; kingdom Pseudomonadati; phylum Pseudomonadota; class Gammaproteobacteria; order Alteromonadales; family Pseudoalteromonadaceae; genus Pseudoalteromonas; species Pseudoalteromonas sp. 23_GOM-1509m. The sequence goes on from NZ_KI912432.1 coordinate 148,155, forward strand.
TAGCAATATTTGCCCGCTCATTGGCTGCTGTGCGAACTAAAAAATTCCCCGAGATATTAGGATTTATATAAGGAATTAATGCGACATTATTTGGGCGGCTGTCTTTGAGCCATGGGCCTTTTGCATGCTTAATTACACCAATGACTTTCATTGGAATATCACCAAGGAATATTGTTTTTCCTAATCCATCTTCATCAGGAAATAGCTCATTTAATAATGCCTGTGTCACAATGGTAACATTGGCTCGCTGATCATTATCGTTAGTTACAACAACTTCGTCTTCTCTAAAATTGCGTCCAGCAATAAGTTCAACCCCAAGCGTGTTAATTGCATGATCATCTGTAAAAAAGTAAGCAGTTCTTGCAGAAAGCCCAGGCTCAGGGGCTGAATTTATACTGAAGTCAGAAGAGCTACCACTTCCCGATAAGGGGATGTTGTTTATATAGGCGGCGTCTTTCACTGCGGGTAAAGCTCTTAACATCGCTTCATCAAGTTCAAATTGTTGGTGGCTTTTGACATCTTTGCCAAAGTGCATGACATGAAAAGCAAGTATTTCATCTTCGGGGTATCCTGTATCCTGATTAAGATAAGTCATTCTATCTTGAATAATAAACGCTGCGTTACTGACAATAGCAGTAGTAATAGCTATTTGGATAAGTAACAGCAGCGCACCAACTTTAGATCGACACAGTGCATGGAAAATAGGTTTAATTTCTAACATCATAGTGTTCGTCCTTATTGGCTTTTTAGGTAAATTGCAGGATTGGTTTTACATACCAGCCAAGCAGGGTAAAGCCCAGCTATTATGCAGGTGCTAATTGCAATGAGTGGGGCGCTCAATAACATGGTTAAATCCATGGTCGCTAAGCTTTCGTAGTAGCTATAGCTTTGGCGAACACCCAATAAGCCAAACTGGGCAAGGACAATACCAAGTAGCCCACCTAATAGTCCTAGCATGGCGACTTCGATAATATGTTGCATAAAAATCTGTCGCTTACTGGCTCCAAGTGCACGGCGTACACCGACTTCTGGAGCTCGACGTAAAAATTTTGCAAGTAATAAGCCGAGAATATTCGCCAAACATACAGCCAAAAACATAAAACTAAGTGCGACTAAAATTTTGTTATCTTCACTGACCACATTGTTATAGGCCATCCACTGGTTAACATCTCGAATACTGTAAGCTAACTCTTTGCGATTAAAACGACCAAGCTTTTGTTGCTCTTGCATGTAGGCTAATAAATAATTTTCATAATCATTTTTTTGTTGTTCGTTAGTTAATTCAACCCAGAATTGAATCCACACCATTTCTGACTGTAACTTGGCACTAAAGCTTCTAACATCCTCATGTTTCCAACCATTGGTATTCCCCCAATTACCAAGCTGTTTTGCTTCAAGAAGACTAAATGGCATAAAAAGTTGTTCAGGGTCATTAAATGAACCATTATTTAAATCGTAGTATTTGATGGTTAATGGCCAGTTTCTAGTAACCCCAACCACTTCATAACTCGCATCATCAAGGTAAATAATTTTACCCACTGAATTTTCGCCAGCAAAAAGCTTATTATTTAACTCTTCACTGATTACAACAACAGGAGCCGCGTTTTCTTCTTGCTGCTGAGACCATTTTTCACCATAGAGAAACTTAAGATCAAACATATTAAAAAATTCTGGGGTTGTTAGTCTTGCACTTTGGCTAAATGGTTTTACTGTGTCAGAATCTATGTAAACAGAGAATCCACTGCGCACCATTTTTAAACGCTGGCCACCTATTTCTGATTTATATAGGTTAGCAGCATCTTGATAAGTTAGTTGTTGCGGGAGGTTATCAGACGTCCACCAAGTGTGGCCATCATCCATTATTTGCAGCTGCACAGCATAGAGCTGGCTACTTTTATGCGCAATGGGATCCGCCGACATCATGTGATAAACGCTTAAACTGATCATAGTGATGCCAATACCAATGGCAATCGCCAGTACCATTAAAAAGCTCACTAAAGGCGTGCGCTTGAAGCTGCGCCAACTTAAATCGAGGTAATGTAATAGCATGGCTTAGGCTCCAGCAACATTTTTAAGGTTTTGTGCACCTTGGTACAAGGTGAAATCGGCAAGTTGACCGTCGACAACTTGAATGTTCCGAGGGGCACGCCGAGCAAGCTCTGCATCATGGGTGACCATGACAATGGTTGCGCCATCACGATTTATTTGTTCAAGCAGCTCCATTACTTGACGAGCCATAAGGCTGTCGAGATTACCGGTTGGCTCATCGGCAAGTAAAAACCGTGGCTCGCCAGCAAGCGCGCGTGCTATGGCCACTCGTTGTTGCTGTCCGCCAGAGAGTTGCTGCGGCAAATGTTTTGCCCTAGAGGCAAGGCCAACTTGTTCTAAGCATTTTTCAATGCGACGTTTACGCTCTGCGGCTTTAATACCCCTATAACGTAGCGGTACTTCAATATTTTCATATAAGTTTAAGTCAGGTATTAAATTAAACCCTTGGAAGATAAAGCCTATTTTTTGATTTCGACAATCTGCACGTTGGTTATCGTTTAACTTACCGACATCAATTCCATCAAGTAAGTATTCACCTGCGGAGAAAGGCTCTAACATTCCAGCGATATTTAAAAAGGTCGTTTTTCCTGACCCGCTAGGGCCTGTTACAGCAATAAATTCGCCTTCATCAACGTGCAGATTAAAGTCACGTAATGCATGGGTTTGCACCATTTCAGTTTGATATACTTTACTTATATTATTCATCTTTAACATGCTTTTTCCTTTTATTATTTGGTTCTACGCGATTGTTAGCGAAGTAATAACGTGTGTGTGTGTTTGAAACTGTTATAGCTTGAGATAATCAATTCATCGCCAGCTTGAACCCCTGAAATTAACTCAACCGCATTAATGCTGGTTGCACCAATTGAAATATCAATGAGCTGAGCTGTATCACCGGTAATTTTATAAACCTGTGTGCCGCCTTGTTGTAAAAATGCCCCACGCTTAACCTGTAAAACATCGTCACGATTTTCTAATAAAATACGTGCGGTTAATCGTTGGTTTTGTCTGATGCCCGTCATGTCTTTGTTAAAGCGTACACGCGTTGTGACTTCTCTATTATTGACTTCTGGTGAAATGGCAGAAAGGGTACCCATTACTTTGCTAGCGCCCATTGTTATCTCTACGTCCATACCTAAACCAAGCTCATTTGCATAACTTTCAGGGACTTGTAGTTCTGCTTCAAAATTACTCAAATCAACTAAAGTCATTAATGGTTGGCTTTGTGTTACCACTTCTCTTTGTTGAACTAGTAAGTTACCTACAATCCCTGACACAGTGGCTTTAATTGTTAAGTTATTAACTTTGCGAAGTAGATCATCGACAATCAGTTGTTGACGAGTGACATCTCGTTTAGCGGCCTGTAGTTCAAAAGCAAGTGTATCTTTGGACAATTCAACTTCTTGCTCTGCATGTTTATAAGAAAGTTTTGCACGGGCAAGCTCATCAATGGCTTTTTCATGATCAATTTGACTGATCACATTTTTTTGCATTGACAAAGTCGCTCTGCGATTTTCTCTATCGGCAGCGTTTAATTCTACTTGTGCTAGATCAAGCGCTTTATTTAAGCTTAATGATTGGCGGCGTGCCTCAAGGTGTTTACGTTGTAGCTCGCCCTCAAGACGAGCTAAAACAGACTGTTGCTGCTTTAATTCGTTTGTGAGCTCGGGGCTCTCAACCATGGCTATTACATCATTCAGTTTGACTGAGTCACCAGCATTTACCTTCAATGAAACAAAGCCTCGTTCAGGGCTGTAAACTTTTGGTGCTCTGGCGGCTACAATTTTACCGCTGGCTGCAACATCACGTATTAGTGATTGGCGCACCACTGTGGCTATTTGTAGGCTTACTCTATCAACCGAGATAGTACCTTCTTGATCAGTATTTAATAATGCATATACACATAGAGCAACTAAGCCCACAGTAAATATAAACAGCCATATGTTTTTTTTAAAATTTATAGGTCGTGAGATTTGCGTGTCTTGCCCGCTAGTGTCTTTAATCATTATTTGTTCTCTTTGCTTAGTGTTTTTCAAACACAGTAATCATTAGCGAGGCAATAAACAGAATAATTGGTGAAATTAAAAATAAGCCAATAGTAAACATTCAAATGCCCTCAAAATTTATATAGTTATGGGATATTCGAATAGCGTGCCATTTTTTATCTTGTTGAATTTAATTACTTTTTATTTTTAAACTTTCTTTTTATGTGTCCGCGGACATAAAAAGTGTCCGCTGCGGGCACTTTTTTGATTTGGCTGTGGGGTGAGATTACCTCAACGTAAAGCAAAGAAAGTTGTTAATTAATGCATAGCATAAGACTAACGTGCAAATTCATTGAATAAACTATGTGCTAATAGAAGTCGATGTAATTAAATGTCATGTTTAGATGTATTACGAATAAAGCAAAAATGATGGAATGATATCTGGTGAATAGTTATTCATTTTAAGCCTCCTTTACGTTTACGTAAACTGCCTGTTGTGAGGAGGTTTTATTTACAAGTTCTTAAAAATAACACCGGTGTCATTAAAGTTTTCGATCCAATATCTACTCAAATGTTAATATTTAGCATTATTTTATGATTTTTAATGAAGTTGAAATATATTCAATATAATGAATATGTATTCAGAAAGATATTGACTCAGGTTAGGAATAACGCTAATTTTGATCGTCTGTTAGCAAATCGTCGAGCCGTTCATCCACGTTAACAGTGCAGCAAGGGGAGGGGTCCATGTTATATGACTCAAAACTAGAAAAAGATAATTGTGGCTTTGGCTTAATAGCCCAAGTTAATAACCAAGCGAGTCACCGACTCATCCGTACGGCGATCACCGGTTTAGATCGCATGCAGCACCGCGGCGGTATATCTGCTGATGGTAAAACGGGTGATGGTTGTGGCTTGTTACTTCAAAAACCAGACAGCTTCTTTCGTGCTATTGCTGCTGAAAATAATTGGCATTTAGGTAAAAATTACGCCGTTGGGATGATTTTCCTCAATGCTGATCCGGTATTAGCACAAGCAGCTAAAGATGTTTTAAGCGAAGAACTAGAAAAAGAAACGCTTAATATTTTAGGTTGGCGTGTTGTCCCTACCGATCCATCAATGTTAGGACCTATAGCCCTAAAGCAATTGCCTGGGTTTGAACAAATTTTTATTAGTGCGCCTGAAGGGTGGCGTTCTAAAGATTTAGAGCGACGTTTATATGTTGCACGTCGTCGTGCAGAAAAGCGCTTGATGGATGATGAATCATTTTATATTGCGAGCTTATCTGGGCTAGTTACCATCTATAAAGGCTTAATGATGCCTGCTGACTTGCCAAATTTTTATCTCGATCTTGCTGATATTCGCATGACCAGTGCTATTTGTGTTTTTCATCAACGCTTCTCTACAAACACACAGCCTCGCTGGCCTTTAGCGCAACCATTTCGTTATTTAGCGCACAATGGTGAAATTAATACTATTGAAGGTAACCGTCAGTGGGCTCGTGCACGCTCTTATAAATTTGCTTCGCCGCTTATTCCTGATTTACAAAGCGCAGCGCCGTTTGTTAATGAAACAGGGTCTGACTCATCTAGCCTCGATAATATGCTAGAGCTGTTTTTAGCTGGTGGTATGGATTTATTCCGTGCGATGCGTATGCTGGTACCGCCAGCATGGCAAAAAAACCGTGCTATGGATGACGACTTACGTGCATTCTATGATTTTAATTCTATGCATATGGAACCGTGGGATGGCCCTGCAGGGATTGTTATGTCGGATGGTCGTTTTGCTGCCTGTAACCTAGACCGAAATGGCCTGCGCCCTGCGCGTTATATCATTACTCAAGATGGATTTATTACTTTAGCCTCTGAAGTGGGTATATGGGATTACACTGCTGACGAAGTGGTCGAAAAAGGACGTGTAGGCCCGGGCGAACTCCTCGTTATTGATACTAAATTGGGTAAAATTTGGCATTCAGATGAAATTGACCAAGATTTAAAATCACGCCACCCTTATAAGTCGTGGTTAGAAGAAAACGTTAAACGATTAACGCCTTTTGAAGCACTTACCGAGCAAGATGCGGGCAATCGCTCATTTGATGATGAAACCCTTGTCAAATACCAAAAGATGTTTGGCTATACTAACGAAGAGCTAGACAGCGTCATTCGTGTCATGGGTGAAAATGGGCAAGAAGCCACTGGCTCAATGGGTGACGATACGCCGTTTGCCGTACTGAGTGAAGGGCACCGTTCACTTTATGATTATTTCCGTCAAAAGTTTGCTCAGGTTACTAATCCGCCAATTGATCCGTTACGTGAAAACCATGTAATGTCGCTTGCAACGTGTATTGGCAGTGAGCAAAACGTATTTAATGAAACAACAGGGCACGCTAAACGCCTGCAATTTGATACGCCTATTTTAATGTACGCTGATATGCAGCAGCTACTTAACGCCGATGAAGCGCACTACAGCTATTGTAAGATTGATATTACTTACACCGTAGAAGAAGGCCTTGAGAATGCGGTTAAGCGCATCTGTGATGAAGCACAAGCAAAAGCCGCATCTGGCTGCATTATGCTGGTATTAACGGATCGTAACTTTGATGACAATCAATTACCTATCCCTGCTGCTATGGCGGTGGGTGCGGTACAAAAACGCTTGGTAGATAATAACTTACGCTGTGAGTCAAATATTATTATTGAAACTGGCAGCGTTCGCGATGCGCATCAATTTGCGGTACTACTTGGATTTGGTGCAACCGCAATTTACCCGTATTTAGCGTACGAGTCACTTGTGGCTATGAGCGATACCAAGGTAATTAATAAGTCATACTGTGAAGTTACACTGGCTTATCGTCAAGCAATTAATAAAGGCTTGTACAAAATCATGTCTAAAATGGGCATTAGTACCGTGGCTTCATATCGTTGTTCAATGCTGTTTGAAGCCGTTGGTCTATCGGACGCTATTGTTGAGATGTGTTTTAAAGGCGTGGCGAGTCGTATTAAAGGGGCGTGTTTTAGCGACTTTGATGACGATCAGCAAAGCTTGCATAAACTGGCGTTTAGTAAACGTAAATTATTAAGCCATGGTGGTTTATTTAAGTACGTACACGGCGGCGAGTACCATGCTTACAACCCTGATGTGATTCAAACGTTACAAAAAGCAGTACGTAGCGGCGAGTACAGTGATTACAGCGAATACGCAAAGCTAGTAAATCACCGTCCAGTCGCGACTCTGCGCGATATGTTGGCTTTAAAACTGCCAGAAAAGGGTATAAGCATTGATGAGGTAGAGCCTGCCACTGAGCTTTATAAACGGTTTGACTCAGCCGCCATGAGTATTGGTGCATTATCACCAGAGGCGCATGAAGCACTTGCAATTGCCATGAATCGTTTAGGTGGCTGCTCAAACTCTGGTGAAGGTGGCGAAGACAAACTTCGTTACGGTACAGAAAAAAATTCACGTATTAAACAAGTAGCTTCGGGTCGATTTGGTGTCACCCCACATTACTTACGTAGCGCTGATGTTATTCAAATAAAAGTGGCACAAGGCGCTAAACCTGGGGAAGGCGGACAATTACCGGGTGAAAAAGTCACTCCCTATATTGCCAAGCTTCGTTACTCGGTACCGGGTGTGACTCTTATTTCACCTCCGCCGCATCACGATATTTATTCTATCGAAGATTTAGCCCAGCTGATTTTTGACTTAAAACAAGTAAACCCGAATGCATTGATTTCAGTAAAACTGGTATCTGAACCGGGTGTTGGCACAATTGCAACCGGTGTAGCAAAAGCGTATGCCGACTTAATTACTATTTCAGGCTATGATGGTGGCACAGGTGCAAGTCCATTAACCTCAGTTAAATACGCTGGCAGCCCATGGGAGTTGGGACTTGCTGAAACACAACAAGCATTGGTAGAAAATGGCCTTCGCCATCGTATTCGCCTGCAAACAGATGGCGGTTTAAAAACCGGCCTTGATATCATCAAAGCGGCCATTTTAGGCGCCGAAAGTTTTGGCTTTGGCACAGGGCCTATGGTTGCATTAGGCTGTAAATACTTACGAATCTGTCACTTAAATAACTGTGCGACAGGTGTGGCAACACAAGACGAAACATTACGTCAAAAGCATTATCATGGTCTGCCAGAAATGGCGATGAATTACTTTAAGTTCATTGCTCAAGAAGCGCGCGAAATTATGGCAAGTTTAGGGGTTGCAAACCTAACCGATTTAATTGGTCGCTTAGACTTACTCGAAGCCATTGAAGGCAAAACAGCGAAGCAGCAAAAAATAGATTTATCAGCGGTTATCGCTCAGCCAAATAATCCAACGGGTGAAACTTTGTTTTGCAGTGCACCAAATAGCTCGCATTATTTAGGTGAGTTAAATGAGAACTTACTTGGTAAGGCACAAGAGGCAATAGATAACTCAAGCGGCATTTCATTAGTAAGTCGTATTTGTAATACCGACAGATCAGTAGGTGCCATGCTTTCTGGATATATTGCTGATAAACACGGTAATCAAGGCATGGCCGCAGATCCTGTGGTTATTGAATTACATGGTACAGCTGGTCAGTCATTCGGTGTATGGAATGCCGGTGGCCTTGAAATGACTTTGGTTGGCGATGCTAACGATTACGTTGGTAAAGGCATGGCTGGCGGTAAGCTAGTTATTCGCCCACCATTGGGTTCGTCATTTGAAAGTCATAAAGCAACAATTATTGGCAATACCTGTTTATATGGTGCAACCGGCGGTAAATTGTTTGCAGCAGGATGTGCAGGCGAGCGTTTTGCTGTACGTAACTCAGGCGTGCAAGCTGTTGTTGAGGGCGTAGGTGATAACGGTTGTGAATACATGACCGGTGGCGTTGTGTGTGTACTTGGTAATGTAGGAGTGAACTTTGGTGCAGGTATGACCGGTGGTTTCGCTTACATTTTAGATGAACGAGGTGATTTTGAGAAACGCATTAACCCAGAGTTGGTTGAAGTGGTTACTTTAGATGACTTAAGTTCACATCAAGAGCATTTACGCGGCTTAATTGCTGATCATTTAGAGCTAACAGGCTCATGCAGAGCAGAAACTATTTTAGCTAACTTTGAACTTTATTTACCGATGTTCAAATTAGTAAAACCTAAATCAAGTGACGTAAAAAGTTTACTCGGGCACCGCGCTCGCAGTAGCGCCGAACTACGTGTTCAGGCGCAATAAGGGGGCAGTATGAGCGAAAATGTATATCAATTTATAGACGTGCAGCGTGTAGATCCACGCAAAAAACCAATCTCGTCGCGTAAAAAATCGTTCGTAGAAATTTATGAACCCTTTTCAGAAAATCAGGTTAATTCACAAGCGGATCGTTGCCTTGATTGTGGTAACCCTTATTGTGAGTGGAAATGTCCAGTACATAATTATATTCCACAATGGTTAAAACTGATCCGTACAGGGCGTATTTTAGAGGCCGCTGAGCTATCTCACCGTACTAACAGTTTGCCTGAAGTGTGTGGGCGAGTATGCCCGCAAGACCGCTTGTGCGAAGGCTCATGTACATTAGATGAAGAGTTTGGTGCAGTAACAATCGGTAATATTGAAAAATACATCACCGACACCGCGTTTAAAATGGGCTGGAAACCAGACATGTCCTATGTGACATGGACTGATAAAAAAGTTGCCATTATTGGCGCAGGGCCTGCGGGCCTGGGCTGTGCAGATATCTTAGTGCGTAATGGCGTAAAGCCTGTGGTATTTGACCGTCACCCTGAAATTGGTGGGCTGTTAACCTTTGGTATTCCTTCTTTTAAATTAGAAAAAGAAGTCATGCAAAAACGTCGCGAAATATTTACCGAAATGGGTGTTGAATTCAAGCTTAATGTCGAAGTAGGTAAAGACATTAGCATGGATGAAATACTTAATGAGTATGACGCTGTATTTTTGGGCGTGGGGACTTATCAGAGTATGCGAGCGGGGCTTGAGAACGAAGATGCACCGGGAGTGCATGATGCCCTGCCATTTTTAATTGGTAACACTAATCGTGTTATGGGTTACGATGAGTCTAAACAAGCTTGCATTGATATGGCAAACCAAAAAGTAGTGGTGTTAGGTGGTGGTGATACAGCAATGGACTGTGTGCGTACCTCTATTCGTCATAACGCGTTAAAAGTAACGTGTGCTTATCGTCGTGATGAAGAGAACATGCCAGGTTCAAAACGCGAAGTAAAAAATGCCAAAGAAGAGGGCGTAATTTTTACTTATAACGTTCAGCCTAAAGGGATTGTACTTGATGACAAAGGTGCTGTAGCCGGTGTTAAAATGGTAAAAACTCAGCTTGGCGAGGCAGATGAAAACGGCCGCCGTCGCGCTGAGGAAGTACCGGGTTCAGAGCATATTATTGAAGCCACACAAGTGATTATGGCATTTGGTTTTAAGCCACATAAAATGGATTGGTTAGAGCAGTACGACGTAGAAATTAACCACTGGGGTGGTATTAATGCACCCGAGCAAGGTGAATTTACACATCAAACCACTAATCCTAAAATATTTGCTGGTGGCGATATTGTTCGTGGTTCAGACTTAGTGGTCACCGCTATATTTGAGGGGCGTAACGCTGCAGAAGGCATTATGGATTATTTAAAAGTGTAAATAATGCTTTTGTTAGAATGGAGTCAAAAGCAAACCTTCGGGTTTGCTTTTTTTATTTCTTCAGTTTTACAAACAAAGGTAAATATTTATGGTTCCATAGTCGGTGTTTAAGGTCTACAAAAAGGGACGTAGGTTTTGACCTAGCTATTTACAATTATAAGATTTTACAAATAAAAAAGCCCGCAATACATAGATTGTGGGCTTTTTTAAACGCGCTGTTAGTTAATCCATCGAGAAGTGATCTAGGCTCGGTTTCACTCTGGCTTGTCGGCGTTTCACACTTTTATAGCAAATAACGTTACAAACAAGCTGTAGGCCAATAACTAACCAACTTAGTGTTATTAAGCCACTAATAGCAGTGCTGCTAAAAACTAACATAACAGCAATAACAATATGTACAATTAATGCCACATTTAAAAAACGATATAAGCTCTGCTTAAATTGTGTATGTTTAAACTTACTAAAAACAGCCAAAAGTATACTGACAATCAGTAGCAGCCAGTTAATTGCTAAGCCAAAATAAATGACCGTCGTTTGCATTAATGTATCCTCACCGTATCAAGGTAACGCACTATAAAGCGATTCACTTTATCCGTGCGCTTTTATAAGCTCTTTTGCATTTGCTTTAGCTGTTTTGCTAATGTTATCACCACCCAGTAATCGAGCAATCTCATTTACTCGACCATCTTTATTCAATGCCAGCATATGCGTAAATGTTTCACCGTCTGCAATTTCTTTGGCAACAAAAAACTGCTGATGAGCGCTACTGGCCACTTGCGGTAAATGGGTCACACAAATTACTTGCGTAGACTTACCTAGTTGGCGCAGTAGTTTACCAACAGCAGCAGCTGTTGGGCCAGAAATACCAACATCCACTTCATCAAATATAAGCGTAGGGGTCGTGACTTTTTGCGCAATAATAACCTGAATAGCCAAACTAATGCGTGATAGCTCACCACCAGAGGCTACTTTTGCTAAAGGTTGCAATGGTTGCCCTGGGTTTGTTGATACTAAAAACGAAACATTATCAAAGCCTAAGCTATTTGGAGCGCGATCGTTTTGTGCAGTCAATGCTATTTCAAATACGCCATTTTCCATAGATAGATTAGCCATGCTTTCGCTGATCAATCCATTTAATGTATTCGCATACTGGTGGCGACTTGCACTTAATTGTTCACTGGCGTTTTGATAATCCTCAAGGGCATGTTCAATTTCACCTTCAAGTTGCTCAAGACGTGAGCTGTTATTACTTATCGACTCAAGCTCTTGTGCAATAGTTTGATGAAATCCAACGAGCTCTTGGGGTTTTATATGGTGTTTTCTGGCCAAGTCCATTGCACCACTGAGTCTGTTTTCTACTTCAGTTAATCGCTGAGGATCCAAGTCGGCTTGTTCAGTGTAATTACGTACTTCTCGGCTTGCTTCTTCAACTTGAACAGCGGCTTCTGATAATAATGTTGCCACACTGGCTAAGCTTTCATCATACTGTGCAAGTTCAGTAAATTGTTGGGCGCTGTGCTGTAAAATGGAACACGCATTTTGTTCATCATTTTCATATAAATGCTGCAACTCGCGCTGGCAGACTTGCAATATAGTTTGGCTATTGCTGAGTTTATAATGTTCGGCTTCTATTTGCTCAAATTCATCTGCCTGCAATGCAAATTCATCAAGCTCTGCGACTTGATACTCCAATAGTTGCTTTTGTGCGGCTTGTTGCTGCTGCTGTTGTTCTAGCTGTTTAAATTCTTTTTGTAAGTCAGCAAATTGTTTATAACGCTGGCTTACAGCATTAACAAGATTATGATGGCCTGCATATGCATCGAGTAATTGTAGCTGATGCTCTGCCTTTAATAGGTGCTGGTGCGCATGTTGACCATGAATAGAAATTAAATATTGGCCTAGCTCTTTTAGTTGTGCAGCGGTAACTGGGCTGCCATTAATGTAGCTTTTACTGCGACCATTTTTACAAACAACTCGACGAAGTAAACATTCGTTGTCGTCGTTATTAAGCATGTTCTCTTCTAAAAAAGCATGAGCGAGTGGTAAATTGCTTAAATCAAATTGTGCACTTACCTCTGCTTTATCAGTACCTGGGCGCACAGCAGACGCTTCTGCTCGCTCTCCAAGACACAATGATAATGCATCAATGGCTATCGATTTACCTGCTCCCGTTTCACCGGTGATAGCGGTCATACCCGAATGCCATTCTGTGCTTAAATTACTTACGATTGCAAAATTTTTAATTTCTAAACCAATTAACATACTGTTCATCCATCCAGTGAATTAACTGTTAATTTATACAGTGTTTTGTTTTTTTGCAAATTAAATTTCTATATTTTAAGCAAGGCTGGACTCAATTAATGTTTTTTTTTCTTCATCAATAGGGAGGTTTTCATCGTTAAGGTCAATACTATCAACTGGTTGCGCTATGTCTTCAGTTTTTAACTTTAAAATTAGCGTAGGAAGGACTTCTTGATAAAAGTTTTTATTATATAAAATACCTTGAGCTGGTAACTCTGCTATAAAATATTGAGTGGTATCGGAAAAAGCTTGGCTGTTATTATTTTTATAGGTTTTTATTAGTTCTTCGTTAAGTATATTAATAAGTAAATCGCATAGCGACTCTAGCTTGTTTAAATTTTCATCAGTGTGTGGCTGTACCACAAAGAAATTACTGACAACGGCTTGAATTCGAGGAAGGTGTTTAGCACTAATGACTTTTGCATCAAGTAACTCGTTAAGTTTTATTTTTAAACGTGATTGAGTACTTGCAACGCGCTCGTTAAACAGCTTTTTCTTTGCTTCAATAGTCTTTTTACGATTACTTTCAATGAGTAAGTAACTACCAAGTAAAGTAATTAACAATAATAAAGCAAGAAATACTACATAAGTCATTGCTACAATTTCCTGATGGTGATGATTAATAATCTAGCCCGATATTTTGCTCTAAAGTTGCATGTTTGGCAATAACTGAGAGATTGTTTATCTATTGGGGTGAAACAAACATGCGCACTCAAAGAGACTCAGCCTTACCTACCTGTTTAGAGGCAAGGGATATGAGCATGCTCAGTAGTTTTAATCGCTTTTTACTTTGCCCACTCGATTAACTATCTCTTGCTGCGATTACATCGCCCCTCAATTAAACAACTCTCAGTCCTAAAAGCTCAACCGTTTTTAGTATAAACGGCTACCCCAGTTTAACTTCTTACGAAGCACATTATAATAAGAGTAATTTTTTGGGTGAATTAATCGTAATTTTCTATCTGCTTTGCGGATAACGACCTCATCACCGGGTAATACGGCAAGTACAACATGGCTGTCGCAACTTACCTGTAAGCTATCGGTATTTTCTAAACTAAGCTTTAAACGTACTTCGTTATCGGCATCTACCACTAAAGGGCGGCTTGATAAAGTATGCGGGAACATAGGAACCAATGACATGGCGTTGAGTTCTGGGGTTAAAATAGGGCCGCCGCCCGATAAAGAGTAGGCTGTTGAACCTGTTGGAGTAGATACAATTAACCCATCAGAGCGTTGTGAGAATACAAAATCATCGTTAATAAATGCTTCAAACTCAATCATGTGTGCTACTTTATCAGCATGTAACACCGCTTCGTTTACTGCCGAATTAGCGCTTTTAAGTTCGTTATGACGGTACACTTCTACTTCTAATAAAAAACGTTTTTCTTCAATGTAATCGCCACTGAGTACTTGTTCTAAACTGCCTTCAAATCCTTCTGGATTTAAATCGGTTAAAAAACCTAAATTGCCTCTGTTTACACCGATTACCGCAATATCAAAACGAGCGAGTACTCTTGCAGCGCCAAGCATATTGCCATCACCACCAACCACAATGGCTAAATCGGCGCGCGCTCCCAAGTCAACGAGTTTTACGAGCTTGTCCTCAGGTACATCACTAAGTTGACCTCCCGTGCGTTTTTCAACAATCACCTCAAAGCCTAAAGCTAATAAAAACGTATGTAATCGTTGTAACGTAGCGGCTGCATTAGGATGATTTGGCTTACCAATCAAGCCAATAGTGTTAAAGGGAGAGTCCATAATATATACACTGAAAGTTTCGGTATTGGTAGAGTAACCTAAAACAGAAGTGTTTGAAAACACAGATCTTAGGCTCTGTTGACCTTTCAATGCGAAACAGGCGTTGCCCTAAGGGTTTGACTAGAGGCGATTAACTTTTTGTTATTCGGTTTTCACTTAGGCAACTAGGTTACAAAGCTCGCATCGCGATTAAATCGCCCCTAGTTTGAACAAATTTTAATCCGCAAAAATAACAGACCTTAATAATGACTAATTAATTTAATTAATTCACTGTAAAATTTAGATTTATAAAATTTCTTATACTTGAAATAATAATACCTAGCCCCGATATAACAGTCATGCGTAAAGATGTAGATAACATGAAACTAAATCCTCGAGACCAGCAAATTTTTGCCGCTGTTATGAGCCTGTACTGTAATGGTGATGGCTTACCTGTGCCTTCAACAAAAATTGCAAAACAAAAAGGTATGGCGGTGTGTTCTGCCACTGTTCGCAACGCGATGGCACGCCTTGAAAAAATAGGCTTATTGTATTCACCACATACATCTGCAGGACGAGTCCCTACCAATGATGGGTTTGAGTATTGGTTTGATGAGTTCTTTACTTTGGATGCTATTGCTAATTATTGGCAGCCTGAGCAGGCTGAGTTAGTCGAATTGGCACATGGTTTGAGTCAACGTTATCAAGTATGCTGTTGTGTGGGGCTACCTCAAGTTAGAACTCAGCAGGTATTTAGAGTAGAAGTGCTAGACTTTGACGCTAATAACTGGCTTATTTTACTTTTAGACAGAGCAGGGCAAAGCCATAATATTTGCATTAACAAGCCTGATGATCCTAGTGACGGCCAACGCTACGAGTTTGCCACTTGGCTTAACACTGTATTTAGCCAGCAAACGCTCATTGAAGGGCTATACAGAATGCAGGCAATGGCAAATACGGCACCGCGTAATTGTCATGACTCTTTAACTCAATGGACGCGTGAACTAAGCCAAAAATTAGGCTCAGATAACAGTATTGTGGTGGGCGAAAACTACCTTTATAAAAAAATAGATTGTGAGCAAAGTCTTAATATTGGTGTTTCATTTTTAAATTTTGTGGAAGATAAGCTCGCATTTAAAAATGGGGTCTCTATTCTTAGTGCTGAAAACTTACCTTTTAGCACCTGTGATGATCTCATTGTGATCACTGTGCCGTACTTTCAAAATCAGGAATATCAAAGTCGTTTTTGTGTTATTTGTCCGAAATCAGCGCAATTAGAGAAAATAATCCAAGAATTTAAATTATTAGAGCCATCGGGCTCTTGAATCTTTTTATTCAATCCCCATAATTACCGCAGTTGTAAAGAATTGGAGCGTATATTTTATGTCTGAGCAGACACAAAACCCAGAGCAAGAAGTAGAATTGAACGAAGAAGTGGCGCAAATGGAAGCCGACGTTGAGGCTGCAGTAGAAGCAGCAGAACAACACGCCGAGCAAGAGCAAAGCCCTGAAGCAGAAATTGCAATGTTATATGCTGAGTTAGAAGCGGCAAAACAAACTATTGCAGATCAAAAAGATAGCGTCGTTCGCGCTGCTGCTGACGTTGACAATATGCGTCGTCGTGCTGCACAAGATGTTGAGAAAGCACACAAATTTGCACTTGAAAAATTTGCTAATGAATTACTCCCTGTTATAGATAACTTAGAGCGTGCTATTGAGTTCTCTGATAAAGAAAATGAAACGCTTAAGCCTTTGTTAGAAGGTATTGATATGACAGTAAAAAGCTTTAACGATGCAGTGGCTAAATTTGGCGTTGAAATTGTAAACCCACAAGGTGAGCAGTTTAACCCAGATTTTCATCAAGCAATGTCGATTCAGCCAAGTAATGATGTGACGCCTAATACTGTGTTAGCAGTAATGCAAAAAGGTTACACATTAAACGGTCGTTTATTACGTCCTGCAATGGTTATGGTATCTAAAGCAGCTGATGCTTAATTAAGTATACAATTAAAAAATGCCTCATTATGAGGCATTTTTTTTGTCTTTAAAATAATGAACTAACTGCACTAGGATAGTGAGTACAACTGCGCTGAACATTAAACTTGAAAATGGAACTGCACTTTGTGCATGCATTACCGCTAATATAGGGCCTACTAATGCGCCACTACCAAAACGTAAGGTGCCAATAACCGCCGTTGCAGTCCCTGTATTTTGCTCAAATTTCATCAAAATCAATGAATCTGCGTTACTTGCTATTATACCTAGGCTCATCATCAACGGAGCAATAGCCGCAACAATAAAGTAAAGTGACAAGTTTAATACGCTAAAGCTAAGTAATGCTGCGCCAGAGATAAAGCCACACATTAAGCCATAATAAAGCATTTTGCGTGAGCCAATACGTGGCACTACGCGAGTATTTAAAAAATTACCAAACATCAACGCCATTACATTAAAAGCGAATAACAGGCCAAACAATTGTTCTGATACTTTAAATAGGTCGAGGTAAATATAAGGGACGGACGTTAAAAAGCAAAAAAAGCCAAACGACACAAACATCGAGCTTAAAATATCGGCGCGGGCGTGCGTATTACTTAATACCACTTTATAACTTGAGAAGAATAATGCTAATCCTTTTCGCTCATTTTTAAATATTGGAATATCGATTAAATAACGTTGCACAAAGAGTAAAATAACAAAGCTATAGGTCGCTAAAACAATAAAAATAGTCGACCATACCGAAAAGCCTAAAATAACCGAGCCGATAGAGGGGGCAAGTAAAGGCGCTATCATCATAATCATAGACACGTAAGACATACCTTTAGCAGTATTTTTTTGATATATATGCCTAATGATCCCAGGGACGACAACCGTAGCGGCCGCGCCTGTAAATGCCTGTACAGCTCTTAACAGCCAAAAAGTATGCACTTCAGTGGTAAATGCTAACGCCAGTGAACTTAAGCCAAATAAACTGAGACCTATCCGTGCCAGTTTACGCCTGCCAATTTGATCGGCTATGGGGCCAAAAAATAACATGCCCAATGCATAACCCGCTAAGTATATACTCAACGATATTTGAACATTTGGCATGCTGGTATTGAGATCATTGGCAATCACCAGCATCGCCGGTAAATACATATCAATGGCTAAAGGCGTGATCGCGACAATACTGGCTAATAAAGGCAATAAAATACGGGTATTAAAAGAAGAAGCCGAAGCACTCATTTAAAAACTCAAAACAACGAATATAGGCCCAGCATTATAGCAGGGCAATAGCCTTGGATAAACTTAGTTTGCCTGCTAACTTAATTGTTTAATTGCAAAAAGCAAAGATTTTAAACTAACACCGCGTTTGCTATTCTATACTTAGTAACAAACTTTTTTAGGGTAACACAATGAAAAAATTGGTTTTGATAGTTCTAGCCAGTGCAGTATTAGCAGGTTGTAAAACATCACCAACTGGGCGCACGCAAATTGCGCTTTACTCAGATCAGCAAATGACTCAAATGGGTACTGCCAGTTTTGCAGAGATGAAAAAAACGCAGCCGATAAATAAAGATCCAAAAGTAAACAGTTACGTCAATTGCATTGCTGAAAAAGTAGTGGCCGTGCTTCCTACAGAATATGCATCTCAAAATTGGGAAGTGGTGGTATTTGAAGATGAATCTGCAAACGCCTTTGCATTGCCTGGCGGTTATATTGGTGTACATACGGGGCTCTTAAAAATAGCCACAAATCAAGATCAGGTTGCCACTGTTTTAGGCCATGAAGTTGGACACGTGATTGCTGAGCATTCAAATGAACGGGTCTCACAAAGTTCTATTTTACAAACGGGTATGCAGCTGGGCAATGCGGCGCTTGAAATGGGTAACGTGCAATACCGTAATGAAATTATGCAAGGCCTTGGTTTAGGCGCTCAATATGGTGTGGTTTTACCCTTTAGTCGCTCACATGAGTCAGAGGCGGATACAATTGGTTTAGATCTTATGGCGCAAGCAGGGTTTAATCCCAAAGAGTCTGTAACGCTTTGGCAAAATATGAGCCAAGCGGGCAGTGGGGTTACGCCAGAGTTTTTATCAACTCACCCAGCACCAACGAGCCGTATTGCAAATTTACAATCGCAAATGAGTAAAGCGCTTAGCGAGCAAAAAACAGCTAAAGCACAAGGTAAAAATCCGCAGTGTAAGTTGTGATCAGCCATAAAAAAACCTGTCTAATGACAGGTTTTTTTATAATTAAAACATTCAATTATATATTAGAAAGTCCACTCTAAATGAACTTGCGGTACTGATTCACTAACATCAGTACCAAATTTATTGTGCCAGTATTGCCATTCCATACCTAACAGTAAGGTATTTTCTTTCATTTCTAGCGCATGTCCCATATCCCATACAATAATAGGTTGGGCTAAAAACCAAGCACGCACATCGTTACCAAACTCATCTTTTCGTTCAGCAATGTACTCTGCATGTCCTTTTACGTTAAACTTTTGCGAGCCAATCATGAACGGGTAATCAAAGGCTACATCAAACATCCAGCTGTTAGTTTCAATGGGTGCACCGCCTTTTGCAACGCCTTCGCTATCATCAATGTATGCACTGATAAGGGTTGAAAAGAAATTAAAACCAGGCACATCCCAGCTTAATTTTACGCCTGGTAAATATTTAACTACTTTGGCATCGCCTGCAGCATTAATACCCATGGTTAGGCCAACATCAACAAGCGCCCCTGACGCTACTTTTTCGTCCATTACCGCAGATAAACTAAGGGTAGAGTAACCTTCAAAGTAAAAGTCTTGATCTTGAAAGCCATCATCGTTGCTGTCGGTACTGTAATCAATAAAGAAAAAGTTATCGCCATAATCATGCCCAGAAGCATGCTCAATTGAGTACACCGTGGTATTAGATTTTTGTTCAGTAAATGGGTTTTTGTGGTTGCCGTTATTAATATGAAGCGCCGTATTGCTCCAATTAGCAGCGGTAGCTGTTGAACTTAAGGCACACGCACTTAGTGCAACGAGAGGAAGTAAGTTTTTAATTTTCATAACCATATTTTATGTGACACGCTGAATATCACATTATAGCAAACACGGTTAATTTGTTAATTATTTATTGTGATAAACAGTGCATTAGCACGCAGCTAATACACTGTAAAAAGGGAGATTATGCTTTATTGCGGCGCAAACAAATAACAGCAATAGCAGTAAAGGCTAAAATAAAGCAGTAGTAAGATGAGGTTGAAACATCCCACGGGCTAATTTTAAATGTAGCACCGAGTAATAATGCTTGCGCGCCATAAGGCAAAGACCCTTGGGTTACACAGGCAAAAATATCTAATAAACTGGCAGAACGTTTACCACTAATTTCGCCATCATCAGCCAGTTTTTTAGCAATAGGGCCTGTCACAATAATAGACACAGTATTATTGGCAATACACATATTACTGGTGACAACTAATGCCGCGATCCCTAACTGATCGGCTACTTTACGGTGCCATTTGGCAATGACTTTAGTAATAGCTTGAATCTTTTGAGCGATGTAGTCGAGGCCGCCATTAATACGAATAAACTCAGAGAGGCCACCAATAAACATAGACAGTAAAAATATTTCCTGCATTTCACTAAAGCCTTTGTAAATATCTTTTACAAAGCTTGCACCTTCATAGCTGCCGGTAAAGCCCATTAATGCGGCAAACACAATACCGCTTAACAGCACGACAAACACATTAAAGCCCATTACCGCCAGGACTAAAATAAAGGCATAAGGAAGTACTAATAAAATATCGTAGTCTTTGGTATCAACTACTTGTGCTGCAGGCGTTAAAAATAATAGCAATGCAATAGTGAGTATGGCGGCCGGAACAGCAATTTTAAGGTTTTCTTTAAACTTATCTTTCATTTCACAGCCTTGCGTACGCGTAGCAGCAATCGTGGTGTCAGAAATTATTGATAAGTTATCACCAAACATAGCACCAGATACAATGGTACCGGCCATTAAAGCAGGATCAATTCCTGTTTTAATAGATACTGCATAGGCAATTGGGCCAATAGCACCAATAGTTCCCATTGATGTGCCCATAGCAGTAGAAATAACCGCCGCTATTAAAAACAAACCAGGTAGTAGTAACGAAGGGGGAATAAGTGAAAGTCCGGCATTAACAACCGCATCCACACCGCCGGTAGCACCAGCAACCGCCGAAAAAGCACCCGCTAGTAAGTAAATAAGACACATGGTAATAATATTGTTATTACCTACGCCCTTTATAAAGGTTTCTACGCTTTGGTTGATGCTGGTTTTATTTAAAATAAAGGCTAAAACAATCGCGGGTAAAATAGCGACTGGTGCTGGGAGTTGATAAAACGCGTAATCAACCCCTTGAGATTGTAAATATAAGCCTGAGCCTAAAAAAATAGCAACAAAGGTGAGTAGGGGAAGCAAAGAAAATCTTGCTTTATTTTTATCAAATGATGGCTGCATCATAATCCTCGTTAATTATTCATAGCAATCGAAGTCGATTGATATATTAAACAGCCAAAGCATCCCTCTTTTAGCTGAATTTAGTTGTTTGTTTTACTATCTAACCAGATAAGTAATCCAACAGCGCCCGCAAGCCAAAGACCAAATCGGCGCAAAAAAAGAAGTTTAAATGTATAGATGGCTAAATGCAAAGACTATCTGTTATTATTATGAGGGTCTGTTGATCTTTCAAGGTTAAATTTGCAGCAGTCTGTTTGGTATTTAGGCAAGGCAGAGCCTATGTGGTGTGGTTGTTCCCCATAAATAGGCGATAACTCAGCATCAATGCCAAACAGGCGCTGCCCGAAGGGTTCTGCCTAGGGGCGATTTACTCTTTGTTGCTCGGTTTTTACTTAGCCCACTAGGTTACAAACCTCGCGCCACGATTAAATCGCTCCTAGTTTGAACAAATTTTAATCCGCAAAGGTCAACAGACCCTAAAATAATCGAAGCTTTTTTATAAGCTTTCCTGACTATTACATGAGTTTTAGATAAAATCTAGCTAACTAAAAAATACATAGGTTGTAAAAAGATGAATCGAGTAGGTGTGTTTGGTGCGAATGGCCGTATGGGACTGGCACTTGTAGAAGCAGCAACAATCAATAAAAATTCACAATTAGCGGCGGCCTATGTGCGCAGTCAGTCACCATTATTAGACTTGCCAGTTAATCAGCTTAATAGCGCAGCGGCAAAAGAGATTAAGTTTAGCAGTGAACAGCAGGTTGAAAATGTAGATGTGCTTATAGACTTTACTTTGCCTGAAGGCATGAGAAATCATTTAAAAACAGCCGTTGAGCAAAAAACACCTATGGTAATTGGCACCACTGGCTTAACTCATGACGATATGGCGCTATTAACGGATGCCGCTAAACATATCCCTATTGTATTTGCGCGTAATTATAGCGTGGGCGTAAATTTACTGCTTAACTTAGTGCAAACGGCAGCGACAAAACTAGGCGATGATTTAGATATAGAAATTTTTGAAGCACATCATCGTCATAAAATTGATGCGCCATCGGGCACTGCACTTGCCATTGGCGAGTCGATTGCTCAGGCAAAAGGGTGGGATCATGATGAGGTTGCCGTTTATGATCGCAACAACATAGAGCAGGCCAAATCACAAAATGAAATTGGTTATTCGGTGCTAAGGGGCGGTGATATAGTAGGTGAACACACGGCCTACTTCGCTACAATGGGCGAAAGACTTGAATTAACCCATAAAGCAAGTTCGCGAATGACCTTCGCGCTAGGTGCTATAAGAGCTGCGCAGTGGTTGAAAAATAAACCTGCAGGACTTTATGACATGCAAGATGTGCTAGATTTAAAGTAGTTAAGTTCCTTTTTTAACGCTTTGAGGTGGTTTTTTGCTATAACCACTTATTTATTGCAATTTACTAATTAGCGTTAGACCTAAAAGCCAACTTCATGTAGAATGCAGCCAATTTGCCAAAAATTACTAAATGCGTGTTTCCAATTATACTCATATGGTTAGCAAAACCGGGGTTTGTGTGGGAATGAAAAGAGTTTTAGGCAAGAAAAATGAATGAAGGTTTAGTGGTTTACATCGGCATCATTTAAGACTGCGTAAAACAATTTAAGCTCACAGAAATCAGGTTTTGACCAATTATCTGAGTATTGGCGGGGTGTTAAGCAATTTGCTTACTCCCGTTTTTTACTGTTAGGAGGTTTAACTTGACTAAATCCGCTCTGTTAGTCCTAGAAGACGGCACAGTGTTTCGCGGTACTGCAATCGGCGCTGACGGCATGTCAGTCGGTGAAGTAGTATTCAATACGTCTATGACTGGTTATCAAGAAATTTTGACTGATCCATCGTACGCGGAACAAATCGTAACTTTGACGTACCCACATATCGGTAATACGGGTACCAACAGCGAAGACGAAGAAGCGAGTCACATTTGGGCTAAAGGCCTAGTGATCCGTGATTTGCCACTGCTAGCGAGTAATTTTCGTAACGAGCAATCGTTAGATGATTACTTAAAAGAACGTAATATTTTAGGTATTGCGGACATCGACACCAGAAAACTAACCCGTATTTTGCGTGATAAAGGCGCACAAAATGGCTGTATCGTTGCCGGTGACGAACTAGACGAGAAAAAAGCGCTTGAAGCTGCGCAAGCCTTCCCAGGCTTAAAAGGCATGGATTTAGCAAAAGTTGTCTCAACCAAGGAAAATTTTGAGTGGCGCGAATCAAGCTGGACATTAGGCGAAGGGTTTAAAACCTTACACGCTGACGATGAAAAGTTTCATGTTGTTGCCTACGACTTCGGTGTTAAACGTAATATTTTACGTATGCTTGTAGATCGTGGTTGTAAACTAACGGTTGTACCCGCACAAACCTCTGCCGCTGACGTACTAGCCTTAAACCCTGATGGTATTTTCTTATCAAATGGCCCTGGCGATCCTGAGCCATGTACTTATGCCATTGATGCAATTAAAACCTTTTTAGAAACCGATACGCCAATTTTTGGTATTTGTTTAGGGCATCAACTATTAGCGCTTGCCTCAGGTGCTAAAACAGTAAAAATGAAGTTTGGCCACCATGGTGGTAACCACCCAGTTAAAGATCTTGAGCGCGATGTCGTAATGATCACCGCACAAAACCATGGTTTTGCTGCAGATGAAGCCACATTACCAGATAACCTACGTGCAACGCATAAATCGTTATTTGACGGCACATTGCAAGGTATTCACCGTACAGATAAACCAGCATTTAGCTTCCAAGGTCACCCTGAAGCGAGTCCTGGTCCGCACGATGCAGCCCCATTATTTGACCACTTCATCGATTTGATGCAAGCGCGTAACCATTAATTTAACCGGAGTAATAATGCCAAAACGTACCGACATAAAAAGCATTCTTATCTTAGGCGCAGGCCCAATTGTAATTGGTCAAGCTTGTGAATTTGACTACTCTGGTGCTCAAGCGTGTAAAGCACTTAGAGAAGAAGGCTATCGAGTTATACTCGTTAACTCAAACCCTGCAACTATCATGACTGACCCAGAAATGGCCGATGCAACATACATCGAACCAATTCACTGGGAAGTGGTAGAAAAAATCATTGAAAAAGAAAAGCCAGATGCTGTCCTGCCTACAATGGGTGGCCAAACAGCATTAAACTGTGCGCTTGATTTAGACAAGCATGGTGTATTGGCTAAGCATGGCGTTGAGCTTATTGGCGCAACAGCCGATGCAATCGATAAAGCAGAAAACCGTGAACGCTTTGATGTTGCTATGCGTAACATCGGCCTTGAATGTCCACGTGCTGAGATTGCCCATTCAATGGATGAAGCGCGCGATACCATGACCCGTATCGGCTTACCGTGTATTATTCGTCCTTCTTTCACAATGGGCGGCACCGGCGGCGGTGTGGCTTACAACATGGAAGAGTTTGAAGAAATCTGTGAGCGCGGTTTAGACCTTTCACCAACCAGCGAGTTATTAATAGATGAGTCGTTAATTGGTTGGAAAGAATACGAAATGGAAGTTGTTCGTGACAAAAAAGACAACTGTATTATCGTCTGTTCTATTGAAAACTTTGACCCAATGGGTGTGCACACAGGTGACTCAATCACTGTGGCTCCAGCACAAACATTAACCGACAAAGAATACCAAATCATGCGTAATGCCTCTATGGCCGTATTGCGTGAAATTGGTGTTGAAACCGGTGGTTCAAACGTACAATTTGGTGTAAATCCCGTTGATGGCCGTATGGTTATCATTGAAATGAACCCACGTGTATCACGTTCATCAGCACTGGCTTCTAAAGCAACCGGTTTCCCAATTGCTAAAATCGCCGCTAAGTTAGCGGTAGGCTACACGTTAGATGAGCTTCAAAACGATATCACTGGTGGTAAAACCCCAGCATCGTTTGAACCGTCAATCGATTACGTTGTAACAAAAATTCCTCGCTTTAATTTTGAAAAATTTGCCGGTGCAAACGACCGTTTAACGACGCAAATGAAATCAGTGGGCGAAGTAATGGCGATTGGTCGTAACCAACAAGAGTCATTACAAAAAGCATTACGTGGTTTAGAAGTAGGCGCAACAGGCTTTAACCCAATTGTGGCACTTGATGACCCTAAAGCAAAAGAAAAAATCATTCGTGAATTACGTGAGCCAGGTGCAGAGCGTATTTGGTACATTGCCGATGCAATGCGCCATGGTATGAGCGTTGAAGATGTATTTGAATTAACTAAGATTGACCCTTGGTACTTAGTACAAATTGAAGATATCTTAAAAGACGAAGCTAAAATTTCAGAAGTCGGTATGGCCGGCTTAAATGCAGACTTCTTGCGTAAACTTAAACGCAAAGGGTTTGCAGATCCGCGTATTGCAGAAATTGCCGGTGTATCAGAAGCTGAAATCCGTAAAAAGCGTCATCAACTCAATATTGTACCTGTGTACAAACGCGTTGATACGTGCGCTGCCGAATTTAGCTCAGATACGGCTTACATGTACTCATCATACGATGAAGAGTGTGAAGCTAACCCATCTGATCGTGATAAAATCATGGTGATTGGTGGCGGTCCTAACCGTATCGGCCAAGGTATTGAATTTGACTACTGTTGTGTTCATGCTGCGCTTGCGCTTCGTGAAGACGGTTACGAAACTATTATGGTTAACTGTAACCCTGAAACGGTATCTACCGATTACGATACGTCAGACCGTTTATACTTCGAACCAATTACCCTAGAAGACGTGCTTGAAATTGTACGTGTTGAAAAGCCAAAAGGCGTTATCGTGCAGTACGGTGGTCAAACGCCACTTAAACTTGCGCGTGAGCTTGAAGCGAACGGCGTGCCAGTAATTGGTACTTCGCCAGATGCGATTGACCGTGCAGAAGATCGTGAACGCTTCCAACAACTTGTTGAGCGTTTGGATTTACTGCAGCCAGAAAATGCCACCGTAACCTCAACTGAAGAAGCTATTTTAAAATCAGTTGAAATTGGTTTCCCACTGGTAGTACGTCCTTCGTACGTATTAGGTGGTCGTGCGATGGAAATTGTATACGATGAGCAAGACTTACGTCGTTACATGACCGAGGCCGTATCTGCATCAAACGAAGCACCCGTGTTACTTGACCGTTTCTTAGATAACGCAATCGAAGTTGACGTTGATGCTATCTGTGATGGCGAGCAAGTCATCATCGGCGGCATCATGGAGCATATTGAACAAGCGGGCGTTCACTCTGGTGACTCAGCGTGTTCATTACCAGCTCACTCGCTAACGCAAGAAGTACAAGATGTAATGCGTAAGCAAGTAACTGATATGGCCCTTGAGCTTGGCGTAGTTGGTTTGATGAATACACAGTTTGCGGTTAAAGATGGCAAAGTGTATTTAATCGAAGTAAACCCACGTGCAGCACGTACAGTTCCATTTGTATCTAAAGCAACGGGTGTAGCACTTGCAAAAGTTGCGGCACGTTGTATGGCAGGTCAATCTTTAGCAAGCCAAGGCATTACTAAAGAAGTGATTCCACCGTACTACAGCGTAAAAGAAGTGGTATTGCCATTTGCTAAGTTCCAAGGTGTGGATCCTATCCGTGGCCCAGAAATGCGCTCTACGGGTGAAGTAATGGGTGTTGGTGATACTTTCGCCGAAGCGTTCGCAAAAGCACAATTAGGTGCAAGCAACACTTTACCACGTGGTGGTCGCGCGTTACTATCTGTACGTAATAGCGATAAGCCACGTATTGTAGAACTAGCTAAAACCATGACAGACCTTGGTTTTGAGCTAGATGCAACAGGTGGAACAGCTGCTGCACTTGAAGATGCTGGAATTACGGTTCGCCGTGTAAATAAAGTATATGAAGGTCGTCCGCACATTCTTGATAGAATCAAAAATGGCGAGTATAGCTATATCGTTAATACCACCGAAGGTCGCCAAGCGATTGAAGATTCGAAGGTGTTACGTCGTGGTGCATTGCAGCACAAAACCAATTATACTACGACATTGAATGCGGCATTTGCTAACTGTACTGCTAACCAAGCAGATGACCGCAGTAAAGTGACGTCTGTTCAAGAACTACACCTGCGATTGAACTAAGGAAATGTGCCAAGGCCGTAACCACGGCCTTGGGATTAAGTGAGAAAAGTATGCAATCAATTCCAATGACAGTTCGTGGCGCAAAATTATTGCGCGATGAACTTAACGAATTAAAAACTGTTACCCGTCCAAAAATTGTATCTGATATTGCTGATGCACGTGAACACGGTGACTTAAAAGAAAATGCTGAGTATCACGCTGCGCGTGAGCAACAGGGTTTTTGTGAAGGCCGTATTCAAGAAATTGAAGCAAAACTTTCAAACATGCAGATGATTGACGTAACAAAGATGCCTAATACAGGTAAAGTGATTTTTGGTACTACAGTAACCATCGTTAATGTTGAAACCGACGCTGAAGTTAAATATCAGATTGTTGGCGATGATGAAGCAGATATTAAAAGTAATTTAATCTCTGTTAATTCACCAATTGCTCGCGGCTTAATTGGTAAACAAGCGGATGACGCTGTGATTATCAAAACGCCAAAAGGTGATGTAGAGTACGAAATCATTGAGGTTGAGTATATTTAATTAGTTAACTCACTTTAACGTTTTATAAAAACCAGTGTTTAGCAATAAGCACTGGTTTTTTTATGTTTGGTTTTTATATTTGGTTTAGATACCGGTCAATTATTATTCATTGTTTGTAAATGTAGGCTATGTTGTTATGGTAGTAACCTATTCTTCAATAAGGAAATAATATGGCAAATATACTGTATCCAGCACCTTTAAAAGTGGGATCTAAAATCGCCGTGTGTTCTTTATCAGCGGGGATCAAATCAAAATATCACCCACGGTTAGACATCGTCATTAATGGCTTAAAACATCGAGGTTATGAGGTTGTTGAAGGGGAGTTTTTACGTCAAAACGAGCCGCGAACTCAACTTACTGCTAAGCAGCATGCCAAGCAATTAATGGACTTTTTATTGGATGATAAAATAGATGCGATTATGCCGCCAATGGGCGGAGAGCTGGCAATGGAAATATTGCCGTTACTTGATTTTGGCGCAATTAAAAATGCCAAACCTAAATGGTTGGTGGGTTATTCAGATGTCAGCACGATTGCTTGTGCACTGACAGCAAAATGTAATTGGGCAACACTGCATAGCGCCAATTTAATTCAGTTACACCCCGATGAAAAAGATCCGTATTGTTTACAAATTTTTGAAAGTCTAAGCTATGAGGCTAATAGTGAGTTTGAGCAAGCACCCTCGACTTACCATCAACATAACAAGCCTGATTATGCACAAAACCCAAACGTATTATTTGATCACAGCGCGCCAACCCAGTGGCAATGTTTAAATTACACCGATAAACGCAGTATCGAAATGTCAGGGCGATTATTTGGTGGATGTCTTGATACGGTTGGGCTGTTGCTTGATTCGCCTTTTTTAGCACTGCATGAGTTTAAAAAGCATAATGCCTCGCAAGGTATTGTGCTTTATTTAGAAAGCGCAGAGCTCACGCCTGCGACGGTTGCACGGTTTTTATTGTCACTCAAATTAGCCGGTATGTTTGATGATATAAACGGGGTGATTATTGGTCGCCATGTAACCTTACAGGGGCAAGATCCGGGGTTTGACTATCGCCAAGGCTTAAATGCCGCTTTTGGCGGGTGTTTGTTTCCGGTGATCATTGATGCCGATATTGGTCACATCCCTCCTAATTTAAATTTAATCAATGGAGCTTTATGCACTGTTACCGCAGATGTTGATCAAGGCAAAGTTATTAGTGCGTCTGTGGTCACAAAACTAGCCTAATAAAGTAAGCTGCTCACTAACAATTTAAAGTGAGCAGCTTTGACTTATAAAACCTGAATTACTTGTTCTTTGCTTAAACGTGATTTTGGCAGCTTAGCATTGTAGTCTTCTTCTGCATCATGGTAACCCAGCGCAAGTGCCACATCACAGATGTAGCCGTCTAATTCGCTTGCAAACTCTTCACTTATCAGCTGTGCATCAACGCCTTCCATAGGAGTGGTATCAATCCCTAAGCGTGCTGCTGCATGCATAGTATTGCCTAAAGCAATGTAGGTTTGTGCTTTGGTCCACGCGGCATTATTACCTTGCTCATCGGTATTTAAATCAACAAACGCAAAGGCGCCAAAAGCTTGCTCGCGGTTTTCTTTTTGAGTTCGGCCATTCTTTATATCGGCATCAATTACGTGTCCGTAATCTTCACGAGTATATTGCGGATTATGAGCAAATAAAATAATGTGCGACGCCGCTTTAATGTGTGGCTGATTAAATTGAAACTTATTAGCAAAGGTAGTGTGCATACGCTCTTTTGCAGCGTCTGATTCAATCACTACAAATTTCCAAGGCTGCGAATTAATTGACGAAGGAGAAAGACGCATAGCATCATACAATACCGTTAAATCGTCTTGAGAAATGCGCTTTGTCGCGTCGTAACGTTTAGCAGTATGGCGGCTTTCAAGGTCGCGAATAATAGGGTGAGTCATAGTCTCTCCATAATAAAAAAGGGCTAATAAACAGTGTTCACTGAGTGTATGAGCAACATAATACAATTTGCTTTATTTAAAATAAACAGCATAATTATTGAATCATTATCAAATAAAAATAGATAATATGCAGATTGATGACTTAAAACTGATTTTAAAAGTAGCAGAGTGTCGAAGTATTACTTTAGCTGCTGCTAAGTTAGATATGCGCACAGCAACCGCCAGTGCGGCTATTAAGCGCGTAGAATCAGCCCTTGGCTGCGAATTATTTATTAGAACAACTCGCCATTTGCGTTTATCCAGTGCAGGGGAGCGGTACATACCCCAATGCGAACAAGCTCTGGCTGTACTTGAAACGGCAAGGCAAAACCTCAAAGGAGAACATGATGCTATTGAGGGAGAATTGCGGGTGGCTACTTCATCTGATTTAGGGCGCAACCTAGTGATCCCCTGGATTGATGAAATTATGGATAGGTACCCAAGTGTGAGCTTGCGTACGCACATTAGCGATAGCAATATCGATTTTTTTCGTGATTCGGTTGATATTGCACTGCGTTATGGCTCCCCAAGTGATAGCAGTGTTTATGGATTTAAAATTTGCAACGTACCGCGACTACTCTGTGCTACACCTACCTATTTAGCTAAATATGGTGAGCCAGAGCACCCTGATGATTTAGCGCAGCATCACGGGTTATTTTATCAGCTGCAAGATATTATCAATAATGTATGGGAGTTTACCGATGGCCAAAAAAAATACAAAGTAAAAATGCAGGGCAGACGTGCCTCAAACGATGGCGATTTAGTAAGGCGCTGGTGTGTGGCAGATAAAGGTTTAGCAGTTAAATCGGCGTTAGATATTGCTGATGACTTATTAAATAAACGCGTTGTTACTGTGATGCCAAACTATCAGCACACCCAAGGGGAGCTGTGGCTTATTTGCCCAAGCAGACAATCGATTACTCCCGCTGTACGACTACTACGCGATGTGTGCAGAGAAAAAACCGCTCACTTATTGAATCAGCTAGTAAAAGAGGGAATTGTTGATAAACGTGTATTAATTAACGAGTAACAAATACACGCTTAGTAATGTTAACTTAAGTGGTTATTAAAAAATGCTAATGTACGCTGCCATGCAAGTTCGGCATTTTTTTCATCGTAGCGGCCAGTTGAATCGTTATGAAAACCATGATTCGCGCCTTCGTACATGTGCATAGTGTAATCAACATTGTTAGCTTTTAAGCTTTGCTCATACTCAGGCCATGTAGCGTTAACCCGTTTATCAAGTTCACCTAATTGAATCATTAACGGCGCTTTTATATTTTTGTGTAAGCTTTCACTTGCAGGTGTGCCATAAAAGGGCACGCCCGCAGTCAATAAATTACTGTCTACGGCAGCTAAATAGTTAACAATATAGCCACCAAAACAAAAACCAACGGCACCTAATTTACCATTACTATTTGGATGCGCCTTCAAAAAATGCGCGGCGGCAACAAAATCATTTTGTATTTTAACGCGATCCATCGTGCGCTGCATGGCTCGACCTTCATCGTCGTTGCCTGGGTAGCCACCCAGTGGGTGCAACGCATCAGGGGCAAAGGCAATAAAGCCGGCTTTAGCCAGTCGCCTTGCAACATCTTTTACATACGGATTTAAGCCGCGATTCTCGTGTACTACTAATACAACAGGTAGCTTGCCTTGTGTATTTTTTGGAACCACTAAATAGCCTTTGCCCGAACCATGGCCATCAGGCGAATCAAATTCTTGGTAAGTGGCTTTTATGTCATCGTCGTTAAATGAGACTTGCTCAGCTTGAGCGTAATTAGGTAATAATGCACCTGTAAGCACCGTCATCGAAAAGCCCAATGCGGCTAAGCCACCAAGCTTTTTCATGAACGTGCGTCTATCAATTAAACCATGAGCGTATTCGTCATACCAATCAAATGCTTCTTGAGGAATGTGTTCAGACTGAGGGGAGGTCATAGTTGTGCCTTATTTTATTATGATTATTAAATACCATAACGTAAAAGGTGTAAAAAACGAGCAGTTTTCCTTTAATTATTGTAATTGATATAAAACTACTCGTTAAGTAATAAAAGAATAGCCTCTCTTTGTTGCTTTGATATTAAAGCAACCATTTCAGGATGATTTAAACTTTTTACCTCGTTAATAGTTATATTTTTATTATTGAGAGTGTATAAATCACTATATGGACTTACTTTGTCAGCGTTACTTGCAAAGATGTAAGTTTTTTTAGTGTAACTAGGTGCACTAAGTATATTGAATAGATTAAGCTTGTAAGGCGGAACTCCACTTTCTTCAATTATTTTATTAGCCACTTCGTTCAAATAATCATCCCCTAAAAATGTGCTATAAATAGGGTGGGTTAACCTAGCTATAGTATTTAATGCAGTTTTAAAATTAATCATAGGAGCAATAAGTATGTGTTTATTAATATTCAGCTTGCCTATTATGTGATTGCTCGCAACTGCACCCATTGAATAGCTAACAAGAGATATATTTTCATATTTTTGCGACTTTATATATTCACTCACAATATTTGCATTTACTAAACCAAAGTCAAATGGTTCATTTTGGTTAGGCGAAGGGGCAACAACAACGTCGGCTCCTGTAAAATGAGCAAGCCAGCGTGATTGTATTCCATAGATTGTATAATCAATACCATAACCTGGAAGTAAAATGATTAAATGATTTTTTTTAACAGGGTGTTTATTTGTATGATTTAAGGTTTCCTCAAACGTTTTAATTGTTGTGCCATTTTTTAATTTAAAATTGAGTGTAACCGTTGAAATTATTTTGCCTTTATAAAGTATTGTTGGTGAGGTGTATAAAAAGTTTACACACTGTTTTTTACTTATACAGTATTGGGTTTTCTGGCCCGTTACATTGCTATTCAATACCGATTTATCAAAAATTACTGGTCTAACAGGCTTCGTTATTTGTTTGGCAATAAAGTTCTGGCATCCACTCAAAAGAACTATAAAAGACAGGATTAGTGTTATAAAGCGCATTAAAACTCCTTTTTCTATATATACAATTTTTGTAAAAAGCTAAAACCTTAATTGCCTAATATTTAAGAACCCATAGAATCTGAGTCAAAGTGAATTTGAATAATGTGAACTTATATAGCTTTGTAAGTTTTATTCATAATTAGTCCCTGATAATCCTTCATCAAACCCGAGTAAAAATCCCAATCCGGCAAATGAAAAAGAAATAGTTATTGCACCCAGCAGCGTAAAAAAACGAGCAGTTTACTATGCTCATCATAGGATCTTTTTAATCACGCAATTAAACGTTGAACAACATAGATAAAGCTAACCCAGTAATGAGTAATAAAAATCCGATAATTTGTGTTGCTATATCTCTTTTGCGAACGAGAGTTTCCGCTACAGGGCTAGTTAGTTTACGAGTAAGAAAGTTTGCAGGGATTAAGCGAATGCTTGCAAAGCCCATAAAACAAAAGCCAAAGCCAATGAGGAAGCTCGAATAGGTGGAGTCAATAATGCCACCGATAAACGTGAATAAGGCGATTAAATAAAGTGACATACTTGGCCAATGTATTACTTTTTTATTCATAGTTAGTCCTTGATAATCCTTCATCAAACCCGAGTAAAAATTCTAATCCTACAAATGCAAAAGAAATAGTTATTGCACCCAATAGCATTAAATTGCGGTTGTTCTTTTTGTAACCCAGAGTAGTCAATACGGCAAAGACGATAAATAAGATAAGCTGAAATGTGCCCATGGTTAATCCTTTAAGAGCAAAGTTTAGAGTTAAATTACCAGTAGGGAGACAAACTGGCAAATAGTTGAATGCTATTTTTTAACTATAAATAAAAAGCTCGGCATAATAATACCGAGCTTTTTTGGTTGGGATTTTACTTAATTTAGTGATTCGTCGTTGCTGGTTGGCCATCGACTAGGGCATCTTTACCGCGCCATTTGCGGATCAGGCGTTTTGCATCTTCAAGCGCAACATACTGACACGGTATAAGAATAAGCGTTATTACCGTGGCAAACAGCACACCAAAAGCGAGCGATACCGCCATAGGTATTACAATTTTTGCTTGTAAGCTGGTTTCCATAATAATCGGCATGACCCCAATAAAGGTGGTGATTGAAGTTAGTAATATGGCTCTAAAGCGACGTGCACCGGCTTGCATTACCGCTTGTTTTATTGCCACGCCTTCAGCACGCGCTTTGTTTACAAAATCTACCATCACGAGTGAGTCATTAACCACCACACCGGCTACCGCAATAATGCCAAACATCGATAAGCTGCTCATGGTCATACCTAGTACCATGTGGCCAAACATGGCGCCAACCACACCAAATGGAATGACCGACATAATAATTAATGGTTGCGAGTAAGAGCGCAGAGGAATAGCCAATAATGCAAAAATTATGATCATCGATAGCGCAAAGTCACGTAATTGCTCATCAGCGCTATCCATTTCCTCTTGAATACGACCAGCCACATTACTTTGTACCCCTGGGTAGTTTTTAAGTAATGAAGGTAAGTACTCATCACGAATTTGTTGTGCAATGGCAAAGGGTTCTACTTGGTCAGTATTTACCGCAGCCCACACGTTTACTGTACGTTTTGAATTTTCACGGCGAATACGATTAACCCCATCAACTAATGAAATATTAGCAACTTCACTTAATGGTACTTCAGCGCCTGTGGGGGTGATAATACGTACGCTGTCGATATCGCTGATTGAGTTACGCTCATCTTCTGGGTAGCGGATCATCACTTTAATTTCTTCACCTTCGCGAAGAATACGTTGTGCTTCTAAACCGTAATAACTAAAACTCACTTGTGAGGCCACATCGGCAAGGGTTAGCCCCATGCTGTAAGCAAGTGGTTTTAAATCTAGCTGTACTTCATCGGTAGCGCTTTGCATTGAGTCATTAACATCGCCTACGCCTTCCATACTTTGTAACTTGGTTTTAAGCTTACCAGCGACTTCTTTAAGTACTTGTGCATTTTTACCTTCGAGTTTGAAGCTTACATCGCCATCGTCTCGACCCCCGTTCATAATACTGTCTTGAATGGTTAGGGTTTTAACACCCGGTAAGTTAGGCATTTGTTCGCGCCATAAGGCACTCAGTGCAAAGGTATCAATAGGGCGCAGGTCGGGTTCAACTAAAATAGCCATAATGTTTGCTTGCGTTCGCCCACGTAAGCTAACTGATAAATCGCGGATCATCGGTTTACCGTATTGCTCTTTGAGCTGGTTATCAACGCTCAGTATTAGCTGCTCTACTTTTTTAGCTGTCTCAAGCGTTGCTTGCTCAGAAGACGCTAAGTTCATTTCTATATCAATGCGTGGAAAATCGTGCGGTATTTTAGGATTAGGCACAAATTTAACTAAACCACCGGCAAACATTCCCGCACTGACAATCAGTAAACACATAAAACCGACAATTACGGTATAGCGATAATGAATGCAGCGACCAACAAACGGGGTGTAGTAGTTATCAACAAAACTTTTTAGGCCGTTATCCATTACTTTACGTGCACGGTGAAGCGGGTTTTTTGGATTTGGTTTACGGTCTTTCATTGCCGCAATATGTGCCGGCAAAATAAGTTTTGATTCAATCAGTGAGAAAATTAAACATAAAATAATCACCCCACCAATGGCTTTAGAAAAAGCCGCACCAGGGCCTGTGGCAAGAGTTTGCGGTAAAAATGCCGCAATAGTGGTAAGTACGCCAAATGTGGCTGGCATTGCCACGCGTTTTACGCCGCGTACTACGTTATCGAGTGTATGGCCGTGTTTTTCTATTTCAGCACTAGCAGATTCGCCCACAACAATGGCGTCATCAACCACTATCCCAAGCACCAGTATAAAGGCAAATAACGAGGCTAAGTTAATGGTGACATCTAAAAAGCCAATTGGCATAAACAAAAAGGCACCTAAAAATGACACAGGTAAACCCATCATTACCCAAAAAGCTAAACGTAATGGTAAAAACAGCGCTAATACCAACATAACTAGTAAGCCACCCCAAATCATATTGTCGACCATCATATCGAGGCGACCTTCGAGGTAGTAAGTTAAATCAACAATAGGAGAGAGCTTAACACCTGCAGGCAGTTGCGATTCTTTTTCAGCCATATAGGTTTTAAGTACTTTAGCAACATCGGTAATATCTTGATCTTTAGAGGCGTTTACTTCAAACGACAATGAGTTTTTACCATTGTATTTTGAGTATTGCAGGCCTTCTTCAAAGCCATCATTTATGGTGGCAACGTCACCTAAATAAACTTGCGCGCCATCGGCAAGGGTGATCAGTGGTAGTTTTGCAAACTCGCTACCACGGTAGGCTTGTTTTTCAACGCGCATTGAAATGTAGCCATTTTCAGAGCGAATTTGCCCAGCTGACATATTGGCAGAAAAGCTTTGCACTGCACTGGCAATATCTCTAAACGTTAATCCATAAGCACGCAGTTTGTCTGGGCTTACTTCAATACCAATTTCGTAATTAAGGCCACCATTAAAGTTAACTAAATTAATATTAGGCAGTGCCTGAAGCTCGTCTTTTATATCGTTTCCGAGCTCTTTAAGTTGGTAGTTACTCATGTCACCGTAAAGCGCAAGTATCATTACTTCTTGTTCGTATTTATCGCGACGAACAATAGGGCGCTCCATACCCGCAGGAAACGTATTAATTGAATCTACTTGTACTTTAATTTCATCGAGTACTTCTTGCGGGTCAAACTGCTCTTCTATTTCAATCCACGCTTGTGAAGAGCCTCTATTGGAGTAGGTGATAAGGCGCTTTATTCCCTCTATACCCTCAAGGTTCTCCTCGACTTTTATGGTAATGCCCTCCTCAACCTCTTGCGGGGCTGCGCCAGGGTATACCGCGGAGACACTGATCCAGTTACTTTCAAATTGTGGAAACATTTGTTTGCGAATAGTAAACGCCGTTAAAATGCCACCAATAAGTATAAATATCATCAATAGATTTGCTGCAACAGGGTTGCGCGCAAACCATGCAATTAGGCCTTTTTCACGTGTAGACATAAGTTACTCCTGTTTCAATGCAAGTTGAGTAACGTCTGGGGTTGTTACAACGTCTTCAATTTTTACCGCCATTCCCTCGGTAGGGTATTCAAGGGCAGAAGTAATTAGCTGTTCACCTTCATTAAGCCCTTGGTCTGCGATCACCATGCCGTTTTGTTCACGTATAATATTGAGAGTTTTAAACGACAGGGTTAAATCGTCATTTAATATCGCAATTTTATTTTCTTTGACTAAATGATGTGGCACAACAATGGCGTTATTAACTGCACGACCTTCTATGCTAGCGTTAACATAGGAGCCAAAACGCAATGGTTGAGTTTTGTTAGCATATGGGGTTGGTAATTGTGCCACTAAGTAGCTCATACGGCTTTTTTGATCTATCACCCCTTCACTGCGAACAACTTCTGCCTGCCATGTGGTTTCTTTGCCCGCGAACTGCGCACTAAATAACACTGTTGCACCAATACCGCCATTATTTAAGTATTGAAGCTCTTTATCGGCAACCGGTAAACGTACTTCAGCGACCGAAGTGGCGCTGAGTGAGCCAAAGCTATTACCTGGATTTACAACAGAACCCAAACTAATGCTGCGCGCGTTTATAATTGCATCGTAGGGGGCTTTAATATAAGTGCGTTCTAAATTACGTTTAGCACGTTTTACACTTGCTTGTGCTGAGCGATAACGCGCCATTTTCTCTGCTAATTGCGGCTTACGTAAATAAAGCGCAGAAGCGGTAATATCGCTTGAGTCTGCTTTAATTCGTTCCCATTCAGCTTTAGCAACATGCGCTTGTGCACGTTCAATCTCAAGCGCTGAACTTGCTTGGGCGAGCCCGGCCTCAGCTTCAATTAAATCAGCTTCGTAATCATTTGGGTCAATTCGTGCTAAAATATCCCCTTGCTTTACGAAGGCACCTTCAACAAATTGCCCTGCAACAGAAATAACTTGGCCACTTACCTGAGCAATCAGCTCAGTGCGGTCTTTAGGTTGCACAATACCGTATGATTTAACATCGAGAGTGATTGCATCAAGGTGAATAGGTTGTGCTGCAACCAATGGGCGAGTATCTTGTTCTGGTTTTTCTTCTGGTGGTTTTTTCATTGCTGAAAAGCCCGCTGCAAGGGCGATGCCACCAACAAGGACCGCGATAGGGAGTATTATTTGTTTTTTAGTCGCCACAGGGCATTCCTTCATAAATTGTGCTGATGGGCTAATGATACGCAATAAAGTGTTTACAGTGTGTTTGAAGATGTAACAAGTCATTGCACAATGCGGTTGCAAATAGAACAAATTGCTCTGTTTAAATGCAAAGCAGCAACAATATAATTGAAATTTATTACTGAGGTTATAATGAAAACACAATCAATGGCGTGCCGTTTAGGCTGTGGAGCATGTTGTATTGCACCAAGTATTAGCTCGCCAATACCTGGTATGCCAAATGGTAAAAAGGCCGGAGAACGTTGTATTCAGCTGGATGAGCGTAATTTATGTAAGCTATTTGGTGATGAGTCGCGCCCTAAAGTGTGTAGTGATTTTAGCGCCACTTTAGATGTATGCGGGACAACCAATGAACACGCATTAACGTTAATTACAGAATTAGAGCAATTAACCTAATTTATTGTATTAAATACACATATATTTACAATTTATACGCTTGAAAAGTGTAGACACTTACTTTGTCTTTCTAAAAGTAGTACTGAGAGAGTGCAAAGAGACACTACGCTTTAAGAGTAAGTGACTTAGACACAAAATCACTTGGTTTAGTGAGTCGTGCTTTTCTCATTTTCTTCTTATTCAATCCTCTTTGTTCATACCGTTTTTAATGATAAATACACAAAGAGGGCGAAGAGGCGCTGCGCTTTTAGAGTACGTAAAGTAGGGCGAGCTGCGGTATGAAATTTTTAAGTCAGCTTGTTGCTAGTCTGTTTATTATTTCAATTTAAAAAACAAGCTCAGCGTGGGATACACCCTCGCTGAGCTAAATTGTTACCAGCTATACGTGGCGCTCAGCGTATATTGCTCACCGCGACCCGGCGTGCCTGGGATTTCTTCAAACGATTCATCCCACAAATTATCCGCTGCTAAAGTAATAAAGAAATTTTGCAGTGTAGCTGGGGTTATTTTTAACGTCAGCTGAGTAAATAGTGCCTCGTCATCTGAACGGCGAAGGGCATTTTTATGCTGCTTACGCCATTCATTATCAACACGAAACTCTAACATATCCGTCGGGTTCCAAATTGCACCGAGCGTTACACGATGATCAGGAAAATTTAAGGCATAAAAGCTAGCATCAAGATTTTCAGCGCCATAGGTTTCTGTTTTATGTAAGTAGGTATAGCTGGCAACAATTTCTGTATTATTAAATTGTTTAGTGGCTAAAAACTCAAGGCCTGTGGTGTCAATATCAACCGGCTGTGCAAATCGCGCTGAGCTTGAATCAAAGCTAAATGTCCAATCGGTTAGGTTGTTATCTTTACGATAAAAAAGTGCGGAATTAAGCTGCCAGCTTTGTTGCTCAAGCAATAAGCCCAGCTCTAAATTTTTGGTGGTTTCACGCTTAAGGTTAGCGTTACTTCTAAACAAACCACTTGATTCATTGCCACCAATGGCGGTGTAGCCTGCTACTTGGCTTGCCTCGGCATACGACAAATACAATGTACGCTCAGTGCCATCGTTATTTTGGGTATTGAAACTAACATCCCCAATTAACGATAGCTCAGAATCATCACGACTGGTGTTATCAAACGCAGCACCTAAGCGGACGGTTAGTTGCTGGTTGCTTGCTAGTGCTGTTGTGTATTCAGGCAATACACTAAGCTTAAAGTAGTTACGTGAAGTAAAGTTATTTTCAAGGGTGGTGGAGTCAATACTGTCTTCTATATATTGCGCAGAGTAATTAACCGCAACTGACTTTGTTTGCGCATGACGACCTGAAATAGCCAGTGATGTTACTTGCGTTTCATGAAATGCTTGGAACGCGCTTGGGTTTTCTCGTGAATAAACATAATGGTCGTTATGCTTGCGGTAATAAGCCGATACTTCAAATTCACTGTTGGTAGCATAGGCTTGTTTATGGTTAAGCATTAACAGTTGCGTTTCTAAGTCTTCGGTTTCATTTACACCAAAGGGGGTATAAAGGTTTGGCCAACCAAAAAACTTTTCTTGTAAGCCGTAAAATAAATCAGTTTGTGAATCGCTCCCAGTTAACTGCACTCTTCCAGAAGTACGGGTAAAGTCATGATCGCCAAAATCAATTGAACCATCACTTTGTGAGTGCGAATATTCACCTTCAAAACCAATACGCCAATTAGCGTTTGCTTCAATTGGAGTACTCACACCTGCATGAATTGTTTGTAGGTTAAAGTCATTTGAGCCAGCGCCCAAAGAGACACTGCCACCAGTTGTTATTGGTTTCCAAGCAAACGACACAGTACCTACCGAGCTATTCATGCCATAAAGTGCATTATCGGCTCCGGTTAATACGCTGGCACCCGTTAGCATTTGTGGTGCAATAGGAATTTCTGCAAAGTAGTGACCAGACTGCGGGTCTAGTAAAGTTGCACTGCCGACTCTAAAGCCGGTATTTTCAAAAATACCACCGCGTATCGTTACATCAGCTTGTGCTTCAGCCATATTGCGTGATTGCAAGTCAACACGCGGGTCGTACTCTAAATTTGAAATAGGCGAATCAAATGTACCAACAGGTAATGTATTGGCGGTGGGTGACGCTTCAATTGTTATTTGTTCTATGGTTGCTGTTTCTTTACTCTGCTCTGCATAAGCAACAGTTGAAATACTGGCTAACACGGCCGGTATAATAAGGTGCGGGGCACGATTCATATCATTATTCTCATTTTATGCAATGGCGCTAACAATTAAATACCTATCACTTTTTATCACATGATAAGGTAAGCTCACTAAGCTAGGGTGTTTTTGGGCGCTATTGTACATTAATGATAAAAAACTGCATTTGATAATCAAACCTAGCGTTACAAAATAGTAACTCTGCATCCTATAAATTATTTACATTGGTCACTTTATTATGCAAACACAACAATCGAGTCATTCATTAAATCAGCACACACTTTATTTTGCTGGTGGTTGCTTATGGGGGGTACAAGAATTTATGAGGTATTTACCTGGGGTGGTAACCACGGAGGCGGGGCGTGCCAATGGCACCAGCAATACTACACAGGGGGAATACGACGGCTACGCCGAGTGCGTTAAAGTAACCTTTGATAGCCAAGAAGTGACCTTAAATGAATTAATCGGCTATTTTTTTGAGATTATTGACCCATACAGTATCAATAAACAAGGTAACGATGTAGGCGAAAAATACCGTACCGCCATTTTTAGCCAAGACAGTAATCATTTAAACATCGCCAGAGACTATATTAGCCAGCGGGACGATGCCAAAAAAATAGCGGTACAAGTAGCGCCACTGACTAATTATGTCCCTAGCGATCCCGAGCATCAAGACCGCTTAACCAATCACCCTGATGATTATTGCCATATCCCAATTGATTTATTGCACAAGTATAAATCGTGATAGCTTTAAGGGTACTCAGGCCTTTCAAAACGATATAATTTGAACGAGCCAGTTTGAAGTGTTGTGCCTTTGTGGTTTGAGTACATATAGCCTTTAAGTTCTCGGTTGTCTTTATGAATAATTAGCTTATTTGCGAAAAGTGGATGGCTGGTGGTTATTTCCAATATCCTCTCTTTTTCTTGAATATCTTGTGGCATAAAAGAGGTGCTAATTATGTCATTGGTCCCATTTGTAAAATAATTGAAATACGACTTTTTATTGGGGTGAAATTCAATACTTGCTAGTTCTTGCTTGCCGTCTAAATTTAATAATCCTACCCAAAAACCATGTAGGCCCGTCTTTTCTATAGCAGCTAACTCATCTATTTTAGAGCGGTATTTACCTATAAATGTACGAACGGTAGATTGCCCTTTTTGTTCTTACAATCGGTACGTTTTTGACATTACAAAATTATCGTCTGCATTAGAATAAATTTCTAACACCTCGAATGAATTATCTAAAAAGGGCTTAAAATCAATGTGAATTGCAGATGTTCTTTATTAGGGCTAACAAGTTTGATAGTGCAATTAATGCGACTGCATTTGATATCATTATTGCTAAACGCAATTGATTTATTTCTATAAAATGCATTGGCGATACTTGCTATTATTAAACGGTGTTCTCCGTTTTCTTTAATTTCCAGTACATTGTACTCAAAATGATCTTTATAAATTCCTTGCCATATACCAGGCTTTAACTGTAGTTGAGTGCCGTACGCATGGAACGCACAAAGCAGGGGTAAAAATAAGCTTAGGGTTAGGAGCTTTTTAAATGTCACCGAAAAATTCCTTTTCTCACAAAAAAGCCCGCAAACATGCGGGCTTTTAAATATCAATTAAAGTTTATTGCTGAGCTTTAGGCGGAAAGTTACTTAAAATATTGGCAACCGTTTCCTTAATAGCGGCTTCACGTTGTGATGGGGTTTGTTTTTTCTTTAAACGACCATCTTTAGCACCACGCCAAATTAATTGGTTTGACTCACGATCAATAATATCGATAACTAATGTGCCTACTTCATATTCGCGTGCGCTTACATCGTGGTTAAAGCCTGTGCCCCAGTAACCCCAACGCGCACCGTAGCCTACGTTAAAGCTGTCAACTTCAAGCTCTTTATCCACACTTGCATGGTAATTAACAAGTACATCAGCTTGCGCTACGTCAACCAATTGCATACCTAACTGTTGGCTTAGTTGGTTGTTTACCGCATTGCGAACGCGTTTTTCCATAAGGCCACTGATTTGGTAGTTATTCGTGT
Source organism: Pseudoalteromonas sp. 23_GOM-1509m (assembly GCF_000518425.1). NCBI lineage: Bacteria > Pseudomonadati > Pseudomonadota > Gammaproteobacteria > Alteromonadales > Pseudoalteromonadaceae > Pseudoalteromonas > Pseudoalteromonas sp. 23_GOM-1509m. The sequence continues at coordinate 190,788 of NZ_KI912432.1, forward strand.
CTTTAGTTAGGCTCGCGTTTTCTACCCAAGCAAACGTTTTGTAGTTACTAAAGTTTGCTGATTTATCGTAATCCCAATCGGGCGTTTGTGTACAGGCGGTAAGTAGCGCCAGTGCTGCGACAATAAATATATGTTTCATTACGTTTGCTCCAATAAAGTGCGTTTGTTTAAACTACCATGGGCGAGGGTAATTTAAAATCTAAAAATAAGTGTAACTGGCTAAGATGAATAGCCAATTAATTCTTAGTCCAGTAGAGAGGCTTTATGTTCAACCTCAATCCAATCTTTTTCATCTACCCAGTTTTGTGCGCCGTTTTTTACCGAACGAATTGGCACAATATAATCACAACTTATTTGCGGTTTAACCGAAGCAAATATTGGCACAAAGCCAAAGCTCAAGGCGGTTTCTATAATCGCCTTTTGGTTTTGCGGATCGATATCAGCCGCTTCATCTATGTAAATAGGTATACGGTATAAGTTTTGTTCCTGATCGCTTAATAAGTAACGAATAAATAACATGCCACATAACAGCTTAATGGTGATACGCGTACCATTTGAACCAGCCGAATCTATTTTTTCAAAGTGCTCGGTTTCGCCCGCGCGGTTAACCACTTCAAAACGAATATCAAATAAATCGGTGAGGGTCAGACCTGCTTTGTCTGAGGCGAGTTTAATTAAATGATCTTTTGCGTCGTTTACCGCACTTTCGCTGTACGGCTCTTGGCTGAGTAAATCCAGGGTGTCGCCTTGTTCAATTTGGTTAGAGGTACTGATAATAGTATCAATGCTATCTACCAACATTTTGCGCGGGATAATATTAATTTTAAACGCTTGCAGGTTTGAAATACGATGCTGGCTTATGCCTTTATTAAAGCTATTCATTTCACGGCGTAGGCGGTCTAAATCTTCACGTAAGCCTTTAATCGTGGCGGCCACTTCGGTGAGGGCAACGCGACCTTGGCGCTCAACTGCATCGCGCTCGTTATCAATATTATGAAACGCGCTAATAAGTTTTTGGTATTTACTAAACTCATCGTTTTCGTTATCGAATTTGGTAATACCTGCATTGTAAATATGCATATAAGTATTACGTACATTTATATCGAAATTACGTAGCTCTTGGCAGTCTTTATTAAAGTGGTGAATTAAATCGCTTAAATTATCAAAATCGATTTTTATATCAATCATGTAAGGCGTCACTTTACCACTGTATAAATCTAACGTGTGGTCAATACGCTCGGTTTTAACTTGGCGCAGGCGCTCTGTTTGACGATTAATTTGCGCTTGTTTTGATTTAATTAACGAGCGTCTATCAGCAATTGAGCCACTGTTTTTTTGAATATCTTGTAGGTAGTCATCAACTTGTTCGCGTTCGGCTAAAAGCTGCTCTTTTAGCATCGCTTGGGCGTCAACCGATTGTTGCATCACTTCAAATTGCTCTAAGCGTTTAAGTGCACTTTCAGCACTCATAAGCTCATCGTATAGCGCGTCTTTTTCTTTTTGCTTATCTGCAACATTGGCGGCCACTTCGCGCTGTTGTTTAAACTCTTTTAATGATTGCTCAAGTGCGGTTAATTGAGCACTCAGTTGCTCTTTGTTTTCGCCGCTTTGCATTTGCACCGGCGAGAGTTTTTTAAGCTTAATACTGGCACCGGGCAGGGTGAGTACACCGCCTTTTACGTTTTCACTAAGCTGCGCTAAAAATTCGCCGAAGGCGTCTTCGTCATCAATAGTGATATCGCCATTGCTGGTGGTAGCAAAGGAGAGAAGATCGGGGTTTAATAGTCGCGATATTTCTTCAACTTCTTTCAGTGATAAGTCTTCACGCATTCGAGTGAATAAATTAAATTCTAAGTTTTTAAGTTGTAACTTTAAGCTTTTAATTTGTTTTTGTGTTTCGCCAATGCGGTAATCAAGGGTGTGCAGGCTTTGACCTTGTGCACTCGTTATTGAGTGTGACAACGACTCGTAGTCATTTTTTAACTGCGTTAAGCTGGTTTTGAGCGTGGCTTTATTAACTAGCTCAAATTCACTTTTAAGAGCGTTGTAATCTAAAAACCACTGTTCAATTTGGGTTTGTTTGCGCTCTATATCGCGTGATTGTTGAACGTATAGGCTTTGTTTTTGTTCAAACTCGTGTTTTTCGTGCTCAATATCTTCAAGAGCGATGTTGAGTTCGCTTAGTTGCTCTTCCTGATACGTATCAAAATCAATCAGTGCTTGGTCAATTTTTGGTGCATAAGCGGCCAGTTTACCTTTAAGAACGGTTTGGTTTTCAAGCATAGATTCGAGGGCGGCTATGGGCTCTTGCATTGACTCAAGGGCTTTTAATTCACGTTTTGCGCGGTTTACTTTATCAAACGACCGGCGCCATACTTCGTAAAAGTCGACCTTTGAATTTGACATGTGGCGTTCAAACACACGTAACATAAAGCGCTTAACGTCGTTTGCGCCTAATTTATGTAAATTAAGAATACGACGAAATATTTCTTTGTATATTGCAGAGTCTTGAACGTTGTTAAGGGGGATCATTTTTAAATTGATCTCACCATCAAATTGCGTTGCACCGCCAGTAAGTAGGGCGTTTAACTCTTGCGCTTTAAGCTCTATCGGGTTGTAACCTTGCTGCTTTAAGTGATTAAACAGCTTGGTAAACTTAATAATGGTATTGCCTTGGGTGTACTGGGCTAAATCAAGTTTGCCTTGATAGCAAAAGTATTGGTGTGCATAACCGGCAATTTTACCTAAGCCTGCTACGCCAATGACAACTGAGCCATGGGGTAAATCGGCTTGCAATAAAATGTACGATTGATCTGATGAAAAATAAAACTTACGGGTTTCATCTAAATCGTGGCCATCCCACTCGGTAAGGCGTAAATCGTTAATTAGCGGAAATTGCAGTGCATTAATAACTGAGCTTTTACCTGTGTTGTTAGGCGCACAAATCGAGCTACTTTTATCAAGTGGGATCACACACTTTGCATAGCCTGCAGTATTAAGTAGGGCGAGTTTACTCAGTCCGTATAAGTTTTTCATTCCTCGTCCTCTCCTAAAAAGGTTTCTTCATTTACTTCCATTAAGGCATCAATATAGCGATGAATTGGCGCCTGTAGCATAAAGCCGCCTTCCACTTCGCGGGCAAGGCCTAAACGTACCATGCGTAAATACACATCTTTGCGTAAATCAGAACCCGAGAATATTTCAAGCTGATCAAATAAATGTTTATTAAGTTGTACCAAGGTTTGCATTAGCTCTAAATCGTTTGGCTCATCAAATAATGCACGCATTGGGTCTTTACCTGTGTTGGCAAAGTGTTCGATTAAAATATAAATAGTGAGCGCTATCGCGCGCGATATTTTGCCCATATTAGGGGTGCTTTCATCGCTAGCAAAATAATAAAAGCCACGACTGTCGTGCTTTAAATCATGGCCTAATGCTGTGAATAAGGCGCTGTAAGCTTCAATTTGTTGGTCAAGCTCTTGCCACATTAGAGTGTCTTGTTCGCAAATGTGGTAACCCGCGACTAATTTTTTATTAATGGCTTGTAAGTGAGAAAGCTCATTTAAGTTTATCTGTGTCATGGTCATTACTCGTGCTCGGCTTTGTCAGCCTTAGGCTCTGAATTAAAGGGGTACAAAGAAAAGTGCTGGCCTGCAATGTTAACGCGGGCTTTTTTATCGCTTTGGCTAATGTGTAGGGTGGTATCGCTCACTAGTTTTTGATACAAAAACAGCATTTCATCGGCTTCAAGCTCTGGGTAGCTTTCGTCTAAAAATTGCAGCAGAGGCTGTGGTTTTTTACGCTGCTTTTTGAAGCGTTTTGCAAACTGCGCTTTTACATCGTGATAGTCAGGAATGTTTGGTGTGACAAACGCAGGCACATCGTTTTGCTCTGGTAGCTGATATTCATGATGCTCAAATTCAGCCAGGCTTGCCATGTAGGCTACTATATGGCGCTGTTGACCCAATGAATACTTTTGCGCATCGCTTACAAAATGTGGCTGCACGGCGCTGAGCATATTATCTACCCCATTTTTACGTATTAGTCCTAATACTTTTGCTACTTGGCGGGTAATAAGGTTATTACGGCGCAACTCTTCACGCAGTGGCATTAACATATCGGCACTTTTACGTAAGCTTATCCGGCCAACTAGGTGCATTTCTAGAATGCGGGTACGCAATTGTTCAAGCATGCGTTTATCGTTGTACGCTTTGCCTGAACGTTCAATATGTTCTATTTGGGTGCTAATTTGTTGCTCAATAAGGGTAAAGCAGGCATGAAAGTCGCCTCTAATATCCACCATTTCCAGCATGGGTTCTATATACTCATCAAACGCTTCTATCACGGCTTTATAGCGTTTTTGTAGCGACTGCACCGCATTATTAGATTTGGCTTGCTCAACAATATTTAAAATAGCGTTTTCGTTGTGTAAAAACAGTTTGATTATTTTACGCACCCGATCATCCATAATACGGCTAAAGCGGCGTAAATCATCAAAATCTTCCATTTCACCGGCATTGGATAGCCGATTACCTAAACGGGCCAAATCATCAACCAAGACACTAATTTCTTGTGCTAAGCCTAAATGTTCTTCTTGCAGTAAAAAGGTGGCAAAGTCGGCAATGGCGCGGTTAATTTCCAGTTGTGACGATTTAGCCAGCGGAATAATAATTTCTTGATTTAATAACCGGTTGGTTTCTTTATAAATACGCTCATTATTCCACGTGGGTTGCTTTTGCTTAATGGCATTTTGAAGATCTTTAATACTAAAGTCGGCCATTTTAAAGCGCTTAAATAATAGCTCTAATACACCCCAGTGTTCATTTAGGGTATTAAGTAGCTTTTTAGCTGGGATCATAAGGCGTTGCAACTTCCTAGTATTCGTTATTTTATATTTCTCGAACTTATATGGTATTCGTTTTTGCGACGATTTAATAATAGTTTTTACACCCGCTTAGTGATAGTATCCGCGCCGAATATAGGCACATAGAGTTTGTGGGTATATTTTTTACATGGTTTCAATTTTTACTTAACCCCGAAGGTTGTTTAATATCATGGTTTCCTCGATTATCCTGACGCTGATAGCGATTGCATTTTTGCTTATCGTTATTGAGGATGTGATCCACGTAAACAAAGCAAAAACGACATTATTTTTTGGTACACTTTGTTGGATTATCTCCTTTATTTTTCCTCTTAATGGGCAAAGCCCCGAAACGATTCAAACCCTCCTAGACCACAATATTTTAGAAATTGCTTCTTTATGGCTGTTTTTAATGGCCGCAATGACCTTTGTCGCCTATTTAAACTCTAAAGGACTTATCGAAAATGTTGTGAACCGGATTATGCCAACCAGCATTAGTGAGCGTAAGCTGATGTTTTTGGTGGGGTGTTTTGCGTTTTTATTTTCATCTATTTCCGACAACGTTACGGCCACGCTAATATCACTGGCAGTGATTATGTCATTAAAGCTTGAAGCCAAAAAACTAGTTAAGTACGCCACGCTTATTGTATTTGCTGTAAACTCCGGTGGTGTATCACTTATCACGGGTGATGTAACCACACTTATGATTTTCCTTGATGGTAAAGTAACAATTAGCAATTTATTACTGTTAATTGTGCCTGCGTTATTAAGTGTATTATTACTGGCTACTTTGTTATCAATTGGTATGAACAAGCAGTTAGAGTTTAAAAAGACTAAATTCAAACGTATTGAAAAAACCGACATAACCATTGCGGTTATTTTCTTCACTACGGTTATTGCTACGCTTACATTGAGTGTTTTATACAGTGTACCGCCTCTGCTTACTTTTTTATTGGGTTTATCTATTATGTTTTTAGTCGCGCAATTTTTAATGCGCAAAAAAGACATCAACAAAGATATGATCGATTTTATACGCGACATAGAGTACGACACCTTATTGTTTTTCGTGGGTGTGTTACTGCTTGTTGGTGCGTTAAAAGAAGTTGGGGTACTGAGCCAATTTACTAATTTGTATACGGTAATGGCGCCAGAGTACGCAAACTACTTAATGGGTATTTTATCCGCAGGTGTTGATAACGTGCCACTAACGGCAGCGTTATTAAAAGCCGACATTGTAATGAGTCAACAGCATTGGTTGTCGTTTACGTATGCAACCGGTGTAGGTGGCTCTATGCTAATCATTGGCTCGGCGGCCGGTATTATAGCCATGAGTAAGGTAAAAGAGCTGACGTTTGCAAGTTACCTTCGCTTATCGCTGTATTTATTACTGTGTTACACCTTTGGTTATGCGGGCTCTTACTTAATGGGTAGTTTTATTTGATTTTATAGTAAAACGACTTGACAGCTAGACGTCTAAACGATAACTTTCAAAGCCGCACTCTTAGTGCGGTTTTGTTTTATTAGCCACAGGTTAATAATACATTCAGAAGAGGTGCGATACTTAGGTACTTAATGTGAGGCAACGACAGCCTGCGATCATTAAGGAGGGAAGTACTCGCCGAGGAAAATAATGGGTCGTTACCATTGTTTTTCGGTTTATGGGGCTGAATCCTCAAAACTGTCACCAATTTAGGTGGAGAGCTTCTGGCAGTAGATTTTTCTTATCTTTATTTCCTGCCAAGTTCTTCTTGTTTTATTGCGGTTTGGATGCCGCGAAAGGAGACGAAATGACTACCCAATCAGTGCCACAAAGTTCACAGTGCACAAAATCAGATTACATTGTTGCCAAATTTGGTGGCACCAGCGTTGCTAACTTTGAGGCGATGAGCCGTTGTAGCGAAATTATCGTAAACGATAAAAATGTACGTATTGTTGCAGTAAGCGCCAGTGCCGGAGTGACTAATCATTTAGTGGAGCTTTGCAAAGCGGGTATTGAAGCCACTAAACGCCAACAGCATATTGATGGTGTTCTTGCGATTCAGCAGGCTATTTTAAATGACCTGTCGTTAGATGAGGATTTAGCCCTTGGGTTTAATCAAACGCTTGATGCATTTCAAACGTTGGCGGCACAAACACTCAATACTGAGCAGCAGTTCGATGAGCTACTTAGCTTTGGCGAGCGTTTATCGTCGTACTTATTTACCCAAGTACTAAGGTTAAAGGGTTTAAATGCCACTCGTTTTGATGTGCGCCAGGTGCTTAAAACCGATAGCCAATTTGGTAAAGCAACACCAAATGTGGCCGCCACAGCGCAAGCCGCTAAAGCACATTTAATTCCGCTGCTTGATGATAGCGTTATTGTGACCCAAGGGTTTATTGGTAGCGATGCAAACAATTTAACGACCACGCTCGGTAGAGGCGGCTCAGATTATAGCGCTGCACTGCTTGCTGAGGCTATTAACGCTAAAAGTGTGCATATTTGGACTGACGTAGTAGGTATTTTTAGCACCGATCCTCGTTTGTGTGTAAAAGCCACTCCTATTGCGCGTTTAAGTTTTGATGAAGCAGCAGAAATGGCGACCTTTGGCGCTAAAGTATTGCATCCGGCAACTATTTTACCTGCCAGTCGCAGCCATATTAATGTGTTTGTTGGCTCAAGCACAGAGCCAGAACTTGGCGGTACGTGGATTGAACGTGAAAAATCGCAGCTACCTGGTATTCGTGCGGTAACACAACGTAAAAATCAAATATTATTAACCCTTAAAAGCCCAGAAATGCTGTTAGCCAGTGGCTTTTTAGCCCGTATATTTACTATTTTAAGTGAGTGCAATATTTCGGTAGATTTGGTCACCACTTCTGAAATTAGTGTGGCAATTACCCTTGATAATGCGCCTAATGCATCACGCCCAGAGCTAGATCAAGAGTGCTTGGATAAACTCGCTGAATTTTGCCATGTATCGGTTGAAAACAATTTAACGCTGGTAGCGTTAATTGGCTCTGAAATTGTTTTGCGCCAACATGAAATGAATTTAATGAAAGTATTAAGTGACTTTAATATTCGACTCATTTGCCATGGTGCAAGTAAACATAACTTGTGCTTTTTAGTTGAGCAAAGCGAGTCTGATGCAGTGGTTCAAGCGATTCATAGTCGATTACTAGAAAGTGATTGCGCTGCGTAAATCGTTAATAGTTATTATTGAGCACCGCCAGTCGGTGCTTTTTTTTGCCACAACGCTAATATCAAACATGTCGTTATGTGCTCCAACCACGGTATTGCTGCAAGCTGTAAGCTGAGTGTTATTAAGTTCGTTAAACACATTAGGGCTTAATAATTGAGCAATGGGGCGGCTGGTGGCTTTAGCCAGCGCTTCTTTTAATGTCCAAATCCTAAAAAAATGATGTGCTTGAGTTGTTATGTTATCTGAATCGGTTATTAAGCTCAATTCGGCTGGGTGGTAAAAGTGCTTAGCGAGTTTATTAAAAGGGCGCTTTAAACTAATTTTTTCAATATCAAAGCCAAATTGAGTTGATGCTACATTTAACGCTGCACCTACAAAACCATGAGAATGAGAAATACAGCAACTGATCACGCCTGTTGTATTTTTAATATGTAATTCTAATTTACTGTTATCGGGGTTAAATTCAGAACTAATATCACACAGCTTTAATGATGCATAAGAAGAACAAGCGGTTTTTACTAGGTATTTAAGCACTAAACGTGTGGCTAAATATTCTTGTTTAGCCTGTGGATTTTTACGCCGATTAATAACATTGAGCTCAAAAGGGCTTAAATAGTGGGGTAAATCAAATTCACCCACATTGAGGGTGGTTGCGTTAAGCAACGCAATGCAATGGCTGTTATTTGCTAAAGCGGGCGTGGCTTTTAGCTGGTTTTCAAAGTAAGTTACACTCATCATTGCTCGTTATAAATGACGACCGATTACATATTTATTACCCAAAGCTGGATAGTTTGTGAGCGGTTGTTAGTTGTTGTGAGCGCTAAGTACATTTTTATTACTCAGCCGCTCTTAAATATGGTTTAATTCGCATTCGTTAAAATAATAACAGATTTGTAGGTGTATGGCACAAGTGCGTGATGGTTTTCAAAGTCGACTAGGTTTTGTATTGGCAGCAGCCGGTGCAGCGGTAGGTTTAGGTAATATATGGGGTTTTCCTACGCAGGCTGCTAATCATGGTGGCGGCGCATTTTTACTGGTTTACTTTATCGTTATTTTTTTGCTGGCGTTACCTGCTTTGTACACCGAGCTGTATTTAGGTTACAAAGCCCAAGCTAACCCTGTTAAAGCGCTAAGCCAAGCATGGCAAGATCATGCCCCTAAAGTGGGAGCCGCAGCAGGCTATATTGGCCTTGCCGGTGCCATCGTTATGTTAAGTTTTTACTCAATTGTGGCCGGTTGGATGCTTTCCTACGCTATAGAGCCTATAAGTAGCTTTTTTGGCTTGCATAGCTTGAGTGAGTTTTTACATAGCGACTCTATGTTACGTAATTTTATTTTTACGCCGCTTATGCTTATTTTAACCGCCAGTATTATTTTAAAAGGGGTGAAGTCGGGAATAGAAACCTGGTCACGCCGTTTAATGCCGCTTTTACTTGTTCTCCTTATTGGGCTTATTATTTATATTGCAACGTTAGATGGCGCAAGCGAAGGGTTTGCTGCTTATTTAGTGCCTGATTTTAGCAAAATACTCGACCCTGATTTAATTATTGCCGCAATGGGACAGGCGTTCTTTTCGTTGTCGCTTGGGGTAGGCTGTATGATGATTTACGGCTCATATTTAAAACCTGGTGCTAACTTACCAAAATTAACCGCAAGTGTTGCGCTACTTGATACCAGCGTGGCGTTTTTAGCGGGCTTATTAATAATTCCGGCTATTTATGTTGCCCAGTACAATGGCGTTGAAGTATTTAATAACGGTAAATTAATTGGTGAGGGGCAACTTATTTTTGCCATATTACCTGAGCTATTTGGCACTATGGGTGAAATTGGTTTATTGGTTGGCTTATTATTTTTTGTATTGATGTCGATAGCTTCAGTTACCTCAACTATTTCATCAACTGAGATCCCTGTGGCATTTTTGGTTGAAAACCACAGTGTAGATAGAACCAAAGCAACATGGGCAGTCAGTGCTGTTGTGCTTATTTGTGCCAGTACCATTATTTTAAACTTTGATTGGTTATTTGGTTTAGTGATTATGGTATTTACTCAATACCAATTGCCGTTAATGGGGCTGTTTTACTTTATAACGGTAGGCTGGCTATGGCAACGTGGTAATAAACTGAACAAGGCAAGTAGTGGGCCGCACTATTGGTTTGCTCAGTACATTCGTTTTGTCTGCCCAGTGCTAATGACCTTAGTATTTGCAAATGTAGCGTTTGGTTAAAAACTTTTAAACGCGAATTTAAAAATGCAGTTTTAAAAAGCGAACTATTGGGAGTCACCCGAAAGTTCGCTTTTTACATTTTAAATGACTTGATATTACAATACTTGATTGGTTAGCGTTTGCCCTTGAGCAAGCTCGTTTGCATTTTGTAATGTTATATTAGCGATTTCGGTTAGAGCTTCTTGAGTAAAAAAGCCTTGATGCCCTGTTATTAAAACGTTTCTAAAACTTACTAAACGAGAGAATATATCGTCTTGATTTATTTCGTCACTGTGGTTTTTAAAAAACAGCTCTGATTCTTGTTCGTACACATCAAGCCCTAAATACCCCAGTTTTTGTGATTTAAGTGCTTTGATACACGCTTGGCTGTTTACCAGCGCACCGCGAGAAGTATTAATGAGCATGACCCCGGTTTTCATTTTATTAAATGCGGCGTCATCGATTAAATGGTGCGTGTCTTCGCTCAGCGGGCAGTGCAGTGAAATTATATCGCTTTGGGCAAGTAGGGTATTTAAATCGGTAATAGTGTAATTGCCTGGTTTTGCAAAAGGGTCGCACACTAAAACGTTAGCGCCAAAACCATTTAAAATGTTACACAGTGCCAAGCCTATTTTACCGCAGCCTATAATCCCTATGGTCTTGTTATGTAAGTTAAACCCAAGTAAGCCATTTAAATCAAAGTTGTCTTCGCGCACGCGGTTATAAGCTTTGTGTGTTTTACGGCTGAGGGTGAGCATAAGGGCAACACAATGCTCCGCGACTGCCTCAGGGCTGTAAGCGGGTACGCGTAATACGCTGAGGTTACGCTGTTTGGCAACAGGCAAGTCAACGTTATTAAACCCCGCACAGCGTAATAAAATAGCGCTAACACCCAATGTGGCAAGTTGCTCAATCACTGCTTTATCTACTGTATCGTTTACAAATACGCACACAGCGTCAAAGTTTTTAGCTAATATTGCCGTCTGCGCCGATAAACTTTGCTCAAAATAAGTAATAGTGATGTTAGAAAAGCCATTTAAACTTTGCTCAAAAAAAGGGCGCTCATATTTCTGAGCACTAAAAAAAGCAATATCCATTAACTAGCTCCAAGTAATCAATTATTTTATTACCATAAACTATTCTTACTATAGATGCTTCACTCTTGTTGTTTTAATTACGACAGGATTATTTTAATGCAGCCGAACGGACTCCTAAACGAGCGGTCGTCGGTTTTATAACGGGCACTGATTCTAAGCAGCTTGTTATTACATTATGTAATGACTCCGGTTTAGTTCGCGGTGCATAGCGAGCAACCAGCTGCCCTTGTGCATTAACTAAAAACTTAGTGAAGTTCCATTTTATTGCTCGGTTTTGTGCAATACCCCGTGTATGAGACTTTAAATAACCAAACAGTGGATGCGTATCTGGGCCATTTACCATGACCTTATTAAACACCTCAAAATTAATTGAAAAATGTTTTTGATAATAGTCTTTAATGGCCATTCCCTCTAATGGCTCATTTTTATCAAATTGATTACACGGAAAGGCTAAAATAGTAAACCCATCGTTTTTGTATTGTTGATATAGCTTTTCTAGCGCGCATAATTGCGCAGAAAAATGACATTTACTGGCGGTATTAACAATAAGAACCGTTTTTCCTTTTAGCTGACTCAAAGAAAAATCATCGTTATTACAAAGTGGTGCGTTAAATTGATAAATACTATCCATAGATTACCTACCTAATTTCCGTATGAGGGAAATTTTAAAAGACTTTCATTCGCTTTTTTAGCGGCCGATTGACATAATCGAGCTTATGTTTCTAAGTTATCAGTTAAATAGGTCATTTTTATGTCAGTAAAAATTGCATTTATAGGTTTAGGCGTAATGGGTTACCCAATGGCAGGGCATCTAGCAAAAGCGGGGCACAGCGTATGTGTTTATAACCGCACAGCAGCTAAAGCACAAAAATGGGTTGAAGATTTTAACGGCAGTTTTGCACCTACCCCGCGTGAAGCTGCAAGTGGTGCCGATATGGTATTTATGTGTGTTGGCAATGACGACGACTTACGGTCAGTGGTATACGGCGATGATGGCGTTTTAGCTGGTATGGACAAAAACACGATTTTAATCGATCACACAACTACTTCTGCTGAGGTAGCGCGTGAAGTTGCGGCAAAAGCGGCTTTACAGCATATCGATTTTATTGATGCGCCAGTATCGGGCGGTCAAGCAGGTGCTGAAAACGGGGTATTAACCGTAATGGCTGGTGGCAACGAAGCGGTATTTGCTAAAGCACAACCTATCATGGCGGCGTTTAGCCGTTTTAGCCAGTTATTAGGGGAAGTTGGATCTGGACAATTATGTAAAATGGTCAACCAAATTTGTATTGCTGGTGTAGTGCAAGGCTTAGCTGAGGGCTTACATTTTGCTAAACAAGCAGGGCTTGATGGCGAAAAAGTAATAGAAACCATTTCTAAAGGCGCAGCTGGTTCGTGGCAAATGGAAAACCGCTACAAAACAATGTGGGCAGGCGAGTACGAGTTTGGTTTTGCTGTAGATTGGATGCGTAAAGATTTAGGTATTGCACTCGATGAAGCTAAAAATAACGGTGCAACGCTGCCAATGACTGCAACGGTCGATCAATACTACGCCGATGTACAGGCTCTTGGCGGCGGCAGATACGATACCTCAAGTTTACTAGCGCGTATTGAAGCACTGCATAAAAAGTAATGTAATTGGTAAAAGTAAACTTTTCACAAAAAGGGTAAGAGGTGCTGCGCTTTTAGAGAAAGTGATAAACATAAACAGTAAATGTTGGTTTTATGCGTTTCTCATTTACGCCTCATTTGCTTCTCTTTGTGAAATAAATTTTACTTTGTTTGTAGTGGTACAGTTACTTAAAACAAAAAACGCGACACTTTATTGCTAAAGTGTCGCGTTTTTCATGGGTTATATACACTAAAGCAAATTACATACTTTGCGCGTAGTTATATAAGGCCTTTAAAATTGTAAGATTTTTTTCGCTGTCGTCATGCTCGTGCGCTAGGTTTTCAAGAGTGATCATAAAATCTTGTGCGCTGATTGAGGGTTGATCTTCGCCGTGCATTAACTTGCTTTGGCAATATTGACGCCATTGATCAAGCTCTTGTTGGTTTAGTGTTTGTGGCCAGTTACGGGCGCGGTATCTAAACAACAAAGTATTAAATTTAGGATCTTCAAATTCAAGCTTTAAACTTGCCAAGTCTTCAGGTTTTGCGTCACGAATAATCGCAAATTTAGCTTTATCAGCATGGCTAGTAAACCCATCGTAAAGTAAATAATCCACGTTCGTGGTAGCGCTGTAATCGCCTTGCTCATTAAATACTTCAGTGACTTTATCGCGAAGCTCGGTATTGGCTTTTAAAATGGCTAAATTAGCCAAGCATTGTTCACGGTCAATACCCAAGCGAGCAGCGTTTTCAGGCAGTAGCGTTTTAGCAGGTGCTAAAATAGGGCACTTGTTTAAATGCACCAGTTTTAAACCTACCGGTAAATCACCCTCTGCTAAATCTATACGTTTGGTGTATAAACGCTTGCGTAGCTCTTCTACATTTAAATCAAGTAATACCTGTGGGTTTTGGGTTAAATCAAAACAAATAACTGCGTTTTTATTAACAGGATGAAAGCTCATAGGTGCCACCCACGTGGTACAACCCTGGGTTGCTGGAATACGTGATGAGGTATGCACTAATGGGGTCATGTTAAATACATCAACCAATTCAGCGAGTGCTTTTTTACCACGCAAACTAAAAAAGAAGTGATACAGCTTAGGCTGCTTTTCTTTTATTAATTTAGCCAGTGCAATGGTAGCCGTTACATCGCTTAGTGCATCATGAGCAGCGGCATGTTCAATGCCATTAGCTACGGTTAAATGCTCAAGTTTAAAACTTGGGCTGCCATCTTCTTTTAATGGCCACTCAATACCCTCAGGGCGCAGTGCATAGCAGGCACGCACTAAATCTATAATGTCCCAACGGCTGTTATTGTTTTTATATTCACGCTCGTACGGGTCGTAAAAGTTACGATAAAAGCTATATCGGCTTACTTCATCATCAAAGCGAATACTGTTATAACCAGCCACACAGGTATTGGGCACGCTAAATTCGGCATGAATTTTAGCAATAAACTCTGCCTCAACTAAGCCTTTTTGCATCGCCACTTGTGGGGTAATACCGGTAATTAAACACGCCTCAGGATGCGGTAAATAATCCGCTTGAGGCTTACAGTATTCAATAAGCGGCTCGCCAATAATATTTAAATCAAGATCGGTGCGCACACCTGCAAATTGGCTCGGCTTATCCTTTTGCGGGCTTGCCCCCCAGGTCTCGTAGTCGTGCCAATAGATTGTTGCTTGGTTTTGCTCTTGATAAGCCATTAAAAAACCCTATAAGTTAGCTTGAAACGGTTTATATACCGCCAAGTTACTAAATTTATGAATTATTTAGATTATGGCATAGGGTGACAGGAGTTTATAGGTTTGGGTGTTAAAACGAGTTTTATTATAAAAAAGCCCTTAAAAGCGTTTACTGACTAGATCGTTTACTTTTGAGAGGAATTAAGTATTCCCACCTTCATGAATGCACGCATGAGCAAGACTTTCAAAAGCAGAGGTAGATATGAAATCCAGGGTTAAATGAAAGTAAATTATGCTGAATAATGTAAAGCCCGCTAATAAATGCGGACTTCTGAGTACTACTGGTCTACCAAGTTTTTGAACTTACAATATTCCATAATTTGAGAGTTTTGCCCAAAAGCAGACTTAATGAGCTTACCACTACTATCTTTTGAAAGGTACTGGTCTATTTCATTACTAGTCAACTGCAGGGTTGGGTTATTTATTGTGAAAGTTGCGATGTTATCAGTATCTAAAGAGTAGGTAATATCTAAATGTTCGAGTAGCTCGAAATAAATTACTAGCTTTTTGAATTGACCATTGCCAACACTAGAGCATAAACAATTCAAAAGTAGAAGTGTTAGCTCTTGGTTTGATAGTTGAGCTCTTAAGATATTGCTGTACTTCTTTTGAGCTGGATAATTTGAAATACTCGTTTTTATAAGTTTAAGAACTTGATAAAGGTTTCTAAAATAGCTGCCAAATTCTTTGTTTTCATATAACAGAAAAGCATTGAAAATATGTACAACTGATGAATTGTAACCAACCTGCTCGTGAGCATTTTTCATTTAAATCAGTAGCTTATTTAAACTAAACACTCCATGTTTTTGTAAGTTACCACTGACAGTTTGAAAGTAAGGGATTTTTAGTTCAGAACTTATAGCATCGTGTGAATCACTATAACTATAATTGAATCTATCAAGTAGGCGACTATGCAATTTCAACATATTAAAAAACGTAGTTTCAAAGCTTTGAAGTGCTAATAAAGTAGCTTGTTCTTTTAATGCATTTGAGGAGTTGGCAAGTTCGTCATGAGTTAGTCTAAGTTCTTCATTGCTTACTTGAAGTGCTCTTTCATTTTGCTCTATAGCTTAAGTGCCTTGTTGTATTGCTTTTTCACTTTGCTCTAGCGCTTTTTTATTTTGCATTAACGTATAGGCAATTAAAATTAAGCTGAATAGGGCGAACATAGGGTTTAGTACACCACCAAAGAAGTCCCCAACCGCACCCCAATTACCAATATTAGATGCAAAACCAAAACCAAAGTGAGAAATAAAAGCAGTAATTGCAATTACCGCACTCATTACTGCGATTATACAAATTATTTTAATGAGCTTTTCCATGCTATCCCTTACCTTTAAGTGTGCTAAGCAGTTTACCTATCTGATCCATGCCATCAAATGTGCTAGGGAGATTTTCAGCATCGCTAATAATCCCGCTAAATATAAGATTTTCGAACTTTTCTAAAACAGCAGGATCATCTTTTTTAATTTCTTTCGAGTAATCAGCGTAGTTTTGAATAAATTGACAAAGAGTTTGTCTAAGCTCTACCTGAAGAACTTGAGCCTTTATTGATTTATAGTTGTGTAGCACAACTCTGAAAAAGTAGAGCAAGATTATCTCTAACGAGATAAGCGGTAATAAGTTTAGTAGGTGTATCGAAATAGCAGGGCTCTGATTAATATCGTTAGGGTTGTATATGGAGATCATAGCGGACAAAGGAAATACAACTAATGAAAATGCTAATACAATAAGAAAATAAAAAGTATTAGTAGCTTCTTTTTGTTTACGCTTTGCAAGCTCATTAAAGCCCTTGTATAAACCAACAAAGTTAAATGCAGTTTCTTGTTTATCTAACGTTTCTTTTAAGTTATTTACGGTTTGCTCTTTCTCACTTAGTTCATCTTTAAACTTTTTTATTCTTTCCATAATTGTATCTTCATAAGATTCAATTTTTTCAAATGTAGAGTTGGCAACCTTGTTTTTTTCATCGAACTCAGAGAATAACTTTATTTCTTCTGAATTGAATAGGTTCTTTAACATATCATAGGGGACAGAAAACACTATATCATTCACTTTTTTTCTGAAGTGAGAACTGAAATATTCATTTTTTGAATTATCAGCAGTATTAACTCTTATTCTTTCTAAAGATTGCTCATTGAAAATGGCGCTATACACGAGCTCTTCATTTCTTCTAAAATCGACCTCGTAAAATAACCTTATACAGCAGAGGTATATTACTTCTGTAGGGTTCTGTAAATTTTGAACATTATCAGCACTCAATTTATTGAAATAACTGCATATCTTTATTAATTCAGTTGATAGCTGCGTTTGACCTAAAGTAAATTCATCCCAAGTTTTAGGATAGTTAACAATCTCTCTAATAATCGATAATGAGTCTGTAAAAAGACTAAAGTTATTATCGTTAATATTAAAATCATTCTTAAGTTTTAATCTATCATCATTACCCCAAAACTTCCTTAGAGTAAGCTCTAGCACTGCGCTATTATCTTTGTTTTCAAAAAACATGTATTAGTCCTTTAATTATCTAATGTTATAGAGACTTACCTATAAATATAACTTTTCCCACTAACGTACAATTACCATTAATCGGTATTAACTGTTCTGGCCAGTTGGGGTTGGCGGCTTTTAGGAATTTGTGGCCACCTTTGATTATTAGCTGTTTAAATGTGGCTTGATTGTCGTCTAGGCGGGCTACTACGTACGAACCATGGATGCATTCAACTACAGGTATATAAAAATCAAATCACCTTCATCAAACTTTAGTTCTATGCTAATGCCATGTACTTTTAATACAAACGTAAACACAACGAGCGTTCAAGTATTTCGAAATCGAAGACTCTAATCTTGAATCTATCAGAGAACACTTTCACTAAAAAATATCAAAAAGCACAACGCCAAGTTACTAAATTTATGAATTATTTAGATTATGGCATAGGGTGACAGGAGTTTATAGGTTTATACTAATTTTGGTATTAAGAGTATGGGGGGCTACAAACTTAACATTACATATAAAAGGGTAGCCTTATGCCAGAAAGTTACATTTTGATGATATGGGCCAAGCTTGCTTTGAAGTATTGTTTTGTATGAAGAGTAATACTTAAATAACCTATCACGTTAAATAAATTTAAACTTATTAATGGGGATAAGTTAATTCCTTTGCCATAAATAAAGGGGGACGAATAAGTTAAGTACCGATAAAGCGATTGATCCTGTTATTTAAGGCACGTAGTATGATTAACCGACAATCCATTTTTAACAAGGATATTTTAATGAAAGCTAAACTTTTAATCACATCAGTAGTAAGTGTATTTTTACTTGCAGGTTGCGGTGTTGCCAACGAAACCACTCAATGTACGAGTGAGCCAAACGAAAATTGGATGGAGCAACAGGAATTTAAAAATAGCTTAACCGCGCAAGGTTATAAAATTAAAGAGTTTAAAGTTACCGAAGGCAATTGTTACGAGCTATACGGTAGCGATGTTAAAGGAAGCAAAGTAGAAATTTACTTTAACCCCGTTGATGGTAGCGTAGTTAAACAGGAAAACCATTAATTTGCGATCTACATTAGTAATTTGGGATCCCCTTGTTAGGGGGATCCATTGGCTTTTAGTGATTGCTTTTTGCTTGAATTATTTTTTACTTGAATCGGGCAGCGACGAGCATCAAATTGTGGGTTATGTTGCCTTTGTGGCCGTACTAATTCGCCTTGTTTGGGCTTTTTTTCGTTCTGGTTTTGCTAGTATTAAACAGATTAAATTGCGACCTAGTGATTTTAAATCGCACTTTAAACACTTAAAAAACAGAAATGTGCCGGAAAACTCTGGCCATAATCCGTTAGGCTGGTTAATGGTGTTGGCAACATGGTTATTATTTATTGCACTTGCCACAACGGGTTTTTTACTAGAAGAGACAGATTACTTTTTTGGTAGTTCACTTGTTGAAAATATTCATTCAATACTCGCTAACAGTTTGTATTCAATTGTAATAGTACATATTGCCGCAATTGTATTGGTTGGTTGGTGGGGGAGAGTTTCTTTGATAACTCCTATGATTACCGGCAAGCGAAAACCCTAGTACCAAAGCTGGAGCATCTGTGTACTTTTTTTAAACTTTAATTTTTGGCAGTGTGTTTGGTTTGAAGGTGCTAAATAGTATTTGATGGGTGGGTATAACTCGTTAATAGATGATGAAACCTTATTTACTAGGCATACGCTGCCCACATAGCTTTCCTTAGGTACGTTTAAGTTAAGCCAGAAGAATAAATAAAAACCAACAAAGATTGCTGTAAAATGAAACTAGCTAAAAGTGAAAAGCACTGCAGGTATACTGGAGTGCTTTGTTTAGGGTAATGATATTGTCTATTTTGCAGTAGCGACAAGCTTAACCCAGTCATAACTGAGCATACCTAGTAAGCCGATTTGTAATGATTGACCAGCACTAACGGCTAGAGTGCAGCTTTCGTTGTTGCCGGTGTTTTTTGATAGGCAATCATATTGTGTTTGCGTGACAGCACCATCTGCTTTTACGTACAGGCTGATATCTCCTTGGCTACCTGTTGTGTTTATTGTTACAGATGTTTTTCCTGTAGGAACCACATAGCTATATCGTTGCCAAAAACCAGGAAATCCATAGGCGCGAGAAGCAATAATGGTGCTATCTCCCGTCGGTGGTGTGCTGTTTTCATAATCAGCCATAATAGTGACATTACTGTAGCTGCTATAGGCTTTAAGCATAACGTAATAGCGACCTTCTCCTTGACTCACGTTACAGCTTTCAGTATTACCATTTCTAAATGGTCGGCAGTCGTAATCGTTTGTGCTCGGTACTGTACTCTTTTTAACGTATAGGTCTGCATCACCTGAGCCACCTGATATGCTCATTGTAATGTTCGTGGTATTTGCAGGCACATCAATATAGTAGATACTCTCTTGATTTATTGCTGCACTTTGGCCTGTTAATGCTTGGCCTTTAGTTAATTCAATTTCTGTTGAGGAACCATCGGAAACACTAATAGTTTGGGTTAGTGTATTTGTATTATTATTACTATCTTGAACGGTAACAGAAACGTCGTAGTCACCCGCAGAGACAAAACTATGCATCACAGTTGCGCCTGTATCGGTTTGATTATCGCCAAAGTTCCAACTGTAGTTAATGATTGTACCTGCGGAGCTGGAACCAGTTGCATCAAAATTACACTGTAATTGTTCACAGCTGTATTCAAAACGTGCGGTAGGTGGCAGTGGTGTAGTACCGTCGTTATCGCCAACAGGCACTGTGTTATTAAAGTAAGTTGCGACTTGGGGCCAAATCTTACTTATTTTGGCGCCTTTATTGTAGCATCCGCCTAAGTGATGAAGTGCAATAACACGATTACTTGATGCTGCAACAACAGGAGAACCGGAAGAGCCACCTATAGTGTCACAATAGTATCCAATATCAGTATTACTTCCACGCCCATTCGTTGAGGGGGCATTAACTTGGCACAAACCATTGGTGTCTTGATCCGATTCAATCGACAGCTCCTTAGGATTACCTGAACCATGTTGCGGAATATAAATACGTTCACTTTGCTGTGCGTTTCGCACATCAAGCCCTAAGTAGCCAAACTGTTCAATATTGGCAAAGTCATTAACACTAAATAGGGTGTAATCTAACGTGTAGTCAGTTTTAAAAAACTCCTTGCCTGTCACTTTTACAATGGTTTCTTTAGTTGTTCCATTACAACTTTTATTTTGGTAGTTAAACCACACTTCAGTAGAGGCAAGCTCAGATGCAGTCTCTATACAGTGGTTATTGGTAAATAACTTATTATCGCTGCCAACGCGCCAACCGGTACATAAGCTGCGGCCACCAATTACTAAGCGTGCTACCGGGCGGCTGCGGTCAAACTCTGTTGGATTGGAATTAGCCCAACACTGCACATCTTTGCGCTCATTAATACCGCAGGTAGACAAAGGGGCTGGTTTATTTTGTTCATTGATATTTATATTGGCGCTTTCAGTGCCGTAATAATAGCTATCAATAACACCAAACTGGTGTTGCTGCTTACTGTTTTTTGGATCAGGGTAATACTCAATGATAACGCTGTCATTTGAAACCGACATAGAAGAAAATGAATGCACACCATCATCCCCGTTTAAGCTATCGATCGTTGCAGCGCCCATATTGTCATTACTATATTCATAACGTTCTGAGTTGTCTTCACTTCTGACTACTAACTTTGCGCTACCATTTAGGTCCACCTGACTAAAGTGCAGTTTTATATAATCAGCATTGGGATGAGATACAGTTTGAGTGATTACGTGTCCTTGCGCAGTTTCGATAGCAAATTGCTTAGAAAGTTTTATATTAGTGTCAGCCTGTTTGGCGATTGTAGTTTTCTTTGCTTCTTGAGTGTGTTGTAAAATAGTGAGCTCATCGATTGCAGCAAAACTGTATTGTCCATAGATAGCTGTAGCGAGCAATGCTGCGTATTTACATTTATTCATCTTTATATCCTTTTCACTAATAAGTGGTTTGATGTAACGTAAATGATCAACTGCATGCCCATGTGATTTAATTTTGAGCAAATAACCAGTACCTAATTTACATACTAAGGGTAGGTCGCATTTTAATCTTCGCCAGTAAAAAATTTAAATTTTTTTAACTTTACTCGGAAATTATTGCAATTTTCACTTTGAGATCAGCTCATTTTAAAAAGAATAAATGGCTTAGTATTCAATGTGAAAGTTTAAATACAAGATGTTCACTGTTGAGTCTAAAAGGCTGTTACCAATACAGGTAATAACTTTTACTAACACTCACTAAAAGTAATATTGTAGATATTGAGACTTCTGATATTGAACTTTTATCTAATTTAATTTTTACAAAAATATACACAAGCCAAGTTTTAATTCTGTTATTTGGGTCGTTATTCTGTAAAATTATCGGCTTAACACCTGTGACCTAGCCGTTACATTTGTTGTTGGGGTTAATTATTCAATTAATATAAGCAGACGTTATGATTTTTTATATTATTGGGTTAAGTACGCTTGTTATTATTTTGTGTGTGGCGCTTTATGTGATTTACAGCAACATACGAAAGAGCCGAGTAAGAAAGTCAAAAGAATATAATGTGTTATTTGATAAAGACACCATTATTGATGAACTCATTGCTCAACTTAGCGAGAAAAACCAAACCCAAGAAAACCAAGAAAAAACAATTAAAGGCAAACAAGAGATCCTTGCAACTTTTATAGACTTGCATCGCTCGGGTAGTTTTTGTGCGCATTTAAGCGAACAAGAAATTACGTATTTTGTTAAAAAGAAACTAAACATGGAGAGTACTAAAAATGGATAGCGAGCAACAAGCAGTCGCTGAGGCAAAAAATACCTCATTTATGGCACGTTTTGGCCGTCGTAATGTGATTTTACTAACATCCGTTGTTGTGGTGTTAGCCGTGATTGCAACATTAACGTCGCAGGTTATTTCATGGAATGAAGCCGATGAACGGCTAGTTCATCAGTCAGCTTTTACCGGTAATTTAACGGTAATAAATCAAGCGGGCCCTTACTTAAAAGCATTTGGTACGACATCAGCCTATAAAAAAGTTATTTCAATTAACTTTACCGGCGATAGCAGCGCAACAGCCAGTGCCATTGTACCACTCATTCCTATTCGGTTCTTAGATACCACGACCGGTGGGGCACGCGGTGTTTCCCGCTTTAGATTACCTGGCAACGTACCCGCTAGTGAATCGGGTGCTTTGCGTGGTTTATTAAAAATTCATGAAGAATTTGGCTCCCAAGAAACCCTAATTTCTAACCTTTTAATGCGTGCAACAACAGAAAATGTAAAAGCGTCGGCTCGTATGATGTCGGTGGAGCAACATTATTCAGGTGGTAATGGTCAATTAAGCCAAGATTTTTCTGATCAACTTACGAATGGTATTTTTGTTACTGAGCAAATTATTAGTACCGGTGAGCGTGATAAGTCAGATGATTTAAGTAATTTAAGTAAGCAACAACGCGTTACCATTAATATAAAGAAGGATGCTGAAGGTAATCCGCTACGTAATGCGCCTATTTTAGGCTCTTATGGGATCACAGTCGTTGATGCGAGTATTATTGATATTGATTACGAAAATAAAGTAAATGCACGTTTAGAGGCGCAAAAACAAGCGGCTGCTGATGAAGCGCTGGCAAGACAAAACCTTAAAAAAGCAGAGCAACAAGCACGTACTGAAGTGGCATTAGGCGAACAAGCGATTGCAAAGCAAAGAGCTGAGTCTGAAAAGCTAAAAATTAAAGAGCAAATTGATGCAGAACGAATAAAAGCGAATGCGATTATTTCTGCCCAGCAACGTGTAGCTGTTAAAGCGGAGCTTGCAAAAGAGCAAGAAGAAATTTTAAAACAGCAACGCTTAGAAGCATTAGGTATGGACGTTTTAGCTGAAGCACGTTTACGCGCAAAATCAGCAGCGCTTGATCCTAAGTATGTATTTGATGAAACACTTAAAGCAGAAGTTAAAATTCAAACGGCTTTATTTAATAGCTTAGGTAACAGTCGCTTAGTGCCTGAAATTGTTATAGGTGCAGGGCAGGGTGAGCAAAATAATGGTTCTGAATTTATGCGCTTACTGGCGGCCGACGCGGCATTGAGCCTTAAGAAGCGTTTAGAAAAAGAGAAAAAATAAACGTTAAAAATCATTATAAAGCCCTAGCTTTAATTGCTAGGGCTTTTTTTGTGGTATCGCTTTGTAAGTGGTGAGTTTAAAACTTAGGACACAAAGCGTGGCTAAAGCCTTTTTCGGTTAGCAAAAAAGTGGCGCTGGGCGTCGAAAATATATATTCCTCATGAAGAAGAAACGCAATTGTTCCTTTTATTTGCTCACCTTGATGATCTGAGGCATCGCTAATTAATTGTTCAGGATCTAACTGGCTTGGGCTTGGAAAATTATTATAAAGATGCTTAAAAATTAACGTAGCAATTGTGTTAAAGGTATCGTTATTTTTCATTTTTGGAGAATCCTTAATTTATATATGTAGCAACAAACTGGCTGTTTTAAATATGATTTTTAAATAATAACACATTAAAAATAGGTACATGATCATCCTACTATTTTTTTAAGCTTTAATTTTGCAAGCTGCTGCTTTCATTTATTAAAATGATGATTAATTGTCATGCTTACCCTGCTAAAAAGTAGTGTGTGTTGCTGGTGTGTTGCGCAAAATCATAAAGTGTAATTGAAGAGTTGTAAAAATACGTTATCATTGTAAAACAACATGTAAAATCAAGCAGGTACTTAGCTCACGCTGACCAAGTTCGAGTTAATAACATCAACAAGGCAAGCAAGGACAAATTATGACACCTATGAAACCTTTAGCACTGGCAGTGGCTATGGTTGTTTTTTCACATCCGGCACATGCAGATACAGATCTTGATAAAGTAAAGCAGCAATTAAGCAGCTTACAAAAACAAGTGGAAATGCTGCAAAAGCAACTTGCAAAAGCAGAGCAAAAAAGTGAAAAGACAATCGAGCGCACCATTGAACAGAAAGAAGATATAGCTGAAGTTAAAGTAGCTAAACATGAACACAAGCCTCAGGGAATTAAAATTGGCGGTGCTGTTCGAACCAACTATAGCCACACCTCGTATGATGACGACAATAAAAATCGCGGCGGCGATTTTGACTTTGATATTTTTCGCTTAAATTTCTCAGGCGATGTGGGTGATGTAAAACTAAACGCTGAAATTCGTTTTTTTGATTACATGACAGCTGTTAAATACGCCTATGCTGCTTACGATTTTGCTGATGATTGGCAAGTTCAAGCAGGTATTACTCAGGTTCCTTTTGGTAACTGGCCTTACAATTCACATAACTACTTTTTCAGCACTAACTATTACGTAGGCCTTGAAGACGACCACGATTTAGGGGTGTTATTTAAGCGTAAAATTGCCGATAACTGGCAGCTTGATTTAGGCTTTTTCAAAAATGATGAATTAGGTGGTGTTGATGGTTATGTAGATAACCGCAGCGATCGCTACTCATACGATATTGTTGGTTTTAGAGAAGCTGGTGATGGTGTTTACGCTGAGCCGACCAATCCAATTGGCGAATATAATACGTTCTCAGGTCGTTACGGCTACCACATAGAGCATGAGGGTGGTAAAACTGAAATTGGTGTGTCAGCGCTTGCTGGTGGCTTGCATGATGGTGTTGACCGCGCAGGTGACTATAACGCATGGGCGCTTCACTTAAACAGTAATATGGGCCCTTGGAACTTGCAATTACAACATGGCGAATACAACTACGATATTGATAACGTAAACCGTATTGCTGTAGGCGCTTACTCGTTTTACGATAGCATGGCAGCGGAAGCAACTATGTCGAGTGCAAACGTAGCATACAGTGTGCCGGTGCAATGGGGCGCAGTAACAAACTTACAGTTTTATAATGACTACAGCGCTATTTACGACAAATCAGACAACAGCAGAGATACCTGGATGAACGTAACCGGTTTTTCGGTTGCTGCAGGTGGTTTATTTACATACTTTGACTTAGTTCATGGTAAAAACATGCCGTTTGTTGGTGGTTCATTAGCGGGCGATAGCAGCGAAACTGAACGCCGCTTCAACATTAATATTGGCTATTACTTCTAATAAGCTAGTATTCAAAGCACACGTCTATATACCGGGCGTGTGCTGCTTTGGTTTTAAAAATTATTTTTACCCTACCAATTTCAGCACCTACAAATTGATAAATCTCTAATCAACTTCTAGTATAAAAGTTCAAATGGAATTAAATAAATAATCCATATAGCTTAGCTGGAGGCTAGACATCGATGTTTGTCGTTAATGAGCAGGTATTATCTGATGTAAACAAAAACTTTATTATTCCCCCAAAACCG
Source organism: Pseudoalteromonas sp. 23_GOM-1509m (assembly GCF_000518425.1). NCBI lineage: Bacteria > Pseudomonadati > Pseudomonadota > Gammaproteobacteria > Alteromonadales > Pseudoalteromonadaceae > Pseudoalteromonas > Pseudoalteromonas sp. 23_GOM-1509m. The sequence goes on from NZ_KI912432.1 coordinate 216,377, forward strand.
CAAATTTTAGATGATCTTGATAGATTAGCACATCAAAATGAGCCGTCTTTAATGGCTGCTGCAGATATAGTTGCTAAAGATGTGGCCATATCGTCTGCTATTTTAAAAATTGTTAATTCACCCGCTTACGGCTTAGTGCGAAGCATTGCTGACATAAAACAAGCCATCATGTATTTAGGTTGGAATGGTATAGAAGCACTTATTCCTGCGCTTAAATTAAAGCAAATGTTTTTACAAAAAACATGTTGTATTAGTTTAGAGCGTTTTTGGGATAACGCGTCTGAAATTGCTAATGTAAACATGATTGTTGGACAGCGAGTAAAAAATAAAATTCCAGTTGAATATTTATACACACTCGGTTTATTTCATGATTGCGGCATAGTTCCGATGGCGATTAAATATGACGACTACGTCAATGTGCTGCATGGTTCAAATAGAAGCAGTAAAGAAAGTTTAGTTGATATTGAAGATCGTGTTTATGGCGCTAATCATGCCATTATCGGCTATTACTTAGCATCGAGTTGGCATTTACCAAGAGATATTTGCCAGCTTATTCTACGCCATCATGATTTAAGTTTACTTGAGGACACATCCGATCCTAATCAACAGCTCTGTTTTTGTGTGTTAAAGCTCTCTGAAAGCATAGTAAATAGTATTTTACGTGATGAAAAAATTAAAGATTGGGAGCGCCTTGAACCGTTTATACTTAAAAAGTTAAATATGTCTGAAGATGAATATATTGATTTACAAGAAGAAGTTATTGATTACTTAAATCAGTAAATAATCATGCCGGGTTTGCAGCCTAGTTAAACGAGCGGTTATTTGTCGCTTTTATTAAAACGAATATGCTCAGTTTAATTAGACTAAAGTCTATAGGTTAGTTTTTTTCACTTATTGGTTTGTTTTTAATCGTTTGTCGAGATTAAGTAAACACTCTAAAGTTTAGTTGTCGGCAACAAGCACGACTAACCAAATAGGAAACTAATCATGAAACGCTCACTTATCAAAACCATCGCTCTTGGCTCTTTATTAACTTGCTCAGCTGCTGTAATGGCTGATCAAAGTGACTACAAGTTAATGGTTATTGAAGAGGCTGCAACAGCCCCACAAGAATTCGAAGTTGCATTTAACAGTTGCGCATTAAATGTAAAATCAAAAAACTACAGCCAAGCTGAAGAAATTTGTTCAAAAGCAATTACATTATTACAGCAAAGTACAGGCCCACGTTTTAAAGTACGTGAGCTGACCTCATTTGCTTTAAGTAACCGCGGTGTTGGCCGTTTAATGGCTAAAAACGAAACCGCAGCGTTATCTGACTTTTACGAAGCACAGCAAATATCAGGTAACGAGTTAGTGTCGCACAATTTAACACGTGCTAAGCAAGATCTTGCTCTATAAAATCTATTAGTGATTAAAAAAGCCCATGCTAATTTAGTTAGCATGGGCTTTTGCATTTATGTAGTTGGCTTATTTCATGTCTGTAAATTATTGTCGATTAAAAGTTGAGTCAATTTTTTTAATCCTTTACCTTTGTTGGTTATTTTCCATGCAAGGTATAAGTCTTGAATAGGACGTGGTTCAATGAGCTCCACAACATGAAGTTTTTTAGCTTTAATATGTTCAGCAATAAGGTTTACTGGTAAATAACCAATCCCGATTCCCGATAAAATAGCGGTAATTTTTTGTTTTACGGAGCTTACATAAAAACGTTGACTACCTTCGATTAAATTAGCTGACCACGGAATACTTTGTTTTGCAGAGTCATGAACTATCACTGTGGTGTATTGACCAAGCTCACTAGGCTTGATGGGTTTTTGCTCTTTTGCTAAAGGGTGGGTTGGGTGAACCACAAGTACATTTTGAATATCCGTTATTTTCACTGCCCTGATCCCTTTTTGAGCAGGCACGGGGGCGGGTGCACCAATCACTAAGTCAACATTGTCTTCTATTAACGCCTCCCATGTACCGCTCATGACCTCTTCTTTTACATCAATTTCAATGCTTTTATGTTCAATTAAAAATTGTTGCAAAGCAGCAAAAACATTAGTTACGTCAATAATTGAGTCACAAGCAATCCGTATTCTAGGCTCCCAGCCATTAGCTATGGTTTGTGTTTGCTCCGATAAATTATTTATAGCATTGAGCACTTTACGCCCCTCGCTCAGTAAATGTTTACCTGCGGGGGTTAAAACTGCTCGCCGACCTTGGCGCTGAAATAAAGTTACATTTAATTGCTCTTCAAGTTTATTAACAATATACGACAGGGCTGATGGCACTTTATTAAGTTGTTCTGCAGCGGCTGCATAACTGCCACGATGCTCAATGGCGTCTAATACCAGTAAAGCTTCTATGCTAATAGGGGGTGTATTCATCATCATACCAAATATTAACTGTTCAAAATATTTGAACATATAAAGCAAATAATAGGAGTTATTTAATTTTAATTCAACTTATATAATAGCTGCATAATCAACAGAAACAATACAGGTAAACATTATGACGATTAAAAATATCACAGCTGCCATCACAAAAACTGAACAGTCTTTTGCAACACTACCATTAAGGCTTATTGCAGGATTAGTGTTTAGTGCTCATGGGGCACAAAAACTGTTTGCGTGGTTTGGTGGCTATGGCTTGGAAGGCACAGGGCAATGGATGGAGTCGATTGGCTTAGCACCGGGCTATTTAATGGCATTAATGGCGGGTGGCGCTGAATTTTTTGGTGGGTTACTACTCATCGTTGGTTTTTTGGTGCGTCCTGCGAGTTTTGTACTGGCTATCACTATGGTGGTTGCTATTTTTACCGTACATATAGATAACGGCTTATTTATGAGCAACAACGGTTACGAGTTTGGTTTATCGTTGTTGGCAATTACCTTGGCCTTATTTATTCAAGGAGCTGGAAAGCTATCCCTTGATGGAAAAATTCATAACAGATTAAACCAATAAGCTGATCATATAACTGATTGAACTTTAAGCTGCCAATCTGCGTAAGGTTGGCACATTCTACATACTTAGGAGACGGACATGGGATTACTTGTTAACGGTGAATGGGTCGATAAATGGTACGACACCGAAAAAAGCGACGGTAAATTTGTACGTCAAGACAGCCGTTTTAGGGATACTATTTCATCTGCGCCACAAAGCAAATTTACCCCTGAGGCGGGGCGTTATCATTTATATGTATCGCTGGCGTGCCCATGGGCGCACAGAACGATTATTTTTCGTAAATTAAAGCAGCTCGAAGATATTATTTCTATGAGTATTGTTGAAGCCCCCATGATGGAAAACGGCTGGGAATTTGGCGAGCAGGGCGATCCACTTTATAACTTAGATTACGCCTATCAATTGTATTTAAAAGCCGATCCTAGTTATGAAGGGCGGGTTACTGTGCCGATTTTATGGGATAAAAAAACGCAAACTATTGTAAATAATGAATCAATAGAGATCATTCGTATGCTTAATAGTGCGTTTAATGAGCTCACTGGCAATACTGATGACTATTATCCAGAGCCACTTCGTGAAGAAATCGAAGCCGTGAATAACCGTGTCTATAACACCATTAATAATGGCGTATATAAAGCCGGTTTTGCTACTACACAAGAAGCTTACAATGAGGCTTACACCGCACTATTTGATAGTTTAGACTGGCTAGAAGCGCGTTTAGCTAAGCAGCGCTATCTCGTTGGTGATGTTATTACAGAAGCTGATTGGCGTTTATTTACAACCCTTATTCGCTTTGATGCGGTGTATCACGGGCATTTTAAGTGTAACCGTCAAAAATTAAGCGAGTTTCACCATATTAGCAATTACGTTAACGAGCTGTACCAAGTACCGGGTGTTAAAGAAACAGTCGATTTAGAGTACACAAAGGTGCATTACTATGTAAGCCACTTAACGATTAATCCAACACAAATAGTACCGCTGGGTGCAAAGCATCATTTTGATGCTCCACACGACCGTGAACGTCCATATTAATTAATTAATGTTTATTCTTTTTGAGGAAAGACCATGATCAATCATTATCCAAAGAATAGTTTAGGCAGTGCCGATCACGGTTGGCTTAAATCTAAACATCATTTTAGTTTTGCACATTACTATAATCCGGCACGTATGGGCTTTGGTACATTACGCGTTGTTAATGATGATTGGGTTGCACCTGAAATGGGATTTGGAGCGCATCCACACAAAAATATGGAAATTATTAGTTTCATACGCAGTGGTGCCATTACTCATCAAGATAGTATGGGTAATAAAGGCATAACCGAGCAAGGTGAAGTGCAGGTAATGAGTGCAGGCACAGGCATTGTGCATTCTGAGTATAACCGTACGAATGAGCCACTTACTTTTTATCAAATTTGGATTCAAAGTAATAAACAAGATGTGCCGCCGCGTTGGGAAAGTAAAAAATTTCCGACCGACGTAGCTAACGAGCTTACGCTTTTAGTGTCGGGTTATGCAGAAGATGCGGGTAACACCTTATTTATCAATCAACAAGCACGTATTTATGGTGGAAAGCTTGCAAAAGGTACCACCATCACTCAGCGTATTGATCATCAAGCTTATGTACTTGCATCTGATGGTGTATTTACTGTAGATGACAAAAGCAGTGTAATTACCATGAACAAAGGGGATGGTGCTGAGGTCACTCATGCTGATTTTATCACGCTAACTGCAACAACAGAGTGTGAAATAATTATTATTGATACACTAGCCTAGGCTATTCGGCTTAGTTGGGTTTATCTTAATGGCGCAGTAAACACTGCGCCATTGTTTTACAAACATACAGCACTATACCTTAAAGCTATCTACTTGCGATTTCATTTGCTTGTAAAGCGCTGATACATTTTTTGACTGCAATGTTGTTTGCTCAGAGATTTGTTTCATTTGTGCTGACTGTTCTTTTAACGATACCAAATTTTTATTAATCTCGTTTGCTACATGGGATTGTTCTTGTGTTGCTTGTGCGGTTTCGGCCGACATTTGCTGCACTTTTTCAAAGGCGTGAGTTAGGTTGCTAAAAATACTAATAACGGCATCAAAATTACTGAGTGTGGCATTAGCATTTGTTTGACTGTTTTTAATAGAATCTGATGACGCTTTTACATTGTTATTTAAGCGTTGGATCATTGTATCTATTTCATCGGTGCTTTGTTGTGTGCGGGTGGCCAACGTTCTAACCTCATCAGCGACAACGGCAAACCCTCGGCCTTGCTCGCCAGCTCTGGCAGCCTCAATCGCGGCATTTAACGCTAATAAGTTAGTTTGTTCGGCAATATTTCTAATGACCTCAAGTACAGACGTAATATCGGTTGAGCTGCTTTCTAATTCAATAGAATTTGATAAAGCCGATTGAATATCATTGATTAAATCTTCAATTGCTTTACTCGATACATCAATGGCTTGAACTCCTTGCTGTACCTGCTCGCTAGAAATATCAGCTTCGTGGGCGGTATTTTTAGCCAGCTCAGCCATTTGCTGGTTTGCCATATCCATTTCATGACCAGCGCTTACAATAGAGTCAGACGCATTAGCAAGTTGCTGGGTCACGTCCATCGCGGTATCAGAGACATTATTAAGATCGCCGGTCACAGTACCTAGTTGAATGGATTGCTGCTGAATGTTTTTTATTATTTGCTGCAGGTGCGCTAAAAAGTTATCAAACTCATTACTCAGCTCACCGAGCTCGTCATGTGATGTAGTATTAATTCTTTGCGTTAAATCACCATCACCAGCGGCAATTTCTTGGATTCGTAGAGTAATATTATTTATATTGTCGGTGAGTTTTTTAGGGATGTAATAACCCACAGCTAAAGCAACAATAAAGGCAATAATAATGATAACAAACACAATTTTTTCAAAAAGTTGAATGCTAGCTTGCACTTCATGTTTTACTTTTCGGGCATAGGATCGCGCTTCTTCGCCCGCTATATCAAGTATTTCTCTCAATTCATTAAAGCTTTTATCTGCTTGCGCTAAATTATCATCAATTAAGGCTATTTGATTAGCCGAACTTGAGTAAACTAACGCTTTTCCTTTCTCGTACCACTGTTGATAAAGTTGATCAAAATTAGCGTATTTTTGTGTCAGTTGTGGCTCATCAATTAAGTAGCTGCGGTAACTATTAAAGCGACGAATAACCTGAGCTGCATTTTCTTCAAATAGTTTTTGGTTTTGTGCCAATTCGCCATGTTGGTTTACAATTTTTTGTTTTGCTAGTCGAGCTTGGTATATATCTCTATCTGCATTGAGCACCTCGGCCATTGCTTCTACATAGCGACTTAATAATTCTGAGCCGACTTTATCTTGCTGCTGTTTATTGGTATGGATGCGAAGCTCTTCACCTGCTTGATCCATCATTTCTCGTATTTGTAAAAATTCAGATTCAGTTTGATTCAAATCACTTTGCATTTTACTTTGTGAGTGACTGGAATCCATTAACGTTTTACTGTGGTCTAGCCATTGATTGTATAAAGGCTCAAAACGAGAAAAAGAGTCATGTTTTGACAATAGTGCTTGTTCATCTTTTAAGTACGTTAAGTATTTGTTGAAGCGGTCTTTGACTTGTTCAGCGTTTTCTAAAAACTCTGCTTTATTGGTCTCATTATCGCCTGTGGCACTGAGTAGATTTTCAAGTGCAATACGTGCTTGATATATGTCTCTGTCAGCATTTAAAATAACGGTAACGGCTTCAAAAAAGGTTTCGGTTTGCCTTTTCATCGCGTTGTCTTGTATGTAAGTAATTGATGCAATTGAAATAAGTAAACCTGCAAGGATCAGTGCTAAAAAAGCAATAGGTAAAATAACTTTGGTTCTAATTGAGTTAATTCGCATGTTTCAATCCTTGTTAAATCACTGTATGTAGAGTAAATATTAGTCACAATAGGGAGTTATGCCAAGGAAATGGATAAATTGGTTGGTTGTTTTTTGTTCTACTTTAACGCGTTGAAAATTTTACCGCCAGATTTATTATCCTTACAGCGCGTATTACCTTAAAATAGCGTTAATTGGTTCATTTTTATAAAGGAATTCTGCTATTAATGAATTCTATTTTCCCCAGCGTATTTGGCCGCCTGTTTACCCCACACCTCGCTGTTGATATTAATCAACAAGGTTTAGTCATTAACAACAACAAGCACACAGATACACTGAATTGGTGCGATTTAACCTCGCCTATTTGTTATGAATATGGGGTGCTTGGACAAACACTACGTTTTTCAACACAGTCTGGGCAGTATCGAGTGTGGATGAGGGCTTATGGCAGTCACCGAATACTTAAAGCCAAGACGGATCAGCTATGGGTCAATAATAATATTGAACCATTAAATGAGCTGCTAGAAAATATTAACCAATTTGCACATCATCAATTTTTGCGTCAATCCTATGTGGCAGATATAAAACAGCGCGTTAAACAACAATACAACCGCTGGTTACCTTGGATAAAAAAGAGTGAGGCATTGGCAGTTGTTAGCACGCAAATAAAACTGCTCGAACAATATAGTCAGTGGAGCGATTCATTAACTCGCTTTTTACAGCATAAATACACACAGACCCAGTTGCAGCGTTATGCTGGTTTTTTCGATAACGTTGAAGCAAACCCACTTACTGAAAATCAAAGACGGGCATGCATTATCGATGACGATAATAACCTCGTATTAGCCGGAGCCGGCACAGGTAAAACCAGTGTAATGGTGGCGCGAGCGGGCTATTTAGTAAACAGTGAGCAAGCTAATTACGATGATATTTTATTACTCGCCTATGGTAAGCAAGCTGCCAGTGAAATGGACGAACGTATTAAAGCTAAGCTGAATACACAGGCTATAAAAACCGCCACTTTTCACAGCTTAGGTTTAACAATTATTAGTGAGGTTGAGAGAAAAACGCCTAAAATATCTAAACTTGCTGAAAACGAAAAAGCTAAAATAAAATGGGTTGAAGGGTGTTTTGAATCGCTTGCTAATGCTAAGCCACAGTATGCTAAAGCATTGGTAAACTATATAAATAACAATCTTAATGACGTTAAAAGTGGGTTTGAATTAAGCACTGCAAAGCCTAATAATATAGCGCTTCTACAAGAGATAAAAGCTGGCGGTTATTTAACCAAATTAGCGACTTTATTTAGTCAATTAATTAGCGTGTATAAAATAGCAAATATAACGCTTGAGAACGATTCAAAGCAGATACAGCAGGCTTGGAAATTATTAAAGCCATTATTAGCCAACTATAACCATTATTTACATACTCAAGGTGAAATAGACTTTGATGATATGATCCTCAAAGCCCTCGATTATGTTAATACAGGAAAGTTTATATCACCTTGGCGTTATATCATGGTTGATGAATTTCAAGATATATCGCCTACGCGTGCGGCGTTGGTTAAAGCGCTGCGCGATAGTAAGCCTAGAAGCTCATTGTTTGTAGTAGGCGATGACTGGCAAGCTATTTACCGTTTTAGTGGTGCTGATATGCGCCTTACCACAGAATTTGCCGCACATTTTGGTTTTACCACACAAACCATACTGGATGTTACGTTTCGTTTTAATAATAAAATTAGTGAGGTTGCTTCATGTTTTATCATGAAAAACCCTGCCCAGTTAGCTAAGCAAATTAACTCATTATCACAAGTGACAAAGTCCGCTATTAGCGTATTAAAAACAGCGAATGTTGTCTCAAGCAAAAATACAAAAATAGCTGAGCTAAATAATGGGGCACTTGCCCATGTACTTGGCGCTATCAACACAAATAAGCCCGCTGTTGTGTATTTACTGGCACGCTATCGCTTTCAGTTACCTACTAAAGCCGATATTAACGCCTTGCAGCACACCTTTTCTTCATTACAAATTGAGTGTGATACCTTTCATGGTTCAAAGGGTAAAGAAGCCGATTACGTAGTTATATTAGGTATGCATGGCGGGCAATTTGGATTTCCGAGCACTAAGCCATCGCCTGCAATGTTAGAAGCTCTGTTACCCGCTAAAGATTTGTATGCCCATAGCGAAGAGCGACGCTTATTTTATGTGGCGCTCACTCGTGCTAAACACAAGGTGTTTATCATAAGTGATGACAACAACCGCAGCTGTTTTGTTGACGAGCTCATAAACGAGTATCAAATTGAGCTAAAAGAGTTAAAAAACATAGCTAGTAAAGTGGTAGCGCAGGTATAAACCGCTTAGTGGCAAACGAATAAGCTTAAGCGGTTTATTGCGTTAATTAACCTGCAACAGGGGTGTTACCTGTGGGTATTTTTTTCATACTTTTTATGAGCATATAAATACAGGTGGTAATTAAACAACCACCTAAATAAATAAGCACACCATGGCTTGCATCAGAAAAATGCGTTGCCAACAACGGGCCTAATACAGAGCCGACACTGTAGCTGAGCAGCATTATTTCAGTTGCTGACACTATTTTTGCCATAGGTAAGGAGTCGCACGCTAAAGTAATTGCAATCGGATAAAGTGCAAAACTACACGCACCTAATACAAAGTAACTTACAACTAATCCGCCAAAGCTATGTGCGTTTAATATTCCCATTACGCTGGCAGCACCAACAAAACAAAAAATAGCCATAAGTAAGCTTTTTATAATACGGGTTGATAAATAACTCACTAAAGGTTGCACCAGCATACCACCTAAAATAATCACCGCCATAAGTAAGCCGGTATATTGGGCTTGATCAGTTTGCGCGGCTATATAAACAGGTAATAACCCGTAAATAGGGCCTAGTAATAATCCTGATACTAAACAGCCTAAAATAGCAGGGCGGCTGAGAGTTTTTAACTCTTTAAGTGGCAGCTTTTGTAATTGCTGAGCATTAGGTTGGCCTGTGGTAATTAATAATGGAGCTAAAATAGCCAACGCCAAAAGGGCCACGACAAATAAATACGGTACGGCACCTTCAGTGCCAAGCGGTGTGATTGCTAATTGCCCCACAGCGCTGCCACCATATAAAGAGGTCATATATAAACCTAAGCGTTTAGCTCGCGCCTTAGGTGTATTCGCCATTAACAACCACGACTCGACCACTACAAATACTCCCGCAACAGCAATACCAGCAACAAAGCGAGCAATTAACCACATTGTGGCTGTAGGGGAAATGATCTGTGCAATAACACTGATGATCAGCAACATTAAAAATGCGATAAATGCCATACGGTGGCCAATTTTTACTACCACACGCTCAATACACAGCGCGCCAATAAGTAAACCAAAATAAAAGACGCTGGCAAGCCAAGGCGCAAGATCAATACTTAACTTAAAAGCAATCAGTGATAACGGGATCAGGCTCATTAAAAAGCCCGAAGCAATAGCAAAAAAAGATAAACCAATAACAGGGGCTAAAGGATTATTTGATTTACTATTAGCGGCAAGTTCCACCATTAGATTATTCCGATAAAAAGGGTTTAAATAATTGCTGATTTAGGTGTGATAGTGGCGCGATTATTTGAAGCAGGTTAATTTGGCTGCGAATTTATGCTGCTTTTTATACCAAGTAAAGTGTTTTTTAATTGCTCAATCAAAATAATTTTTAAAATGTTTTTTTACGTAAACTAATCGCTTAATTGCAATCTGATTGTAGAAATAAGTTAGCGTTTTTGTTTTATATTTGTTGATTTTTTAAAGAGGGTGATAACGTAGTAATGGCGGGGTATAGTTAAAAAATAAAAGCCCATGTTGGGCTTTTATTGGTGTTTATTTTAGTGCATGGCAAGCGCAAGCTTATGGTACAAACCAATACCAACAATCACATTAAACGGAAACGTTACCCCTAAAGAGCTGAGCATAGCTAGGCCAATATCAGCCTTGGGAACGGCTGCTTTAATTGCCGCAGGGGCTGCAATATAAGACGCACTAGCCACTAAACTACCGAGTATCACCACCGAGCCTAATTCTAATTTTAATAGTGTGCCTACAGCCACGCCGATAGTACCTAAAAATAGCGGAGTAATAATAGCAAATGCAGCGAGTCTCCAATGCTGCCAAGGAAATGGGCGCAGAGTTTGCGCAGCCACTAAACCCATTTCAAGTAAAAACAATGCCAGTACTACTTTAAAACTACTGGTTAAAAGACTGGTTACTTGGCTGCCTTGCTGTGTGCCATACATCATTCCGATGATCACACCGCCTACCAATAAAATCACGCTTTTGTTAGTGAGTGTTTCGTGCCAAAGCGCTTTGAGCGACAGTGTATTACTTTGGCTATGTTGTTTGTCGAGTTTACGATACAGCATTAAACCGACAATAATGGCAGGTAATTCGAGCATCACTAAATACAGTGTAACCTCAGCACCTACCTCTAATTTAGCTGACTCTGCATAAGCCAATGCAACTGCAAAGGTACCTGCGCTTACCGAGCCATAATGCGCAGCAATACTGGCGCTATTGGCCACACTGAGTCTAACAACATATTTTAAAATAGGGTAAAGAGTAAGGGGAATAAGGCCACCGAGTAACATAACCGAGGCCATTTCAGGAAGAAGTTGCCAGCTTAAGTTACCATGCAGCACCATGCCACCTTTTAACCCTATGGTGAGCATTAACAATAGACTTAGTGTGTCATAAGTGGCTTTAGGTATCGCTAAATCAGAACGTAAAATCCCCGCCACTAATCCTAAAATAAAAAACATTACGACGATATCAGGCACACTGTTCTCCTTTTTGTTTTTAGTTACTCAATTTGTTAAGCGGCGCTATTGTAAGCCTATCTTTGTATAGTAAATAATAAAATGAATGATAGTATCTTATAGATAAAAATCTATGAGGTGAATAATGAACACAAGGCAGCTATCATTTAGGCTACTCGAAGTCTTTATGAGTGTAGTTAAAACCGGCTCCATTAGCGAAACAGCTCGGCAATTGCATTTAACCCAGCCTACCGTTTCTTTGCAAATTAAGCGCTTACAAGAAGCCGTTAATGAGCCTTTAATTGTTATGCAACAGCAAAAATTACAGGTTACCGAGGCTGGCTTACAATTATTTAGAACTTGTGAGCAAGTGTTTGGGCACTTTGATGATTACCAAGACTATTTAGCCGAGCTTAAAGGCGGGGAGCGCGGGCGCTGTAAAATTGCCATGGTAAACACTGCACAATATATTTTGCCTAAGTTACTTGGGCCTTACAGTAATGCCCATCCCCATGTAGAGCTGCCATTGGAAATTGGCAACCGCTCTGCAGTGTTAGCGCGTTTTGAGCGTGGAGAAGACGATATTTATGTGTTTAGCCACCCACCATCACTTGAACATGCCCAAGCTGCGCGTTTTTTACATAACCCCTTAGTTTTTATTGTGCCGCTTGATCATCCGCTTGCCGATGTAAAAGCATTAACATTAGCTGATTTAATGCCATATCGATTTTTATTAAGAGAGCCAGGCTCTGCTACGCGTATGCTTTTTGAAAGCGAATTACAAAGCCGTGGTTTAGTCCTTAGTGATAGTGTGCAAATGGCCAGTAACGAAGCCATACGAGTTGCTGTTTCCTCGGGAATGGGGATTGCTGTGCTTTCCCATCATGTATTACCAAAAGGCGATAACAGTTTTAAAGTGCTCAATGTAACCGACACCTGCTTAGCCAGCCATTGGTATTTTGTAGTGCGCACAGACAGGCATATTTCTCATGCTGCGCTCAGCTTTTTAAAATTTGCCCAGCTGAATTTAGAGCAATATCTCGATAAGCAATGGGTGCGTCATGAGCTAAATGGGCTTAATTTAAAATAAAGAGTTAAAGCGAAGCGAAAAAATATAAGTTGGTATTAAAGTTGCTGTAGTTATTCACATACAAGTATCTAAGTGAAAATAGTTAAAGATAGATATTTTAACGCAAAAATGGATTTGAGCTGATGACATCAATAACCTTTAAAAATCAATATAGTACTTATGTTAGTACAATAAATAAACCGGCAAAAGCTGACGAAGTAGCGGCAACTTCTGGCCCTGCGGCAACAGCTAAAACCAGCGATAGCGAACAAACGCAAATCGCAAGCGCTAAGCCACAAGACAAAAGCTTTTTAGAAAATGCGCAAGAGGCGCTTATCTATCAACGATTAGGAGTTGATAAAGAAAAAATTGCTGAGTTAAAAGCAGCAATCGAAGCATTGGCAGAAAAACTTCAAGAGCAAGGTGCTGATATAGACACCATTAAAGAGCAGCTTGCAGAGTTACAAAAAATGCTGGAGCAAGAATACGAAAAAGGCACTGATCGAATGGCCATGCAACCTACGCATGAAAAAGGCAAGCTTGTAACCGCGTTAGCTTAGATAACGACACGTTGCAAGCTCATTTACTCCTGACTTTAAATAGATTTTAAGTGAATTATGCACAAAGAGGGCAAAGAGACGCTGCGCTTTTAGAGCAGTGATCTAAAGCATATTTTTTATGGCTTCTCATTTTCTTCTCATTCAATTCTCTCAGCTCATACTGTTTTTTATGATCAATTTACAAAGAGGGCGAAGAGACGCTGCGATTTTAGAGTAAGTGGCTGAAATAAGTGCGTTTTTCCTGCTCATTTACTTCTCATTCGCTTCTCTGTGTTCAAATAGGGTAGAGTAAATTATGCACAAAGAGAGCAAAGAGGCGCTGCGCTTTTAGAGCAGTGATCTAAACCATAACTTTCATCTGCAACCAAAAAACCAAGCTTGGGCTTATAAAAAGTAACAACATGCCTACACTAAGCAAATTGCCTTTACAGAGATTAAAATCATCAAGAATTCTGTGCCACTTATATTTAAATAAATACCGGCCAACAAAAATATCTAAACTAAGCATTATTATTAGCCACATTAAGCCTAATTTAAAACAATCTAGGTAATTTGTAGGGGCAACCCATGGCAGGGCTAACCAAGCTATAGCAAAAATAATGGCGATGCCTGAGAGTAAACTAAGTGTTTTAGCGCGTCGTTGCCCATATAATCGATGCAGAACTCGCACCCGAATGTTGCCATTAATTATCTCGCCTAAAGCAAGTAATAAGCCTATGGCTAGGGCTTTTAATAACATGATGATTTCCTTATATTACAAAGGCCAACAGTTAAACATTTATTTTAAATAGTTTACATCAATACCCAATTATAGAGCCATTAGTTAGCCTTTTAATTTATAACCATCGGTATTTGTTGTTATTGTGCGCACTTTTTTATAAGGTGAACTTTGCTTATAAAAATAACAACGGGATCAACCGATGAAAACTCTACAACAACAACTTGGCCAGTATGGCTTGTATCATCGTTCAAAGCGTAACGTATTAACTCACTTTTTTGGTATTCCACTGATTGTATTTGCGGCATTGTGCTTACTAGCGCGTGTTGAAATTCCTCTAGGGAGTTTTAATGTCGATGGGGCGCAGCTTTTTGTCCTTGCCAGTGTGGTTTACTATTTTATGCTGAGCTTTTCGCTAGGTTTAATCATGGGCATCATTTTTACTTTATTGTTAGTGGCAGCGCAGCCTATCGCCGCAATGCCCTTTACATCTTGGCTGACGATTGGTGTGGGTGTGTTTGTATTTGGCTGGGTGTTACAGTTTATTGGTCATTATTTTGAAGGCAAAAAGCCCGCCTTTGTTGATGATTTAGTGGGTTTAATTATTGGCCCTTTGTATGTCACCGCAGAGCTGTTATTTTTAATGGGCTTTTATAAAAATTTAGAACAGCAAGTTAATGAAATAGCGGGCCCAACTAAAGCATAATCAGTCAAAGACTATAAGGTAAACCATGGATTATAATAATAAAACAGTATGGATCACCGGTGCATCATCAGGTATTGGTGAAGAGCTTGCAAAACAATTTGCAGAGCAAGGTGCGAAGGTTATTTTATCAGCGCGAAATATCGATAAACTCAACCAAGTAAAAGACGAGTTAAAAGGGCAAGGGCATCGGGTAATACCCCTTGATTTATCAAAGCCCGAAACTGTACTGCAGGATGTATTAGCGCAAATAGATAGCTTAGGCCCAATTGATATTTTAATAAATAATGGTGGCGTATCACAGCGTAGTTTATTTTTAGAAAATGACTTTAAAGTGTACCGCCAACTCATGGAAGTAAATTACTTTGGTTTAATTGCCCTCACTAAAGCAGTGCTACCTTCAATGGTGGCGCGAAAAAGTGGTTCTGTAGTGGCTATTAGTAGCGTGGCAGGCAAAGTGGGCTCTAAGTTTAGAACAGGTTATTCAGGCAGTAAATACGCTGTAGTAGGCTTTATGGATTGCTTACGCGCCGAAGTCGCGCAGCACAATATACATTGCTTAACTATTTGCCCTGGCTCAATTAAAACAGCGATTGCCCATAATTCATTGAACGGGCAAGGAGAGGCACAAAACAAACCTGAGCCTTCAATAGAAAATGGTATGAATGTAAATGTAGCCGCATCGAAAATGCTCACCGCAATCTATAATAAAAAAGACGAAGTTGTAATAGGCCAAGGGTTAAGCGGTTGGGCACCGTTTATAAAACGGTTTTTCCCTAGTTTATTTAATCGATTAACCGCTAAGGTAGAATATAAATAACTAAGTACAGTACTTAAACACCAGCATTGAGCCCCTGAGCGCAATGCTGATTCGTGTAAAGTTAATAGCTATTTTCTACTTTCCAAGGTGGGTTTAATCGATTTTCTCCAGCTTTGTAGAGTTTAATTTTATTGCCTGAAGGGTCTCTTAAAATCGCTTCTTTCCATAGATACCTTTGCTCTGTGGGTTGCTGTTCGAATACGATCCCCTTTTTGATCAACTGTTGGCACAATTGCTCAATGTCATCGTTTTCAAAATAAATTACAGAATGATTTTCAAAAAATTCACTCTCTAGAGACAATGAAAATGTAGAGTCACCTTCAGGGCAACTAAAACGTGCATAATGCGGTGTGTCAACAATTTGGGTAAAGCCAAGTGAGCGATAAAAACTCACCGCTTCATTCATATCTTTGACTGGCAAAGTTACTTGATTCAGTTTCATGTAAACTCCCACTACAAAAAAATAGATAAATTTATGGCGATTTACTTTCGCCCTGGCTCATGTCCCTCATAACGAGGAAGTTGAGCATCTAAATCTTCCCAATTAGCTTTTGAGGTGATGAAATTATGCGATATTGGCCTTTCAACTATATCGGAATTTAATGCGCCTAAACGCAGGCGATACCTTTTTGGCGATTGCGCATTAGCACTATAAATTGGTGCGCCGCAGGTTTTACAAAAGTACTTACGTTTGCCTTCACTGCTTTGGTAAAAGGTGAGGGTTCCGTTTTTGTCAGTTAACGTCAACTCGCTGGCATTAATAAACCCATTGGTAGCAAAGGCACTGCCACTGGCCTTACGGCAAAGCGAACAATGACAATGAATAATATCAGTAACTTTACCATTAATTGAAAAATTGATTGAGCCACATAAACAACTACCTGTGTACATCTGTATTCCTTGGTTTATATAATTTGTTCGTTATATTGTATTCTTGCCAGTAAATTGTTGACGCTTTATGGCTTGATTACACACCCCACTAAAAATGCTTTTCTCGTATCCACATAACCATTAGCGCTTAAATGGTTTGCTATTTCAAACAATTCATAAAGTCCTTGTCGTATTAGGTTAATAATTCCACTAATTAACTTTAATGTAAACAACTGATTATGCGAGAAATAAAATGGCTTTTGAGTGTCGCACCAATAGGGCTGTAATAACGTGATGGGGGAAATGCAAACCCCGCACTGTTAATGCGGGGGATAGGTTTAAACTCATTTGATTAAATGTTTACTGGGCTTTTTTGGCTTCGAGTGCTTCTATTTCATTCCAAATTTTTTCAGCCTCGTCGGTTAACATAGCGTAGCTTTTTATATCGCCTTTTCTTTGCGCTTGCATGCCTTGTTCTAATTTTGCGTCGTATTCTTTACGTAATTTTTTGATTGGATCTGGCTTTAAAAATGAAAACATCAACACCCTCGTTGTTTATTAGCTAGTTACAGTAACAATACGCAGTGAAGACGCAAAAAGTTTGCTGTTACTGTAATTAGCGTATTAAAAGATTATTGTGGGTCAAGGCGCATAATGCCTTGGCCGTCCAATCCTAAGTAAATAGTGCCATCATCACTTTGTGCTAGACTGCGAATACGACCAATGCCTTCCAGTAATTTACTTTGTTTAACGACATTGCCATCTGCTATTTCAAGTACGCTAATAAACGCGTATTTCATTGAAGCGAGTAAAAATTTTCCTTTAAGCTCAGGATATTTGTCACCTTTTACGAGCAGCATGTCTGAAGGAGCAATAGAGGGTGTCCATTGTAATGTGGGCGCTTGCATGCCTGATTTTTCGGTTAAATCGGTAAACGAGGTGCCACTGTAGTTAATACCATAGCTTACCACTGGCCAGCCGTAGTTAGTTTTAGGTTTAATCATATTAAGCTCATCGCCGCCACGGGGGCCGTGTTCGTGTGCCCAAAATACATTATTTTCACCATCGAACCACATCCCTTGTGGATTACGATGCCCGTAGGACCAAATCGCTGATTTTGCGTCTTTTTGGTTTACAAATGGGTTGTCGGTTGGAATTTTACCATCGTCGTGTAAACGATAAATTTTACCACCATCGCGGCTTAAATCTTGTGGGTTAATATCTCGCGAGCCGCGATCGCCAATCGAAAAATACACATAGTTTTGGTTATCAAACACAATGCGGCTGCCGTAGTGCTGGCCTTTTTTAGAGTTATGCTCGCCTTTGTATAATTGTTGTGGCTCGCGTAATTGGCTGTGATCGTTACTTAATTTTGCGCGCATAAGTGCGGTGTTACTGCCAGCACCGTCACCTTCACTGCTTGAGTAAGTGATATACAGCCATTGATTATTAGCAAAATCAGGATGCAGCTCTAAATCAAGTAGGCCGCCTTGGCCGTTGGCATCAATTTTAGGTAGCCCAGAAATTTTAGTTAAGCTGGTGGTATTTTTACGCAATAAATATAAGGTGCCACTGCGCTCGGTTATTAATAAATCACCGTTTGGTAGAGCCTCAATAGCCCAGGGAATAGAAACCCCTTGGGCAACAGTGACCGGTTTTACATTAAGCGCTAATTTATCCAGTTCTTTAAAATCAACTGCATG
This sequence comes from Pseudoalteromonas sp. 23_GOM-1509m, assembly GCF_000518425.1. Lineage (NCBI taxonomy): Bacteria > Pseudomonadati > Pseudomonadota > Gammaproteobacteria > Alteromonadales > Pseudoalteromonadaceae > Pseudoalteromonas > Pseudoalteromonas sp. 23_GOM-1509m. The sequence continues at coordinate 234,444 of NZ_KI912432.1, forward strand.
AGCACTAAGGCTGGTAAGCGCCGAAAATGCCAATGCAAAACTGGCTGTGGCGAGTGTAGAAAATTTTTTACGCGTTGTTACTTTGTTCATAATGGCTTCCAAAATTAACTAAATTTTAACTACCTTAGCACGCTATTAATCACAGTGTTAAGTATTTGGGATGAATGAAATTGCACGCTATTTAACCGCTTTAATGTTGGTTTTTAGCTTAATGAGCTTGTTTATGTCCCTCAGGTGTTTAACTAACTTTACGGGTATAGGAATTAAAGACCGCTTTAAAAAAATTGAATAATTACTCTATTAGGGTTGAAATTTAAAAATTCGAGCGTACACTTGTGCGCTGAAAGTTGAGCTTACACGTGTAGGCTCAAATATTTAAAGCCCAGCACATGTGTTTGCGTGAATTCGCTTAACACAAAGTGATGGGTAGTCGATTTAAGTAGAGAATTAATAACCATGTTAACTTCGGTATTAGACCAATTTTCAAAATGGTTTTTACACCATCAAAGCTTTGCCGCTTACATAGAGCCCTTAATACAGGTCGTTAAACCTGCATGGCGAGCTGGCTTTTTTCGTGCGCAAATTGTTGATGTACACGCGTTGAGTGGTCAGTTTTTAAGTGTAACGCTTAAACCCAATAAACAGTGGCGCGCCCATATTGCGGGCCAGCATATTAGTTTAACGCTTGAGCTCAACGGGCGTTTGCTTACCCGTGTATTTACGCTTGCTTGCAGCCCCGCGCAATACAAAACAACCGGATTGCTGCGAGTTTTAATTAAAACCAATGAGCAAGGACGTTTTACTGCTCAGTTGCAAAACGCATTAAAAGCGCAGTCGTGGTGTAATATTTCGGCGCCAAGTGGCGACTTTGTATTTAAAAGCTGGCATAAAGCCAGCACCTTTGTTGCTGGTGGCTCGGGTATTACACCTATGCTGGCAATGCTTAGCCAGCAATTAGCAAATACTCAGCACACCATCAAATTACTGTATTTTGCAAAAGCTAATGAGCACCAATGCGTTGAAGAACTTGCCGCATTAGCAGAGCGTTATGCGCATTTTTCTTACTTGTTACTCACTCGCGATATGAGCCCGCAATTAACTACGCATATAAACATCGATGACAATCCTGATATTTACTGCTGTGGGCCAGCAGCGTTTATGCAAAAAATTGCACATTTTGCAAACCAGCATCATTTAACCTATTACCAAGAAGCCTTTAGCCTTGCATTGCCAAGCTTAAATGATGACAGTCAATTTACTGTAAAAATTAATAATGATCACCACGACGTAGCAGCGAATGAGGTGTTGTTAACTCAGTTTGAGGCAAAAAAACTACCTGTGCAGCGAGGGTGTGGGATTGGTATTTGTCATCAATGCCAGTGCATTAAAAAAACGGGCGTGGTGCGCAATTTAAAAACCGGTGAGTTATCAGATAACGGCGAGCAGTTAATTCAACTGTGTGTTAGCCAAGCGGTCAGTGATTTGGAGTTACAGCTATGACAACCATAAATTATCAACAATTAGCCGAAGATTTAGATGGCATAAAAATGTCGACGCTTGCCAAAGTAGGGCAAAAGGATGCTAATTATATACGTTCTATTGTCCGCAAGCAGCGACTGTGCGAAATAGGTGGGCGCATTTTATTAATGCTTGGTTTTGTACAGCCTTTATTGTGGGTGGCGGGTGTGTTGTTACTGGCTTTGGCTAAAATTCTCGACAACATGGAAATTGGCCACAATGTAATGCATGGTCAATACGATTGGATGAACGACAAACAGCTTAATTCAAAAACATACGAGTGGGATATAGCCTGCGACGGCCAAAGTTGGAACCGAGTACACAATTTTGAGCACCATACTTACACTAATATTATTGGCAAAGACCGCGATTTTGGTTATGGCTTATTAAGATTAAGTAATGACTTTAAATGGCGTTTAAAAAATACTTGGCAGTTTATTACCTATTTAAATTTAAGTGTGCTATTTCAGTGGGGCGTGTCGTACCATGAGCTGGCGGGTGAGCGTGTGTTTATAGGTAAAAAGAAGCCAAACCGCAAAGGGGCTGTAGCGCATAGTACGTTAAAAAAACGCTTTTTTAGTAAAGGGGCGCGCCAATTAATTAAAGACTATGTACTGTTTCCACTTTTAGCGGGGCCTCTGTTTTTATGGGTGCTAAGCGGTAACTTATTGGCGAACCTAATTCGTAATTTATGGACATCAACCATTATTTTTTGTGGCCATTTTACCGAGCAAACGCATACCTTTTACGAGCAAGATTGTGAAAACGAAAGCCAAGGTCAGTGGTATTATCGCCAAGCGCTTGGGTCGTCAAACATTAAAGGGGCGCGTTGGTTTCATATTTTAACGGGGCATTTAAGTTTTCAAATTGAACACCATTTATTTCCAGACTTGCCATCGTCACGCTACCAAGAAATAGCACCACAAGTGCAAGCTGCTTTACAAAAGCAGGGCATTGCATACAACACCGGCGGTTTTTTTCACCAATATACCTCGGTGTTAAAACGTATATTTCGTTATTCATTTAAATAGAGGTTAATAAAATAGCCGCTACTATAATGTATGCATTAAATAATCAGCTAACCTTAAATTGTTAGCTGATTATTGCATTAAAGAGTTAGCAAGAGCTTTTTTGATTAAATAATCATCAGTACATGCAAAAAATTCGTCTAATTAATTTAAAAACAGCCTGTTTTGCTATGGTTAAATAGTAGCGGGTTGTCATACAATGGAGAAAAATAGACCACACAAGAGAGAATAAAAATGGCCGCATTTGGTACTGTGTTTATGCCGCAGATGATTCAAGCTAAGTTTTCTGACAATCAATGGGGCGAAAGCTCAATTGTTCCTTGCGATAAGCTTGAGTTGCATGCAGGTGCACACGTTCTTCATTATTCAAGTACATGTTTTGAAGGTTTAAAAGCCTTTCGCCATGAAGATGGTTCGGTAAATATTTTTAGAATGGATGCAAATATTGCGCGTATGCAGCAAAGTTCTGAATTATTAAGTTTACCAGCGGTTGATGGCGAGATGCTAAAAACAATGATCATCGATATTGTTCGTGAATACGCCGATGAAACGCCGCTTCCTCCTGGTTCTATGTATATTCGCCCAACCCACATTGGTACTGAAGCTGCCATTGGCAAAGCGGCTGCACCTTCAATGAGCTCATTGCTTTATACGTTATTATCGCCAGTGGGTGACTACTTTTCAGGTGGTGCTACCGCGTTACGTGTTTTATTAGAAGAAGACGGCATGCGCTGTGCCCCGCATATGGGTATGATTAAAAGCGGTGGTAACTATGCTAGCGCGCTTGGCCCAATATCAGCAGCGCGCACTAAATATAAAGCGGATCAAATTTTATTTTGCCCAGGCGGCGATGTACAAGAAACCGGTGCGGCCAACTTCATATTAATTGATGGCAACGAAATCATTACTAAAGCACTCGACAGCACCTTTTTACATGGTGTTACTCGTAATAGTATTTTAACCATTGCGAAAGATTTAGGAATGACGGTAAGCGAGCGTAACTTTACCGTAACTGAGCTTTTAGAGCGTGCAGCAAAACCAGGTACAGAGGCAGCACTTTCAGGCACTGCAGCAGTATTAACACCAGTAGGTACGTTTATCCATAACGATAAAGAATACAAAGTGGGTAATGGTGAACCAGGACCAACAACAGCACGTTTACGTCAAGCATTGAACGATATTCAATGGGGTAAAAGTGAAGATACACACGGTTGGTTAACTAAAATCTAATCGGGTTCAAATTCATTAAAAAGCCACACTAAATAGTGTGGCTTTTTGTTTTTAGCTGCAGCTTAAAATTTCATTTCAACTTTGCCGTAAACATAGCGGCCATTAAAACCAAATGGCGAAAAGCCCGAGTAAGAGAACAAACGAGAGAAAGTGGTTACATCGCTCACTAAATCACGCGTTGGATCTGGGTATACATCAAACACATTATTCGCGCCTAAGCTCAGAGTAATGTTGTTATTAAGTGCATAGGCAACATCTAAGTCGGTGATCCACTTTGGCTTGAGCACTTCGTTACGCTCTGGAATTTCTGATGGGTCTTGTGTTTCACCATAGCGAGTGCTGCGAAGTGTGGTACGCCATTCGTTTAGTGTCCATGTAGCGCTTAGGTTGTGTTTATTACGCGGGGTACTTACTTCAAAACGACGCAGTTCATTACCCGAGAACAAATTATCTTGTTCAACACCTACGCTTTGTAGCTCAGCGGGTGGGGCAATAATATTAGTCACTTCGTTTTTGCCGTAGTTATAGCCTAAATTAAACGCTACATCACCGTAGTTATCGGTCATTAGGTTGTAAGAGGCAACCACATCAACGCCACGGGTTTTGCTATCAATCGCGTTTAAGAAAAACCGCCCTTGGTTAGCTCCAGTGCCCTCAAGTAAGCTTGCTACACCTGCACCCGACAGGTTATTTGATAACACAATACGGTCATCAATTAATATTTGGTAATAATCCACAGATAAGCTGAAATTAAAGTCGGTTGACCAGGTAAAACCTACCCCGTAGTTGGTGGCTTCTTCTGCATCTAAGCCCGGTGATCCCAATGCAACGGCTACATCACTACTTGGGGCAAACGTCCCTGTTTGTGTTGGAATACCATCAACAAACACGGTGGCTACTGAAGTAAAATATTGCTGTTGCAGAGAGGGCGCTCTAAAGCCGGTTGATACAGAGCCGCGTAATGCTAAATCTTCTGTTAGCGTATAACGGGTGGCAATTTTACCATTAAGCGTATCGCCAAAATCAGAGTAGTCTTCGTAACGCGCAGCGACGGCAACGTTCCAGTTATCTGTAATAAAGGCTTCTAAATCAATGTAAAGGCTAACATTATGGCGGCTGTTATCACCCGCAGACTCAGGTGTGAAACCTGGGAATACTTGCGAACCTGCAGAGCCAAATGGGCCATTAACTGGGTCGGTTACTGCGCCACCAGGGCCAAAAGTGCCTTGTGCGTATGAGGCTTCTTCGCCTGCCTGAATTTCGTAGCCTTCACGACGATACTCAGCGCCCACTGCGACGTTGATTCCGCTAGCTAAAAAGTCTGCATCAATCTCGCGGCTAAAATCAAGATTAATAGTCAGCTGATCGTAGGTAAGTGTACCGGCATCAAAACTGGTTTGACTGCTAGGTCCATATGAGGTGTTTAAGCTATCAATAACACCAAAGTTAAAGGCATCTTGGCCGTATACAGCAGAAGCGTCGTAATTCCATTCATTAGCAAAACCTTTTACGCCGAGTGCTAACGAAAAATCGTCAATATCTGAGGTGATCACCGGTAAAAAGCCATCAGGATAAATTTCTGTTACGTTACGGCTGTCTTGTGCGCGACGATAAAAACCTCCGCCTTCGCCTTCACGCTTGCTGTAAGAGCCAAACGAGTAGAGCTCGGCATCGTTAGTTAATTGATAACCAGCATTATAAAACAGCGCGAAGTCTTCAACGGTGCCATTACCAAAGTTATGATTGTAACGATCCCATGTGAACTCACGCGGATCAAGAGAGCCATCAGGTAGGCGGGCGTAATTTTCGCGCTGGTCATAATCAGAGCGATTCGTTGAGCTACGGTCGCGATATTCAGTAGAAATACTTAAAAAGCCGTTATCGCCCAATTCAAACCCCATATTACCTTGCAGGGTTAAAGTTTGGCCGTCGGTCAGCGAACGGTCGCTGCCTTCATTAAAGGCTAAGTTGCCATTGGCATCTTCAGAAACGGATTCTAGTTGAGGCACACCCTGCATTTCGGTGATGTTTGCTCCATATACAGCACCTAGGCTGCCGCCACTGCTATTACTTTTAAGGACAATATTAATCACACCGGCAATGGCGTCTGAGCCATATTGCGCAGCGGCACCATCGCGCAATACTTCTATTCGCTCAATGGCATTGGCTGGAATAGCGTTTAAATCAACCGATGATGACCCACGACCGGTTGAACCATTTAAATTAAGCAGTGCATTACTATGGCGACGTTTACCATTTACGAGCACTAAGGTGTGATCAGGTGCTAAGCCACGCAGTTGAGCGGGGCGCACATGGTCGCTGCCATCGGTGATTGATGGCTGAGGGAAATTAAAGCTTGGTAATAAAGTGCTCAGTAGTGCATTGGTTTCAGTTTGCCCTGAACTTTTTAGGGCATCACCGCTAATGATATCAATCGGAACTGGGCTGTCTTCAACTGTGCGGCCGAGTCGGCGAGAGCCAATTACACTAATTTGTTCAATATTTTCTTCTGCTTGTGTTTCTTGCTGTGCGGCATTTACCGACCACGAGCCAAGTAGTGCAGCGGCAACACTGAGTGTAATGGTTTTTTTTGCTGTAAATAGCTGTTTTAGTTGCATGATTAGTTTCCCTCATTCAATGCTCTACAGGTAATTCAATTATTAATGAACTAATTGAAATTTCTGTTGTCAAGGTAGACCATTTTTACAACCAAGGTCAATTGAATTACATTCAATCTACAATTTATTTACAGCGGCAGGTGGACTATTTGAGTAGCCTGTAGCGTAAGTCGCCATTTACCATTTAATTTTACCTGTGAGCATATCTTTAAACATTACCCAATCGCCCCATAAACTATATAACGGGTGCTTAAATGTAGCAGGGCGGTTTTTTTCAAAAAAGAAATGCCCAACCCACGCAAAGCCATAACCAATCACTGGTAATAACCATAACAACATAAGTTGTGAGCTAAAAAACGCATAGCCTGCCAGTAACAGTACTAAACTACTGCCTATAAAATGCAATCTACGGCAGGTTTGATTACGATGCTCTTTTAAGTAATAAGGGTAAAAGCGTTTAAAGCTTTTAAAGGATTGGGTTTCTGTCATTACTTAGCCTATTGGTGTTTAAACGTTGTTCATTAATGTATTTAAGCGTAACTAAGCGCAGGTTAACAGCGATAAATGACGTTTACCGCATCTTAATAGACAAAAGCAGGAAAAGTTAATAACTTAGAGTGATTATCAACAAGGAAATAAAATAACAATGCTAAAAAAAACACTGACCTGTGCGGTTGTAATCGCACTTGCGGGTTGTTCACAACCTGCAGAAAACACCTCTCAAAATGAAGTAAAAACAGCAATGAAAGCAGTTAACTCTCTAGATTACCCTGAAACTAAAAAAGGCACAGTGGTTGACACTTACTTTGGTGAAAATGTGGCTGATCCGTATCGTTGGTTAGAAGATGATATGAGTGATGAAACGGCTCAATGGGTTAAAACACAAAATAACCTAACCTTTTCATATTTAGAGCAAATACCGTACAGAGATACGTTAAAGCAGCGCCTTGAAAAGTTAATGAACTACGAAAAAATCAGCGCGCCGTTCACCGAAGGTGATTACACCTATTTTTACAAAAATGATGGCCTGCAAAATCAGTACGTTTTATACCGCAGTAAAGACGGCGGCGAGGCTGAGATTTTCTTAGATCCTAATACCTTTAGTGAAGATGGTACCACTTCAATGTCGGGCTTATCATTTTCAGAAGATGGCTCATTGTTAGCATACCAAATATCGGAAGGTGGCAGTGATTGGCGTAAAATCATTGTTATAGACACCGAAACCAAAGAGCAAGTAGAGCAAGCACTGGTTGATGTTAAATTTAGTGGCGTAAGTTGGTTGGCAAATGATGGTTTTTATTATTCAAGCTACGACAAACCAGAAGGCAGTGAGCTTTCTGCAAAAACTGATCAACATAAAGTGTACTATCATAAATTAGGCCAAGCCCAAAGCGAGGATGCGCTAGTATTTGGCGATACCGCTGAGCAAAAACATCGTTATGTGGGCGCTAAAGCGACCAAAGATGGCCGTTATTTGTTTATTACTGCTAGCGTATCGACCTCAGGTAATAAATTATTTATTAAAGATTTAACTAAGCCAGATAGCGAGTTTGTTACCGTAGTGGGTAATACCGACTCTGATACCAGCGTGATTGATAACGAAGGCAGCAAGCTATTTTTGGTTACTAACTTAAATGCTCCAAATAAAAAAGTAGTGACGGTTGATGCAAGCAACCCGCAACCTGAAAACTGGCAAGACTTTATTCCAGAAACCGAAAACGTACTTAATGTAACGCTTGGCGGTAACACATTTTTTGCCAACTACATGGTTGATGCTATCTCTAAAGTGAAGCAGTACAACAAGCAGGGCGAATTGATCCGCGATATTAGTTTACCAGGCGTTGGTACGGCGGGTGGTTTTGGCGGTAAAAAAGAGCAAACTACGCTTTATTACTCATTTACTAACTACAAAACACCTGGCACGACTTACAGTTTTGAGGTACAAAGTGGTGAGTCTAAAGTATATCGTAAGTCAGGGATTGATTTTAATAGCGACAAGTATACCTCTGAGCAAGTATTTTATACCTCTAAAGATGGCACTAAAGTACCGATGATTATTACTTACAAAAGTGATATTAAATTAGACGGTAGCAACCCAACTATTTTATATGGCTATGGTGGCTTTAATATAAGCTTAACACCTCGCTTTAGTTCAACAACAGCAGCTTGGCTTGAGCAAGGCGGCGTATACGCAGTGGCAAACATTCGTGGTGGCGGTGAGTATGGTAAAGAGTGGCATAAAGCAGGTACGCAATTGCAAAAGCAAAACGTATTTGACGACTTTATTGCTGCCGCACAATACTTACAAGATAAAAAATACACCTCTAAAAAGCGCCTAGCACTGCGAGGTGGTTCAAACGGCGGGTTATTAGTCGGTGCCGTAATGACCCAGCGACCTGACTTATTTCAAGTGGCGCTACCTGCGGTAGGCGTACTGGATATGCTGCGTTATCATACTTTTACAGCGGGTGCTGGCTGGGCATACGATTACGGTACTAGCGACCAAAGTAAAGAAATGTTTGATTACTTAAAAGGCTACTCGCCAATTCATAATGTAAAAGCAGGGGTTGAATATCCGGCGACTATGATCACTACAGGCGATCATGATGACCGCGTTGTACCGTCGCATTCATTTAAATTTGCAGCAGAGCTTCAAGCGAAGCAAGCGGGCACTAATCCAACGCTTATTCGTATTGAAACCAATGCAGGCCACGGTGCGGGTACGCCAACCAGTAAAATTATTGACCTTTATGCCGACATGTACGGTTTTACGCTTTACAACATGGGCATTAAATCACTTTAATGTGACTTTATAAGCTAACGAAAAGCCGAGTTACTTAAGTGACTCGGCTTTTTTTTATGCTCACTACTTTATTGTATGGGTGAGAACAACCGTTGATAAGTTTTATAAGCGTATTCGTCGCTCATACCGCTTAAGTAGTCACAAATAATTCGCATGCCTTGATTGTGTTTTTCGGCTTCTAGGTAAAGTGCCTGCGTGGTTTCGGGTAATAAGCGCAGCGGATCGCTGGCAAATGCGGTAAACAGTTCAATAAGCAGATTTTGCCCTTTAAATTCTATTTGTTGCATTTGTGGGTCGCGTATCAAGCGTTGAAATACAAAATGTTTAAGTATTTGTAATACGTTTTCGTATTGCTGATCTAATTTAGCGGTGTGCTTTAAAATAGGGCATTCAAAGGCATCGTTTTGTATGTCTAAATGAATATGAATAATAAAGGTATTTACTAATTCACCAATGGCATCTTTGCGTTCATGTTCGTGCTTTGAAAATAATCGCTCTGTAAGTGATTTAAGTAGCGTATTTAACCAATCATAGTTGAGTGCTTGTAAGTGCGGCAATGCATGGGTTAACCAATCGTCTAGGCTTAACACATCGGTGGCTATGGCATCTTCAAGATCGTGTACGGCATAGGCAATGTCATCAGCCAGTTCCATAATGGCACTATCGAGAGATTTATAGCGTGTTTTAGCTCGGTATGAATCTACAATATTTTGGCTGGTTAATAATGCTTTATCGTTTTGACTCAGTGGTTCAATGATCCAATTAAATATAGGTGCATCGTCATTGTAAATACCTTTAGCAGGTCGCCAGTCGTCGGCTTTTATAAACGCGCGTTGTTTATCCACTTTGGGAATGTTGTACCACAACTGATCGATAAAACCAGGGTACTTTATAAACCCTAATAATGTGCGCCTTGTTAAGTTCATGCCATAGCCATTACTATAAGGCTCTAGTTTGGCTACTATTCGTAGCGTTTGTGCGTTACCTTCAAACCCACCGTGATCACGCATCATGTAGTTAAGCGCAATTTCTCCGCCGTGCCCAAAGGGCGGATGGCCGATGTCGTGCGCTAAACATAAGGTTTCGAGTAATCCGGTTGATGGAAAATGTTCAAAACGAGGGTGCTGGGCTTTTAAGTGACGTAATATGCCCGTGCCTATTTGCGATACTTCTAAAGAATGGGTAAGACGTGTGCGATAAAAGTCATTTAAACCAATACCCATTATTTGAGTTTTGGCTTGAAGGCGTCTAAATGCTGCAGCATGAATAATTCGAGAGCGGTCTATTTGCCAAGGAGAGCGGTTATCGTTTGGGCGGTGCTTATATTGTTCAATTATTCTATTTTGCCACTGTTTATCCATGTCACAACCTATCTCTATATCTACGACTTTAACGCTTAGTATATTATAAATAACTCACAATAGGCGTATGAATTTTATTCAGTTGTTCGGTATTCGCGTTTATAAAGTGGCTTAGGTATAATGAGTGTTCGTATGTATGTGACTACACCATACATAACTTAGAGTTTAATTGAGATAATACATGTTAAAAACTATTTTTCAGTTGTTGTTAGCCGCCCTTGTTATTTGGGCACTTACTCATCCATTTATACAAACTGATGAGTTTGTATCTGATGAACAAACACGTGCTGACGACATTAAAAAAGAAAAGAAGAAAGAAAAACCATTGCACAATGTTAAGTTGCCAAAGTTCTCAGAATACACCGATGTAAAAGAGAAAAAGCATGCGTTTTTTAACTTCATTAAGCCCCATGTAGAAGCCGAAAACAAAAAGATTTTACAGCAACGTGCAAACATTGAAATTGCGCGCATGATGCTAGAACACGACGAGCCGTTAAGTAAAAAACAAGCGAGCGATATTAAAAAAATACTTAAATTATACCGCTTACCTGAAACCTTAGACACGCTTACACTAACTCAAGCGCTGCGCCGTGTAGATATTATTCCTAAAGAACTTGCCCTAATGCAAGCTGCTAATGAGTCGGCATGGGGTACCTCACGCTTTGCCCGAATAGGCTTAAACTTTTTTGGCCAATGGTGTTACAAAAAAGGCTGTGGCATGGTGCCAAGAAGACGTAATAATGAAGCCGAGCATGAAGTGGCTGCATTTAAATCGGTTCGCGCTGCTGTAACGTCATATTTTAGAAATATTAATACGCATAATGCCTATAAACAATTACGCAGTATACGTGAAGATTTACGCGCACAGCAAAAGCCAATTAAGGCGACTAAGCTAACCCTTGGGCTGATGTCCTACTCAGAGCGTGGTGAAGCGTATATTGAAGAGCTAAATACGATGATCAATCAAAACCGAGCGTACTTTGATGAATAAACCAGTATTAAAATTAGTTACGACTATAGCGACCTGCTTTTTAGCAATAGCGGCAAATAACACCTATGCTAAAGAGTTTGTTATGTCGTATGACGGTTTTTACGACCGTTTAAAAGTAGTAAACAAAGGCGATTTTCAGTATGCCCGCGTAAACTTTTATATTAGCGATATTGGTACTAACGAAGTATGTAATATCAAAAGCGGGACTATTTTAACTGAAAAAAATGAGTACCCGCTTAATTACACTGACAAAGCGCAACTGTTATTACCGTATGATAAGCAGCTCGATACTGACAAAGCGGTGATTGTGGTTCAGCCTAAAAATCCGGTTCATGATTGTCAGTTAAAGCTTCAAATAGAGGCCAACGAGCTAGAAGGGCTAACCTTTTCAAAGCAATCATTATTAACCATTAATAATGAGCTTGAAGCGCTTTTAACAGACTTGTCGGGCTTTTTTGTTAGCAAACTAATGTGGTTTTTACTGCCTGAGCAAAAAGGGGTGGTTGTTACTTTTAATGCGCCTAAACAATTTTATGATGAGCGCATAACATGCGAAAAATCAGTTTGTTATTTTGAAGTAACAGACAGCTGGCAAAACGACACCAAAGTATTGGCTGATATAAACGAGGTAGTTAAAGTAACGCCTTGGATCAGTAAATAATAAAATTAATTGGTTTGATTATAAAGCGGGGTCAGGTTTGACCCCGCTTTTTTATCGCTAAATTAAATAATGGCAGAGGGGCTATTCATGAGTGCGCTTTTTTCATCATGAGTAACAACTTTATTTCGGCCCGTTTCTTTAGCAAGGTAAAGGCGTTTATCAGCTTGCAATAGCAGCTCTTGCATATTTAAATCGCGAATAAGTGCGCTACTTACTCCAGCACTAACAGACAATGCAATACTATTACCGTTAAAATAAAAGGGATATTGATCAATACTTCTGCATAGCTTTTGGGCTAACTGCCTTGCTTGAGTAAGATTTTTTTGGTTAAGGAAAATAGCAAACTCTTCTCCGCCAATTCGAGCGGTAATGCCTGCTTCAAAAAACAATTCGTTAATATGTTGTGCAATCCACTTTATTGCTTCGTCGCCAGTTTCATGGCCATATTGGTCGTTCACTTGTTTAAAAAGATCGATGTCGAGCATAATTAACGACACTCTGCTGTTAAGCGGTGCAGTGTGGGTTATTTTTTTACATAGGCGGAAAAAGCCTCGCCTGTTTAATAATTGTGTGAGCGGATCGTGATTCGCTAAGTTTATTAGTTTTGATTCTTCATTGGCAAAAGCAATAAACGGCAGAATTAACGCACTGGCTGTGGTTAAAAATAAATGCGAGACCAATAATAGTTGTAACCCTGCGGCTAATTTCGCCTGACTAATTTGGCTAAAGTAGGGTAAAACAAGGAGTACAACTTGCAACAGCATTACTACACTGTGTAGTGAAAAGCAGGCAATTAGTAGTCGTTGCTGTACTTTAGCAACACTGGGGGTTTTGATCATTAAATAGGCCGCGTAGCTAAATAGTACGGCAGTAATGATACTGGTAATAATTTGCCCCGCATCAATGAGATACACAGCAAGTAGCAATGTGCAACATATAGCACAGGCATAATATAAAGGCGTTAGCTTTACTGCAGGCACCGTACTTTGTGGTATTAACCCTAAAATAAGCAGGAGTGGGGTTAAAATAATAAACAGGTAAGCAAAAAAGTAAGTTAAAAGTGGATAGTCAATCACCCCTCTTAAACCAATTAGGGCAATAGCGGTTATAAACGAGCAGCAGGCAGTAGCAAAAAATAAAAAGCTAGGTTGTTTTTTATATGAATACACAGAAAAAAAGAATACTGCAATAAACAAGTTAAGAATAAAACAGAGGCTAATTAATGTGGGTAAATGAAGCATGTTTTAGTTGCTCTTTTAGCTGAATAAGAAATAACGCTTAACTCATTATTAGTTAGTAACACTAAAATAGCAAGGGAGTAAAAAGTATTAACTTTATACTCCCTTGGTACAAACTTAACCCTTTAAGGTCAGTCGTTAAACTAAACTTTTTAATGCGGCATCGATTTCAGAAAAGTGAAAACGGTAATTATTTTCTAATGCTTTTTTAGGCACCACAAATTGGCCGGTTGTGAGTAGATCTGCCATTTCTCCCATTAAAACATTGAGCACAGCTGCAGGCATGGGCATAAAGGCAGGGCGTGACAATGCTTTACCCAATGATTGGCTAAATTGTTTATTGCTTACCGGATGCGGGGCAGTGGCATTTACAGCACCAGAGATATCTTGATTACGAATCAAAAATAAAATGAGCTGCACCATGTCATCAATGTGGATCCACGACATACCTTGCTCGCCATTGCCAATTGGCCCGCCTAAACAAAGCTTAAATGCAGGCAACATTTTTCCAAGTGCGCCGCCTTTTTTAGCCAGTACAATGCCTGTGCGAAGTAAGCAAACACGAGTATCGTCAGACTCAGCTTTTAATGCAGCGAGTTCCCAATCCCTACAAAGTTGGTGACTAAATTCATCGTGTGGTTCTGTGTTGTTTTCATCAACTTGGGTTTTACCTTGGCGACCATAATAGCCTATTGCACTGCCTGAAATAAACGTATGTGGCGGTGTATGACACTGATTAATTGCATCGCTTATGGCTTGGGTAATAATAATTCGGCTATCGCGTATTTTTGCTTTTTGTTTATCACTCCAGCGTTTATTAACGATAGGTTCGCCGGCTAAATTAATGACAATATCGACCGTATTAAAATCTACATCTTCTAAGCTGCTAACAGCATTTACTCTGTGGCCTAACAATACTTTAGCTTTGGTTGGGTTTCTACTCAATACCGTAATGTCGTGGTGGTGCAACAAGAAAGGGCAAAGGTGCCTACCAATTAAGCCCGTGGCGCCTGTAAAAAATATATGCATTGCAACTCCAAAATTATAAATAAAGCGGGATGTTTAAAATTTATACTCCCCAGCTCAACGATTTGCAAATTTATACGTACTAATCATTATTATGATCACCCATAAATATTTCATTCTATTGGGTTTTGCCTTACACTGAAGCCAAATAACAGCAATAGGATAAGAGTATTGGCAAGTTTAACTGGGGTAAATAAAAGCTTAATTATTTTTGCAGCGTTGGTCATTGTATTAGCGGGCATTAAAGCCGCAAGTGCTATTGTTATTCCGTTTATTTTGGCAGCATTCATCGCCATTATTTGTAGCCCACTCATTAATTTTTTTGCTCGCTACCGTATTCCAAAAGGCATAGCGGTGGTGCTTGTAGTGCTTATTATTATGGGCTTAGGTGTTAGCTTAGGCGGTTTAGTGGGGCAGTCGGTTAACGATTTTTCAAAGCAGTTACCAGAATACAAAGCACAGTTAAAAGAAGAATTTGTATGGCTGGTTGATATTGCTTCGCAATACAATATTTTAATTAATAAAGAACAAATTTTGTCTATGTTCGACCCCGGTAAAATGGTTGATGTTGCCACCAATATGTTAACCGGCTTAGGTAGCGTAATGGCCAATATGTTTTTAATTATTTTAACGGTTGTTTTTATGCTGTTTGAAGGGCCCATACTTGGCAAAAAAATTCATTTAGCACTAGACGACCCCGACAGCAAAATTAAGCAAATTGACCGCTTTTTAGACTCTATTAACTCTTATTTGGCCATTAAAACCCTAGTAAGTTTAGCCACCGGTGTAATTGCTGGTTTTTACTTGTGGATACTCGATGTTGATTACTTTGTACTTTGGGGCGTATTGGCATTTATGCTTAATTACATTCCTAACATTGGTTCAATCATAGCGGCTGTTCCAGCACTGTTACTGGCGCTTATTACTCAAGGCCCCTTAGTGGCAGGGCTTGTTGGCGCGGGTTATTTAACTATAAACACCGTAATGGGTAATATTGTTGAGCCTAAATACATGGGTAAAGGTTTAGGGCTTTCTACGTTAGTGGTGTTTTTATCGTTAATATTTTGGGGCTGGCTATTAGGCTCTGTGGGTATGTTGTTATCGGTGCCGTTAACCATGATTGTAAAAATAGCGCTAGAAGCCAGTGACGAAGGGCGTTGGTTAGCAACCATGCTTGGCACAGGTGAAGAAACCGTCATTAAATCAGAAGACTAATACCTTATAAAGGCGTGGCTAAGCACGCCTTTAACATTATTAAGTATTTATTAAATTAGCTAAGGCGCTATCTACGGCGTTTATAGCCCCCTCTAAATAGCCAGCCTCCTGCTTAGCAAACTCACTGCCCACAAAATGCACTTTTAACTGTTTAAGCTGCTCGCCAAGCTCTGAAAAATTAAATTCAGGATGCTGCGATACACCTAGTTGGTCATCCTTGTTGGCCACAAATTCATCCTCAGCCCAATCTTTTAATGTGCAATGAGTGGCAGTATAAGCCTGCTCACCATAAAAATAACCAAGCTGATCAAGGCAAGCTTGGGTTAATTGCTCGCGAGTTACTTGACTTCGCTGTAAGTAAGGCACGCCAATAAAGCCAAATAGAGCAGGGTAAGCATGATCACTTGCTGACGCATCATGTATTTCTACTAACGGGCCAACACGGCTAAAACATTGCCCAGATAAGTTTTTATCTCGCCAAAAAGCGTGCTCAAAGGTGGCAACAAACTTTGCTTGGCCAGCCATCCACGTCGGCACCGACGTTAAACGCTGAGTTAAAACATTATCAGCCCATAAATGCGGGGTTAAATGCTGGCCGATCATTCTAGGGGGTAACGCCAACAGTAACTGAGCGCAAGTAAAGTGCTGCGTACTCCCTTGGTAATTAGCGCTTATATGCCAGCCATCGGAGAGCTTTTTTACTTCGCTAACAGCGTGCTCTAATTTAACGGTGTTTGGGTCAAGCTGCTGATAAAGCGCATTAATAAGCTGGGTCATGCCGTTTTGTATTCTAAATAGCTGCATCTCACCTGCGCCTGCAATTTGCTGAGCAGGGGCAGTATGCGATGCTTGATACAACACATCGCCTTGGGTGTATTGCTCAAACACAGGGATGTTTAAAGCAGCAACTAACTGTTGAATATTAGGCTGGTGCGGAAATATCCAGGTAGGGCCTAAATCGTGGCCAATGGTGTTGTTGGCTGCCAAAAAGTGAGACGAAATACGACCGCCCAAATTGGCTTTGGCCTCTAATAATAAAAACGGAATATTTCGTTTTTTTAGGCTGTAAGCGGCATATAAGCCCGCTAAGCCACCACCAATAATAACCACAGGTTTATGCATTTTAAAATCACTTTAGCTAAATCAATCTACTGGTAGGTAGTTTGTGGTTTTTATGCAGATTTGTCAAAACGTTTTATGGGCTAAGTGAGTAAGCTTTAGTGTGCACTCATACTCAGGAAAATGAGCGACGCGCGTATAGTATGCTAATTAGCACTGCTTAAAAGAATAAAACTTAATTATAGCAATGTGTTAGGTAATTTGTTAAAACTATATGTAGTAGAAAAAATAAGCGCAGCGCTGGTATAAATATACGAGAGTCACCGACCATAAAATTGTCTGCCATACTTAACAAAGGAAGGTCTATGAAAAGGAAATCACAACAACATTTAACGCATTAGCAACATTCGTGGCACTGCTAGTGATAACTGTCCACGAATTAATATATTATGAACCACACTCCGAATCGAACACCGTTTTTATTGATTTGTTCTTTGAATCTTCGTTGTTTAAATCACTGTTCTTATTTGTAATGCTTATAACAATGATGCTAGTTTTTGCAGAAATTTTTCGAAATATATGGAATCGATTGTTTACCGATTTATTTAAACTTCGAGATATTAACTTAAATGAGGCGTATTCGATTACCTCCCTATTAACATTAGTACTTTTCAATTGATGGTTAACAAAAGCTTTAAGCGGATAAAATGAAAAGCACTTTTTAGCTTAATCATGTATTACCAAACATGGAAGTAGATTATGAAAAATAAGTTTATGGTTATTGTGTGTTCTTTTTTATTAACGTTTTCTTTGAATGCGTTTGCTCAAGAGGATAGCTCAGCAAAAGTAGCCCAGATATTAGGGAATACAATACATGTTACTGATCTAGAAATAGATTTGAGGTTTTTAAAAGGATATAAGCGCTCTTATCCTGATTTATCAGAAGATAATGTGCTTGATAAAATGCGAGCAAATAAATTAAAGTCAATAATTTGGAAACGAATTATCCAAAAGTTATCTGATGAACATAATTTAGAACCAACAGCCGAAGAAGTAGGAAGTTTTACTGAAGCCATGCATCGTTTAAGCTCAAAGCCATCAGCTGAGACATTAACTTCTGAGATGAAAGAAGCTTCATTTAGGGCAAATAGAGACGTCGTTAAAACTTACAAAATTAGTAAGTATCTTTATGAAACGTATGGAGGCACAGTAATTTTCCAACAGGGAAACCCTCATGAACCTGTAGGAGCCTACCGTAAACTTTTAGAAGAGTATCAAGCCCAAGGGAATTTTAAAATTTATAACCCAAAATATGAAAAAGCTTTCTGGGCGTATTATTTGAGAAAACACCCAATGGTTATTCCAGAGGATAAAGTCGATTTTTCCAAACCATGGTGGGAAAAAGCACAGGTTGAGTAGTGCAATTCAAATACCTGATGTTTGCTTATGATTATCGAGCATTACTGCTATCTTTATTTATTGCTAGCACAAGCCACAAATAATATAAGTGATAATAAGGGTAAAAACTAAAATGACTCAAAATAATAAAATTAACTATATTGAAATTCCTGCACAAAATATTGCAGCTACAAAGGCTTTCTTCAGTACGGTGTTTGGCTGGTCATTTGTAGATTATGGCCCAGAATATTGTAGTTTTACCGCGCAAGGGGTTGATGGTGGTTTCTTTAAGTCTGATTTAGTTGTTTCTACTAAAAACGGAAGCCCGTTAATTGTGTTATACAGTAATGACCTTGAAGCGACTCAAAATAAAATTGAAAAAGCTGTAGGCAAAATAATTAAGCCTACATTTTCATTTCCCGGTGGTAGACGATTTCACTTTAGCGATCCTAATGGAAATGAATTTGCGGTATGGTCAGAGTAATCACATAACAAAGTATAAAAACTAACAAAAATGCAGCCTTTGAGGCTGCACTTTTTAAAACACTAATAAACTGAACCCTAAATTACCAAGCCACAGCACACATCGCTTACCTATGAGCTAATTAAAGAGCCGTTTTAAGCTGCTGAATAAACTGCTCGGTCATGGCTATTTCACATTCTTTGTAGGTAACAACGGCTTGTTGTGCATTAGGTTGTTTTAGCATGTAGCGCCATTGGCAGCTTCTTTGAATGTAGTTGTCTTTAGCGTTAATGCTTAGCTTAAATAATGACAAAATTTGGGTGTTGCCGGTTTCGCTTTCTAATGCAGATAGTTCAAAGGTACGCTTTTGGATCCAGCTATCTTGTTCTTGCTGTACTCTATTTAATTTGGCATCTAAACATTGTGTATATGCTTTGATTTGTTCGGGCAGGGCGTTCTTTTCAAGTGTGCATTCTAGCGGCGCTGCAACGCTTGGAACAGCCCAAGCAAATAACAGAGCTAGAGTAAAACAAAGGATATACTTACTTTTTTTCATGGTAATTAAACTCGAGAATAAATTTTGCGCCGCCCAAACGTTGCGACTGAGAAATAGTTAACAACCCGTGATACGATTTCACTAAGTCAGATACAATCGCCATGCCAACACCATGGCCACTTTCGTAAGTATCAAGGCGCGTACCGCGTTGAAGCAATGACTCGCGTTTGTCTGGTTGAATACCCGGGCCGTCATCACAAATACTAATGCTAAGTGTTTTAGCTTGTGAAACGTCAATACTTACTTGGGAGCGACAGGCTTTGCAGGCATTATCTATTAAGTTACCTAATAACTCCATTAAATCGGTTTTATCGCCTAAAAAGTAATCTTTATCACTCACTTTGCAATTAAATATGATGTCTTTATCGCGATAAACCTTACCCATTGCACTTAAGATAGAGTCGATAACCGGTTTGATGGGGGTTTGCTTTTTCCATGTATCGGAAGCCCCAGTAGCAGCACGTTTTAATTGGTGCTCGATCATCACATTAATTCGGTCGAGTTGTTCTTGTGCGTCGGCATCGTTGGCCAGTGGGCTTGATTTTAATACAGCTAACGGCGTTTTAAGTGCATGTGCTAAATCACTGAGTGAGGCGCGGTAGCGCTCTTTTTGGCGTTGCTGCGACTCTAACAATAGGTTGAGGTCAGCTTTTATTGTTTGTAGTTCAACGGGGTATAAGCCTTTAATTTCTTGAATATCGCCTGATTCAATAGCTTTTATTTCTTTATCTAGGCGCTGCAGCGGCCTTGCACTCCAAATAAAACCAATAGCCATTAACCCTGCAATGGCAATGCCCATTATAAACATCCAATCGACTAAGGTTTGTTTAAACCCGTCCATTAAACGCAGTAGGGCATCGTTGCGTTTTAATAAAATAAATCGTGCTTGTTCTGATTGGTCAATATTATTAAGAATGACCGTTAAGCTTAACTGCCAATAGGCGGTGTTGTTATAAACCACACGTCTAAAGTCTGCAGCACCGGCTTTGGGCTCTATATATTGGGGAACAAAGTTAACGTTAACCGCCGACTCAGAATGCCAAATAGGCACATCGTCACGGTAAATCATGGCGTAGGTGTCTGAGTTTAGGTTATTGAGTTCGGGCGTTAAGATAGAGCTGGGCATAATAATACCGCGCTCTGTAAAATCAACCTCGGAGATGAGTGAATACAGGTGCGCTTCGAGGTTTTTTTCGGTGGCATCAACAAGTGACGCGTAATACGCCTTACCTATGGAGTAAAACAAAATAGGTAAGGCGACTAATAAAACAAAGACAAGGATAAATCCTTGCCTTATTTTTAACGAAATTTGCGGTGCTACCACTGGCTTTTAAGCCTGTAACCACGCCCACGTAGTGTTTCTACTGGGTTAAGCACACCGTCAGGGTCGAGCTTTTTACGTAAACGCAATACAAACACTTCAATGACGTTTGAATCAAGATCGAAATCTTGGTCATAAATATGTTCTGTTAACTCAGACTTTGAAATTACTTTTTGCGGGTTAACCATTAAGTATTCAAGTACTTTATATTCGTATGCGGTTAAGCTTAGCTCTTTGTCGTTTACCCACACTTGTTGTGAACGCGTATGAATTTTAATAGGGCCGGCTGTCATTTCTGGGTTTGCTTTACCTGCACTTCGACGAATAAGCGCATTACAGCGAGCAATGAGTTCTTCAACATGAAATGGCTTAGTTAGGTAGTCGTCAGCGCCCGCATCGAGGCCTTCAACTTTGTCTTGCCAGCGATCGCGCGCCGTTAAAATTAAAATAGGGATAGTGATCCCTTGGGCGCGGGCTTTGTTTATAAGCTCTATGCCATCTATTTTAGGCAGGCCTAAATCAACCACTGCCATGTCTAAAGGGTATTCTGTTATATGAAAAAGGCCCGCTTCGCCATCGTGACATAAATCAACACTGTAACGCTCTTTTTCTAATGCATTGCGCAGATTATCTGCCAAATGTAAATCATCTTCTATTACTAAAATTCGCATTGGTTAATCCTTTTTCACTTCGCCAGTTTTTTTGTTTATCTTCAAATCGACGACGTGGCCGTCAGCTTTTAAAATTCGTACTGTATAAAATTGTGTTTCTTCTGAAATTTTTAATGTTGTACCGTCTGTGGTTTGTTTTGCAAGTATTACTGCTTTCTTTTTGCTTATCTCAATTTTATCGGGTGTGCTGTTAGTATTATTTGCATGGGCAACATTAGCCAAACAAAAAACAGCAATTAAATTGAGTGTTAATAATACACGCATTACGAAACTCCTAGAACATACCTGCTTAGCCTAAAAAACTAAGCCACTAAAATTTAATTACTCTATTGGGTATTTAAATTTTTATAAGACAAAGTCTAATTAAAAATGAGTGAACAAACCCTGAATTACTGGTTGCAGTTAAACAGGGGAACTCACGTTAATGTTAAGCAGGGAACACTTTTTTGAATGGTTTAACGATTGAGTTTTCATATACGCCACCCGCAACATAAGGATCATCTGCGGCCCATTCTCTGGCATCTTCTAAAGAGTTAAATTCAGCAATCACTAAAGAGCCAGTAAAGCCCGCATCTTGAGGGTCTTCACTATCAACCGCTGGAAGGGGGCCGGCTGTTAATAGTCGACCTTCGTTTTCTAGCGTTTGTAAACGTGCTAAATGAGCAGGGCGAGCGGCCTTTCTGTGCTCTAAGCTGTTCTGGACGTCCGTTGAATAAATCATATACAACATAAAAATACTCTCAAAACTTGTTAAATTTAATTAACTGCATACTAGCATAGCGTTGATAAATGGTGAATTAAAAGTGTTTATGGCGATGTTTACAGCAAGAATGTTTTTTTACGCGGTAATTGCTTGAAAAGCGTTGTGTAACACTGGTAGAGTCCCTTGGATAAGATAAATAATAACAAGGTTATTACATGAGTGAAAATAGAGAGCACTTTAGCTCCCGCTTAGGATTTATATTAGCAGCGGCGGGTTCTGCTGTGGGCATTGGTAACTTAGTAGGCTTTCCAGTTTCTGCGACTAAGAATGGCGGTGGTGCATTTTTGCTCGTCTATGCTTTGTTCGTCGCATTCATTTGTTTACCCGTCATGATGGCCGAAATGGCTATGGGTCGCCACGCACAAAAAGATCCTCTTGGTGCATACAAGGCGTTAGCCAATAACGATAAGAAATGGAAGTTTGCTGGCTTTTTAGCCGTGTTAACGCCATTTATGATTGCCGTTTTTTACATGGTGATCACGGTGTGGATTTTTGGTTACTTAAGCCAAACCGCATTTGGTAATTTGGATAAGTTGGCAACCCCTGGGCACTTTGATGAGTTTATTAACAGCTACACGGTGTTTGGCTACATGGCACTGGTTGTGGTGATTGTTAACTTAATATTGGTCGGTGGCGTAAAAGATGGCATAGAAAAAGCGGCTAAATTTTTGATGCCGGCGTTATTTGTCATGCTTATTATATTAGTGGGTTACGTACTCACCCTTGATAACGCAATGGCGGGTGTGAAGTACTATATTATTCCTGATTTTAGTAAAATGAATGCCAGTGTTCTTAATGGCGCATTGAGCCAAGCGTTTTTCTCATTGTCGTTAGGTATGGGTATTTTAATTACGTATGCCTCTTACATTTCTAAAAAAGATGACATTGTGGGCAGTGCGAAAATGGTTGCCATTACCGACTCATTAGTTGCCTTTGTTGCAGGCTTGATGGTGTTACCGGCTATTTTTAGCTTTGACCCAAATACCGATCCGACAAAGTTATCTGACTCGTCAGTTTCAATGATTTTTGTGTACTTACCAAAAATCTTATTAGCGTTACAACACGATATTGGCTACTTTGGCGCATCAGCCGTGGCATTTATTTTCTTCTTATTGGTATTTTTTGCTGCGATCACATCGTTGGTATCAATTGTAGAAGTGCCGACTGCCACACTCAGCGACCGTAAAGGCATTAGCCGTAAAAAAGCGCTAGGCATACTTACCTTATCAACCGGTGTGTTAACCATTATGTGTATTATGTCGTTTGGTATGATTGA
The DNA here is from genome assembly GCF_000518425.1 of Pseudoalteromonas sp. 23_GOM-1509m. NCBI lineage: Bacteria > Pseudomonadati > Pseudomonadota > Gammaproteobacteria > Alteromonadales > Pseudoalteromonadaceae > Pseudoalteromonas > Pseudoalteromonas sp. 23_GOM-1509m. The sequence continues at coordinate 257,640 of NZ_KI912432.1, forward strand.
CAGCCTAACTACTTTTACTAGCTACGGCAGTGGTAACAAGAGCTTTTTTGATATTGTATATGACGTGTTCTACGACACTATTTTACCACTCAATGGTTTAATGGTGTGTTTGTTTGTAATGTATAAATGGAAGAAAGTTCGTTTAAGTGAAGAGCTAAGACAAGGTTCGCCTAATTATGCGAATAGCTTTATGGAAAAGTACGTTAACTTTTCACTACAAACATTTATCCCAGCGATTTTACTGCTTATTTTTGTAAACACCGTTGCGACCAAGTTTTTTAATATCAGTATTTTTGGTTTTTAATTAAAACTTAATTTAATAAAGCCGCGCTTATCGCGGCTTTTTTGTTGCGGTTAGTTAATTCAGTGCACCCGAATCTAAGTAGTCACCAATCCCCAATGTAAACATCCAAATGCCCCATAAGCTGTGCTCAATAACACAGGCAAAAGTTGAGCGACTTTGTGCGTAGGTATAGGCAAACAGCAAGCCACCGACAAACGCTAAACTAACAGCTATCCAATTGGCGTAAATAATATGTGCCAATGCAAATACACTGGCGCTAATAATAATGCGCAACCATTTACTGGGCATAATGCGCTTATAGCGATGAAAAAAATACGTTCTAAATATTAACTCTTGCGGGATCACCGACAATAAAGGGTAGAGCAGCAATAGCATCAGCCAATCGGTGAGGTTTTCACGCGGTAAAGTAAACCAGTGTCCTTGGTAGAGTAGGTTATAAAACACCCCTGAAAATAATGCGCCAATAAAGAAAAAGCTAAACATACGGCGCTTCACAGCAGAAAACTGCCCCATACTGGTTAATCTAAAGCGCTTAAAGTGAATGTCGTTTAGCAGCAGCATACAGCACACACTCATTAAAATGATCAGTGCAGGAATAAGCCAGTTAGATAAATACTGGCGAATATTAAAGCCAATTAAAGGCAGGATGATAAAAATAAAGGTAAATTCAAACCAGCGGTATTGATTAGCGTTCACGTTTGCTCACGGTGATTTTTATTTCATCTTAGCAAGCGATTAAGTCATCTTTATGACTATAAAACAGCCAAGCTGATTATATTTAAACCCAATGACTCTCACTAAGGCCCTTAGCCCTTGGTTAAGGTTGACTTACCCCCTTGCAACCCTTAGCCTGCCTGCTTTTATTTTTACATCATTGTATTGCCACGCTAGTTGGCTAAAGCCAGCGCGTGTATTTAGGAGCAAAAAATGAATAAGGCAGAACTGGTTGCAGCCATGGCACACACGAGCGAGTTAACAAAAAAAGAGGCGCAATTAGCGTTAACCAGCTTACAAAAGCTGATTACCAAATCATTGTCTGAAGGCGATCAGGTACAAATATCTGGTTTTGGCACTTTTGCATTAAGTTATTACCCAGCCCGTACGGGTCGTAATCCACAAACAGGCGAAGCAATAGAAATAGAAGGGGCTAATAAAGCCGTATTTAAGCCAGCCAAAGCGTTAAAAGACAGCCTTTAATTGTCAATGCCTGTAAGGGAGTTTTGTTATTCAAACAAAGCATGTACCTTGCAGGCTATTTTTATTATTACTAAGTGGCTGTGTAGTATCTGCAACCACTGTAAATAATTTACATAGCACTCTCATCTCTTTATATAAAACGCCAATATTATCAGTATGTTATTTTTGGTATGTGATATGCAAACCTCTCTGTGTATCAAAAAATAAGATAAGGAGTATTTAATGAGTAATTTACATAGCAGCACCCGTTTACAAGGTAAAAAAATTGCCATTTTAGCCACCGATGGATTTGAACAAAGTGAGCTACTTTCGCCGCAAAGCGCATTAATAGAGGCGGGCGCCGATATAGAGGTGGTGTCTATTAAAGAAGGGCAGATCACAGGTTGGAATAAAGATAATTGGGGTGAAAAAGTAACCGTTGATAAATTAGCTGCCGATGCCAATGCCGCTGACTACGATGCACTTTTATTGCCGGGTGGTTTGTTTAATCCCGATAGCTTACGTCAAAATACAGATGCCAAAGCGTTTGTTGATGGCTTTTTTGGAGCTAAGAAAAACAAACCCGTGGCCGCTATATGTCATGCACCTTGGTTATTAGCTGAAATTAATAAGCTCAGAGATAAAAAAGTGACTTCTTTCCCTAGTATTAAAAGCGATTTAATTAACGCCGGAGCTCATTGGGTAGATCAAGAAGTGTGTGTTGATAACGGCTTAGTCACTAGCCGCAGCCCTGCAGATTTAGATGCATTTAATGCAAAATTTATTGAAGAAATACTCGAAGGTAAGCACCAAGCGCACTAGCTCTGGGCTTTTAAATAGAAAAGGGCATATTACATGCCCTTTTTTATTGATAATGATAAAACACAGCTTGCTATTAAAGTGCAGTAGCGGCTTTCATATCGCTTACAAATGTTTTTAGCTGCGTGGTCATTGCATCTAAATCATCTAAGTTTGCTTCAATAATTTTTACCACAGCAGAGCCCGAAATAGCCCCCGCAGCACCGGCTTTAAGTGCCGCTTTTACATCTTCAGGCGTTGAAATACCAAAGCCTAATAATGCAGGTGCACTGTGGTACTCTTGTAAGCGCGTAACCACATGGGTTGCTGGCATTTGTGCTTTGGTGTCTGTACCTGTTACCCCAGCACGAGAAAGCAAGTAGGTGTAGCCACGGCCGTATGATGCACATTCACGCAGGGTATCGTCACTGGCGTTCGGTGTAGCGATAAAAATCGGGTCGATACCATTGGCCATGGCGGCTTTTCTAAACATTTTAGACTCATGTAATGGCACATCAGCCACTAAAATAGAGTCAACACCCACAGCTTTTGCATCGGTGTAAAACTTTTCTAAGCCACGTTTAAATATTAAGTTTGAATATAATAACAAACCAATTGGAATGTCGGCGTTATATTCACGGATCTCTTTAATAATATCAAAGCAGTCTTGCGTATTAATATGCACGTTTAAGGCACGAATATTGGCTTTTTGAATGACAGGGCCATCGGCAATCGGGTCGGAAAAAGGAATACCTAATTCAAGCCCGTCAGCACCGCCATCAATTAAGCTTTTAATAATTTCAATGCTTTGTGCTTTACCTGGATCGCCAATGGTTACAAACGGTACAAAAGCACCCTGGTTTTGCTCTTTAAGCGCGGCAAACATTTGTCCATAACGGTCAGTTTTTACGTGGCTCATAGTTGACCTTCCTCTGATAATACCTTGTGTACGTGGGCTAAGTCTTTGTCGCCACGACCACTTAAATTAATAACAATGATACTGTCTTGCGTTTGCTCTTCTGCATATTCGAGGGCATAGGCTAGCGCATGACTTGATTCAAGCGCAGGAATAATCCCTTCATGTTTAGCTAATGCTTGAAAGGCATCAAGTGCTTTGGTGTCGGTAATACCGACATATTGAGCACGGCCAGTTTCGTGCAAAAAGGCATGTTGAGGGCCAACTGCGGGGTAATCTAGTCCCGCCGATACAGAGTAAGACTCTTCAATTTGGCCATCTGTATTTTGCATAATATAAGTGTAAGTACCGTGCAAAATACCTTTTGTTCCCTTACAGATGGTTGCGCCATGCTCGTGCGTGTCTAACCCTTTACCTGCAGGTTCAACGCCAATGAGTTTAACGCTTGGCTCATCAATAAAATCGGTAAACATACCAATGGCGTTAGACCCACCGCCTACACACGCAATAACCGCATCAGGCAAACGGCCTTCGGCTTTAAGTACTTGTTGTTTTGCTTCTTCACCAATAATTTTTTGATATTCACGTACAATAGTCGGGAATGGGTGAGGACCCGCTGCAGTACCTAAAAGGTAATGAGCCTCTTGATAATTGGCAGACCAATCACGCAGTGCCTCGTTAACCGCATCTTTTAATGTACCCGAGCCTGCGGTTACCGGAATAACTTCAGCGCCCATTAGCTTCATTCTAAATACATTTGGTTGTTGGCGTTCAACATCTTTTGCACCCATATAAATGCGGCATTTTAGTCCAAGTAACGCACAGGCAAGTGCCGTTGCAACGCCGTGCTGGCCGGCGCCTGTTTCAGCAATCACTTCTTTTTTACCCATACGTTTGGTAAGCAGTGCTTGGCCTAAAACTTGGTTTGTTTTGTGCGCACCACCGTGGAGTAAATCTTCACGCTTTAAGTACAGTTTTACTTTTGGGTTTTTAACTAAGTTACGCGTTAAAGTAAGCGGGGTAGGACGACCCGCATACTCGTTAAGTAATTTACTTAGCTCTGCCTGAAATTCAGGATCTTTTTGTGCTTTATTAAATTCGTTTTCTAACTGCTTAAGCGCAGGGACAAGCAGTTCGGGTACAAACATACCGCCAAACTCGCCAAAATAAGCTGGATTTTGCATTTTAACCTCAATAATTTCTGATACTTGTAAAAGCATGATGTAGTTTGTTTGCACACTTTTTACCTGGAGACTCTTCAACACCTGAATTTAAATCAAGCCCAAGAGCACCTTGAAAAAGTGCATCGCTAATATTGTCTGGGTTTAAGCCGCCAGCAAGCATAAATGGGGTCGTGGCATCGCGAAGTACCGACCAATCAAATGTTTTGCCTGTGCCGCCAGCCTGTGAATCACTGTGGGTGTCGTATAAATGGCGATCGGCTCCTGTAATAGGTTGAGGCAAAGCATCTTTGATGGCCTGTGCTTTCCATATTTCACAATGACGTGGTAGTTCATTACGTAACGATGCAATGTAATGTTCATCTTCTTGGCCATGTAATTGAACAGCAGACAGTTTTAGTTGTTTAGCGTGCTCAGCAACCTCTGCTATGGCGGCATTAACAAACACCCCAACAAATTTTAAAGGGGCACTTTGGCTGATTTCTTTGGCGCAATCTAAATCGACAAAGCGCGGTGATTTTGGATAAAAAATTAATCCGCCATAAAGGGCACCGTTGTCGTAAGCCGCAATGGCATCTTGATTACGGGTTAATCCACAAACCTTGTTTTCGCCTAGGATTACACGGCGGCACGCTTGTAATAAATCAGCCTCAGCCATTAATGAGCTGCCAATTAAGAATCCATTACATAAAGGCGCTAAACGCTTTACATCTTGATGGGTATAAATACCTGACTCTGAAATAACCACTTTATCGTTAGGAATAAGCTTACGTAGTCGCTCGGTTGTGGCTAAGTCGGTGCTTAAATCGCGTAAGTCACGATTATTAATCCCAATTATTTGTGCATTGAGTGCCAGTGCACGATGCACCTCTTCTTCGTTACTCACCTCAGTTAGTACCGACATATTTAACGAATCGGCGACTGCATGAAGCGTTTTATACTGCTCATCGTCAAGCACTGATAGCATCAGTAAAATAGCGTCACCACCATAAATACGTGCCATGTAAACTTGGTATTCATCAATAAAAAAGTCTTTACAAATAAGTGGCTGCTCTACTTGGCTGCGCACAAACTCAAGGTAATCAAAGCTACCCTGAAAGTACTTTTCGTCAGTTAATACACTCATACAAGTGGCATACTGCTTATACGCTTGGGTGATTTCTGTTAAATCAAACGGCTGACGAATTAACCCTTTAGAAGGCGATGCTTTTTTGCACTCTAAAATAAACTGCGTGCCAGGTGCTGCTAACGCTTGATAAAAGCTACGTGTGGTGGGTTTAGCTTGATGCTTAAAGCTCTCAAGTGGGCGTGCCGCTTTGCGTTCAATGAGTTCTATTTTTTTATCGGCAATAATTTTGTCTAATACATTAGCCATGACTTACCTCAATAATTGCATTTAGTGTGTCCATGGCCTTGCCTGAACGTAATAATGAGTGTGTTATTTGTGCACCTTGTTTTAACGATTGTGCTTGGCCAGTTAAGTACAGCAATGCAGCAACGTTAACAATAATAGCGGCGTTATGTGCCTCGCTACCTTTGCCCTGTAAAATGGCAAGGCTGGCGTTTGCATTGTATTGTGGGCCTTCACCGGCTAATTGTTCAAGTGAATAGTTTGCAAGGTCAAAATCACTAGGGTTGAGCGTGTATTGGGTGATTTTGCCGTTATCCAGCTCAACAACCTGTGTTGGGCCATGCAAGGCAATTTCGTCGGTGCCAGAGCCGTGAACTATCATAGCGCGTTTAGTGCCCAGAGTATGAAGAGTTTGCGCCATAGGTAGGCACAAAGATTCATCGTATACCCCGAGTAATTGAACATCTGGAGCAGCGGGATTAGCTAGCGGCCCAAGAATATTAAAAATAGTACGGGTTTTTAAAGTGGTTCGTACGTTCATCGCATGGCGTACGCCGCTGTGATAGTGCGGTGCAAATAAAAAGGTAAAATTTGTATGTTCAAGGCATTTAGCCGCTTGCGTGGGAGTCATATCAATATTGATCCCCAAGGCTTTGAGTAAATCAGCAGACCCCGAGTTACTCGATACACTGCGATTGCCATGTTTTACCATATTAACACCGGCAGCGGCTGCCACAATTGCCGCGGTTGTACTGATATTAATAGTGTTCGAACCATCGCCACCGGTACCACAGCTATCGGCAAGTTGAGTTTTATTGGTTATAAATGCCACGGCGTTTTCACGCATTGAGGCCGCGGCACCGGCGATTTCATCGCTTATTTCACCTTTCATTTTAAGGCTAATTAACAGTGCAGAGAGCTCAATATCGCTCATATTACCTTGCATTATTTGATCAAAAAGTGTTTTTGCTTGTGCATAGCTCAATGATTGCTTGGCAATAACGTGCTCAATAGCCTGTTGAACATTAAGCGAGTTTTGTAATTGTGTAGTCATAATGTTCCCTTTATTTGGCACGCGTTAAATAGGCAACGCTTTGCTGTAGCAGCATAGCGCCATTGGGCGTTAAAATAGATTCTGGGTGGAATTGATAACCCAGCGCAGTGTCTTGATGATGATAAATAGCCATTGGAATATCTTGATACTTTGCAATAACCGCTAAGTTATCAGGCACTTTTTTGGCCATTAATGAGTGATAACGCGCCACTGGCATAGTGCTGCCCATCCCGTTAAATACCGGGTGATCGTCTAACTCAATAATTGATGACTTACCATGTACGGTTTCACCAGCATGACCGATTACTCCGCCATAACTTTGTGTTAGTGCTTGTTGGCCTAAACAAATGCCCAGCATCGGGAATTTACCTTTGCACAAGCTAATTAATTCCATTAGGCAACCCGCATCACTGGGTGCCCCTGGGCCTGGCGATAAAACCAGTAATACCTGCTTATGCTCTGCCTGCATTTTGTTGAATATTACTTCAGCGCTAATGTTATTTCTGTAAACAACTAACTCAGCACCTAGCATTGTTAGTTCATCAACAAGGTTATAGCTAAATGAGTCAAAGTTATCTAAAAAGTAAATTTTAATAGGGTGTGCTTCACTCATTTTATACAGCCTCATATGTCGATTTAATTGCGGTGATCACCGCCTGTGCTTTAGCGCGAGTTTCGTTAGCCTCTGACATTGGGTCTGAATCAAATACAACCCCAGCGCCAGCTTGCACATAAGCAATATTATTTTTAACAAAGGCTGCACGAATAACAATACAGCTGTCCATTGCACCATCACCAGTTAAATAGCCAACTGCGCCGCCATAACTGCCGCGGCGTTTTCCTTCGGTTTGGCGCACAAGCTCTGCAGCTCTTACCTTTGGCGCGCCCACTAATGTGCCCATGTTCATACAGGCTTGATAAGCATGTAGGGCATCTAGTTCGGGTTTTAATTTCCCCACCACGCGCGACACTAAGTGCATTACTTGTGAGTAACGGTCTACTTTTAATAGCTCTTTGGCATGGCGCGTACCCGGCACGCTAATGCGGGCCACATCATTACGCGCTAAATCAACCAGCATTAAATGCTCTGCACGTTCTTTTTGATCGTTTCTAAGCTCAAGCTCAATACGGCTATCTAAATCAGGGTTGATTTGTCCATTAGCAAATTTGCCGCGAGGGCGTGTGCCGGCAATCGGATAAACCTCGACCTGTTGAGATTGAACTTCGTATTTAAGCGCGGACTCAGGAGATGCGCCAAATAATGAGAAATCTTCATCGCGCATATAAAACATGTACGGACTAGGGTTTTGTTTTTTTAGCTGGCTGTATGCATGTAAAGAGTCAGGGCAGGGTAGTGAGAAGGTACGAGAAGGCACCACTTGAAAAATATCGCCATCGACTATGTGTTGCTTGAGCTTAATTACTTGCTGGCAGTATTGCTCATCACTAATATCAACACTCACTGGGCAGTCGCCAGTTTGGCTTGGTGCGTTAAAGTCAGCAGCATGGTCGCATAATGTATTCAAACGCTCTAATTGTTTGCCTACTTCAAAGCAGTTTGCATGTACATCAGGGCCATTAAATACGTTACCAATTAATTCCGTTGTTTGTTTTTGATGATCAATAACAACCAGAGTTTCTGCTAAATAAAAAACATAGTCTGGACAGGTGTTTTCCCCGTCGGGTACATCGGTGAGTTGTTCAAAATTAGCCACCATGTCGTAGGCAAATACGCCGCCTAAAAACACCGAGAATGGATTGTTGGTGGTACTTTTAATGCTATTTAAACAGCTGCGTAATGCACTAAAAGCGTTATCTGCAATCAGCTTACTGGCTTGGTCAATGGTGTCATCTACTGGGTGATACTCCAGTGTTAATGTGGTATCGGATAACTGTGATGCGCAGTTTTTTACATTAGCTTGTAAATAACTGAGTAACTGCTGACCATTATTTGATTGTGCTGTTACGCTCACTTGATTGCCTTGGCAGACAATACGCAGTGCACAATCAACGAGTATTAAGCTTTTTACGCTATCTTTAGAATCTATCTCTGCAGATTCAAGTAATAGTGAGTTAGGTTTATCAAGTGCGGCATACAATGCAAGTGGGCTACTTATGTAGTCTCGTACTTGCGTTATGCTGGTCACTTCACCTGGTGTTGTTGTTATATGACTAAAAATCAAACCTCATCCCCTAAAAAAATAAAACCCCGCAATGCTAAGCAGTGCGGGGTTTGAATAACGATGTCTAAATTATAGATAGACCATTACCGTCCCGCTATGCCAGGCGCCACCACCAATGATGTGTAAGAGTATTTACGTTATTCATGTTTTTAATTCCTGTTAATCTTGTATTGCAAAATTTAGTGATAAAAAAACCCGCATGGTAGCGGGTTAGAATTTTTTGTTTAGACACGACAATTCATCACCCTTGATTTTAAGAGTGCCACCACCAAATGATGTTGTGAATTGTATTTTTCATTGTTGTTAATTCTTTAACGTCTAAAAGTGGCTACAGTAAAACGTATCAACTGCTTTTATGTCAAGTGTTTATTTAAAACAATTTAGTTAAAAAACTTGTTATACTGGGTGAAACACCGTTAAACCCTAAATTTAAGTAGTTTTCATTTGATAAAATACGACCTACATAGTCACACCACGCACTCAGACGGCCACTTAACCGTTGAGGAATTATTAGCGCGAGCAGTCGATAAAAATATTGATGTATTTGCTATTACCGATCACGATACGGTGGCTGCTATTGAACCTGCACAGGCTTTTATCAAACGTGAAAACTTGCCGCTTAGACTTATTAATGGGGTTGAAATATCAACCAAGTGGGAAAGTTTTGAAATTCATATTGTTGGACTAAATATTGATACCAACGATAGTACCTTGCATACATTACTGAGCGAGCAGCAGCAAAAACGTGAAACTCGCGCAATAGAGATTGGCCATCGACTAAATAAAAACGGATTCGATGGTATTTACCAACAAGCTCGCGAGCTGGCCGAAAATGCACAAATTACTCGCGCTCACTTTGCCAGAGCATTGATTGAGCGTGGTGTAGCTAAAAACTTTCCTGGGGTATTTAAAAAGTATTTAGGGCGAGGTAAAACCGGTTACGTGCCAAGTAATTGGTGTGATATGCAAACAGCTATTGCGGCGATTCATGCCGCAGGTGGGGTGGCCGTTTTAGCGCACCCAAGTAGCTATAAAATGTCGAACAAGTGGCTACGTAAATTGTTAGTGGAATTTAAATCAGTAGGCGGAGATGCAATGGAAGTTGCTCAGCCGCAGCAGGCGCCAAGTGAACGTCAGTTTTTAGGGCTATTGAGCCAAGAATACGAGCTACTTTGCTCACAAGGCTCTGATTTTCATTTTCCGACTAGCTATTTAGAACTTGGAAAAAATTTATACTTACCTAAAGATTGCCAAGGGGTTTGGCAAACATGGGAAAAGCACGAAGGAGTTGCATTATGAGTCAATTATTTCATATACATCCAGATAATCCACAGCCTAGATTAATTTCTCAAGCTGTTGATATTATTAAACAAGGCGGCGTAGTTGTGTATCCTACAGATTCAGGATATGCGATAGGCTGTAATTTAGGTAATAAGCAAGCTAAAGAGCGCATTGAACGTATTCGTGGCATTGAAAAACATCACAATTTTACTTTGGTATGCCGTGATTTATCTGAGCTGTCTACTTATGCGCGTGTTGATAACCAAATGTTTAGGCTTATTAAAAATAATACCCCAGGGCCTTACACATTTATTTTTAAAGGTACAAAAGAAGTGCCTAAGCGGTTATTAAACGACAAGAAAAAAACCATAGGCATACGTGTTATAGAGCACCCAATAGCGTGTGCTTTATTAGCTGAGCTGGGTGAGCCCTTAATGTCGTGCTCACTTATTTTACCGGGCGAAGAGTTTACTCAAGCTGATCCCGATGACATTTTAGAGCGCCTTGATAAACATGTGGATTTAATTATTCATGGTGGGTATTTACCTGAGCAGGCGACCACAGTGATTGATTTATCAGAAGATGATATTCAAATTCTTCGTGTTGGTTGCGGTGATACAACGCCATTTGAATAACAATGAAACAGTCTGAGACGCTATCATCAACGCCAACACCTGATATGTCAGTGCAGCAAAAGCTGCCTCTGGCATTTTTACATGGTAAAGCCGTTGTTGATAAACCCGAAGATTTATATATCCCGCCTGATGCCCTTGAAGTTATTTTAGAAACCTTTGAAGGGCCTTTGGATCTGCTGCTTTATCTAATTAAAAAGCATAAGCTAGATGTTCTTGAGTTGTCTATTTTTAGCATTACTGAGCAATATGTTAAATATGTAGAAATGATGAGCGAGTTCCAGCTAGAACTCGCGGGTGAATATTTAGTAATGGCGGCATTGCTGGCCCAAATTAAATCTAGGCTGTTACTGCCTGTTCATGAAGAGTTAGAAGAAGAAGACGATCCCCGCGCCGAGCTTATAAAACGCTTACAAGAGTACGAACAATTTAAAAAAGCGGCCGAAAATATAGACAGCCTACCTCGTGTTGGCCGCGATATCTTTATAGCGCAGGCAAGCGTGCCAGAACTAGCAGAAAAAAACCAGCCATTACCTGAACTGGCAATCAAAGATTTATTGTTAGCGCTAAGCGATGTCATGGCGCGTGCAAAAACATTCGAGCATCATTTAATTAGCGCTGAAACCCTTTCAACGCGTGAGCGCATGAGCTTGATTTTAAATACCTTATCCCAATCAAAAGCGCCTGTTGCGTTTACTCAATTATTTACCTTTGAAGAGGGACGCAGTGGGGTTGTTGTTAGTTTTATCGCCATGTTAGAACTAATAAAAGAGGGCCTGATTGCCTGCTTACAGGTTGAACCTGATAGCCAAATATACGTGTCTCTTAACGAGTCAGCTGCTAGCTAATCCCTTCTCAACGTCACTTGCAATTATATTAACCTTATACATTTTACTGTGCGTATACGCACGATGAGTGTTTGCATATGTTATTTTAATCACCACTTAATCATTATATCGTAGTGTTATTACTAAATAAGAGATTGGCAGTAGGGAATGTTTAAAAACTCAAAAACCAGCTATGGCGTGGTGGCTATATTTTTACACTGGCTAATGGCGCTGACCGTGTTTGGTCTGTTTGGTTTAGGTTTATATATGGTTGAGCTGACTTATTATGATAGTTGGTATAAAGGATCATTAGACCTACACAAAAGCATTGGCCTTAGCTTAGCAGCGGTTTTTGTTTTTAGGCTGTTATGGCGACACTTTAGTGTTAAACCAAGTCCGATTGGCAGTAACAAGCAGTTAAATCAATTAGCCCAAACAGCACATATTTTAATGTATCTGTTTTTACTGATCATTATGCTGTCAGGGTATTTAATTTCGACGGCTGATGGACGACCCATAGAAGTATTTGGCTTTTTTTATGTAAAAGCTATCGACTTTGCGTTTGATTCTCAGGCTGATATAGCCGGGCAAATCCATTTCTATAGCGCATGCTTATTAATTGGATTTGTAGTATTGCACGTGTTAGGTGCGCTAAAACATCACTTTATCGATAAAGATAAAACATTAATTAGAATGATCACATTACAAAAGGATGATTAAAATGAAAAAATTATTTTTAACTTCAGCGTTATCAGCAGCGATGTTTATGACAGCGACCACTGCGAATGCCGCAGATTATGTTATTGACACAAAAGGTGCGCATGCTTTTGTAAACTTTAAGATTAAACATTTAGGCTATAGCTGGCTGCATGGGCGTTTTAATACCTTTGATGGCAAATTTAACTACGATGCTAAAAATCCAAATGCGTCTCAAATTAGTGTAAATATTGATACGGCAAGCCTAGATTCAAATCACGCAGAACGTGATAAACACTTACGTGGTAGTGACTTTTTAAACGTAAGCAAATACCCACAGGCAAGCTTTAAGAGTACAGCGATTAAGTTTGACGAAGACGGTGAAGAAGCCACAGTAACCGGTGACTTTACTCTACACGGTGTTACGAAGACAATTACCTTTGAAATAGATAAAATTGGTGAAGGTCAAGATCCATGGGGTGGTTACCGTGTTGGTTTTGAAGGAGAAACTAGCTTAAAACTGGCCGACTACGGTATTGACTATAACTTAGGCCCAGCATCTACCCATGTTGATATTGGTTTATTTATTGAAGGTATTCGCCAGTAAGACTATTTTAAAAAAGCTAAGCGCTAATTAGTAACACGCTTAGCTTTTTATTATTGTAAATGTGCTCCTAATTTGGGTTTTAAATGACTTGGTAACCACCGAGTTAATATCTGTTTATAGTCTTCAGTCTGCTTAATCAGTTTGAGTTGTTGATTAAGCGTAGCAATATCTTCTGCACCTTGCTCGTTTTTAGTACAGCCAATGTAACCGTAACTTATTTCTGGTGCTTCAGTGAGCATCCGCTGGGTTAAATTATCAGTAAAGCCCATTGTTTTTGCTAAATAATAATGTTCACTTGGGTAACCTAATAAAATATCAATTCTTTTAAGGTTAAGCATATATGTTAACGTACTGAGGGTATCGCGAGTTGGTCGAATGACCAGATTTATTCCGGGTGTGGTGTTGATTATTTTATCAATTTCACTGCCATAGGAGCGATTCATAGATACACCTAAGGTAAGCTTTTTATTAACTAATAAATTGGTTAATGACACTGGTTTAGCATCTTCAATCTCTAGCGCACTACTTAGCTTGGTATGCATGGCAATTGATGGCGAAAGCCCTGCTGTAGAGCTTTGATGTGTGAAATAAACACGCTCTTCGCGGTATTTATTCTTATAGAGCGACAAAGCACAGGCATTAGACTGCAGGTTTGCGAGTTCCTGAATCACTTTACCTGAGGGGATGATCACTCTTTCAAAGGTAATATGCGGCAGCTGCTGTTCTAAAAGCGAAATAATACTTTCGTCACGACCTTGGGATTTGTTCGGCCCGCTTATAATGTAGTAGGGCGCAAAATCATGTGTTAACCATTTTATTGTTCTGGCATTACACTTTGTGCTTAAAAATACACAGACTAACAGTATTAACCACGAAAACCGCATTGGCACTACAACGAATAAATAAACAAGGATTTAAGTGTAGTCAATAATACACCAAAAAGTAAAATGCCAGCTTCACGCTGGCATTTAGATTTATTTATAAGTGTTTAACTTATCAATAATAATTAGCTGGCTTTGAGCCACTTTACAAATTGACGTGCATCACTTGCTTTTTGAAACAATGCATTTTTCAAACCTTGTGTATCGCTAAAGATTACACGATGTTTGTTAACCGAAATTGATTGCACTGGATGTGCTATTTGGATCATAGATCCGTTATATTGGTATGACATAATAAAACTCACTTTATTTTTGTTATTTATTCTGGGCTTTTTCTTAAAGCACATTACAGATGATAAATAATCTAATTGTGTTTAGCTTCATTACAGTGTTGACGATCTTTATGACACTTTTACGATGATATTAAAAATAAATCATCAAGGTATTAATAGGGGTTCTCGCCGTACAATAACTTAGCTTTTGAATATACGTTTTGCGGGGCTTACTGGATCAGGGTAAAGAGGTTAACCGCTAGGGCTTTTTATAGCCAAGCAGCGATATTACTTCACAACATTTTACTTTGCAAGCAATTTATTAAAATACTTTGAATCGAGTGGAATTCACATATAGCCATAAATATTAATTCGCAAAGGTCAACAGACCCTAATATATCTGACTATACTCAGTTTTTAACTGAGGGGGTCAAATGAGCTCACTATCTACGCCATATCAACATTTTTTATCTAATCCAATAGCAAAGCCGCCTTGTCGTATGCACAATGCGAATATGTATGGTTTTTTTGCTGAGATAGAATTAGCTAAATCACAAAGATATATTGATTCAACGCTAAACGTAGGCGTTAAAGGGGATATTCGTTTTAAAATACTTGGCGAGTTTGCACTTATCACATTTACAGATATTGAAAAAATAGCCTCAATGACACCGCCTTTCGATCAGCATGGTTGGATGCAAGAAACAGATATTATCATCTGGTTGCCTGTCGCTAAAGTTGAAGATGAGGATATAACCTACCTATATTGGTATCCTGCATTTATCTGCGTTAATAACATTTATGCACTCATAAATGGTCGCGAAACGTGGGGCTATAATAAATATTTATGTGATTACATTATGCCCGAGTGTGTAACTGAGCTTTCGAATTTTTCACTATCTTTAGAATGTTTTGATCATTTTTCGCCTGAATCAAAGCTGCAAATGCATGAGTTATTTACAATTACAATAAACTCTCAGGGGCACGAAAATGACTTTTTCTCTGTCCTAGATGATTTTGCCGAGCAAGTAGCAAATTTGTTTTCTCGTAAACATTTAGGCATTGATTTGTCATTATTAAAGCAGCTATTGAGTGGGTTTGTTAATCCACAAATGGATCAAATATTGTTTAAGCAATTTCCCGATGGCAGTAGTGATTCAGCGGTATACCAAAGCGTAATGCACTCACCCTCTATGATTAAAAAAATACATCGCTTTAAATTTCTGAAACCTGAGTTTACGTTACATCTTAATAAATTAGATAGTTTCCCCCTTGCCGATATGTTTGGTCTGAAGTTAGGTAGTCAAGCGCTGCATTTACCATTTTATGTTCAAATGGATTTTGACCAGTTAGCCGCAACTAAGATTTAAATTACTTAGAAGGATTTACCATGAACCAAGAAAAAATTGTGATAATTGGTGGCGGTGTATCGGCTATGACTGCTGCACTGTATTTAACCGAGCAGCGTGATTGGCAACAGCATCGAACTATTACTGTATACCAACAAGGTTGGCGTTTAGGTGGTAAAGGCGCAAGTGGCCGTAATGCGGCTCGTGGGCAGCGTATTGAAGAGCATGGCTTGCATGTATGGTTTGGTGCTTATGTAAATAGCTTTAAAACAATAGAAACGGTTTACACTAAGTTACAACGCCCAGTCGATTCACCTTTATCTACATGGCAGCAAGCATTAAAGCCGCATAGTTTTATAGCACTAGAAGAATATATTAATGATCAATGGCAAACATGGCCAATAGATTTCCCCTTATTACCTGGAAATCCTGCGGAGGGTAGTTTGGATATTACGCCATGGGACTTTATTAAAATGACCCTAGCTTGGCTAAAAAAGTGGATACTGGATTTACAATTAGCCGCAACAAAAGCCAATAAAAATATAAATTTGAGCACAAAAAAATCTCGTGATCAGTCTTTATTACGCCATTTACATCAACAAATAGCGGACTTGGTTGATGATACAGAGGAAACTTGGCAACACTTTGCTGATGATATAAAACAATACTCGAGTGAAATAGCCTCTACTCCCAGCTTATTAATAAGTAAATTAAATCAGTTTGCTCACGCTGACAATACATTAAAACCCCAAGTACAAGAGAAAAAAGATGGCCTTGTTATTTGGTATATAGTTAGAAAACTAAAGCGTTGGCTAAATAGCGAAATGATTGAGTTATTAGACAATAATGCGCAGCTTAGACGATTATATATTTGTGCAGACCTTGCTATTGCAATGTTGGTTGGCCTGGTCAAAGACAAAGTATATCGAGATGGGTTTGGGGTCATAAACAAATTTGATTTTAGACAGTGGCTGATAAGAAATGGGGCAAATGAGCAGTACAGTGCTAACTCTGCGCCAATACGGGGATTTTATGATTTAGTATTTGCTTACGCTGATGGAGACATCAGTAAGCCTAATGTTGAAGCCGGTGTTGCATCACTAGCTATGTTACGTATTGCGCTGTGTTATCGCGGTGGCGTCATGTGGAAAATGCAAGCGGGGATGGGCGATGTCATTTTTGCTCCACTGTATGAGCTACTAAAAAAAAGAGGGGTTAAGTTTGAGTATTTCCATCAATTGCAAAACCTGGAACCCAGCCTAAATGAGCAGGGTGAACGTTTTGTTGAGGTAATTAAGTTACAGCAACAAGTTACTTTGAAATCAGGCGCTGAATATCAACCACTTGTTGATGTGAAAAAACTACCTTGTTGGCCAAGTGAGCCGCTTTATGCGCAAATTAATAGTGAACAAGCTGCACTATTAAAACAGCATAATATTAACTTAGAATCTTTTTGGTCTAACTGGCCTGCTCAGTATGAAAACCATTTTGGGCAGCCCCTACCAATAAAAGAATTACGCTACAAAGATGACTTTGACAGGATTATTCTTGGCGTATCTGTTGCCTCACTTGAACATGTATGTCCTTCTTTACTTGCATTGGATACAAATTTTGCAGCTCAAGCAAAGCAAGTTAAAACGGTGGCAACGCAGGCAGCCCAATTGTGGCTTAGTAAGACTGACGAGCAATTAGGTTGGCAATATAGGCCACCTAGCAAAGAAGGCCCCATTCTCAGTAGCTTTAGCGAACCATTTGATACATGGGCGGCGATGATGAATTTAATCGACAAAGAGCAATGGCCTATCGATTGTCCTCCTAAAAACATTGCTTACTTTTGCAGTGTTTTTCCTTGTGACTATTACCCGCCACAAAGTGAACATCAATTTGTTTTTCAAGCAAAATCGCAAGTAAAAGCTAATCTTAAAGGTATGCTAGAAAATAACATACAGGCTATTTGGCCATTAGCGTATCAAAATAATCAATTTGACTGGTCTGTTTTGCATGGCTCTCAGTTATCAGGGGATGAACGATTAAATGCTCAATACTGGCGAGTAAATGTGGATCCCAGTGAGCGCTATGTTTTGTCAGTTGCGGGCTCAAGTCAATATCGTCTGGCAACTGATGAAACACAATTTACCAATCTTTTTATTACCGGTGACTGGATAAAAACAGGCGTTAATGCCGGTTGTGTTGAAGCGGCTGTCATGGCTGGTATGCAAACAGCAAGAGCAATGGTGGGTTACCCACAACACATTAGTGGCGAAGATGCATTTGCAGCCCTCAAACATTAAAATATTATTCATATAACCGTATTATCGATTGATTAGTATATAATTAAACATGCTGTTTACATTTGTCTAGCGTAAAGGTCACAAGAAATGAAAAATAAAGGCAAGCTTCTCAATAAGAAAATAGGGTTGATATGCTTACCAGGCTTTTTACTGCCACTGCAGGCGAAAGTACTTGTAGATGATGAAAGTGCGAATGCGCGTAATATGGAAATCATAGAAGTTTATGCGAAAAAAAGAGCGCAAAAAATTGAAGAAGTTGGCATTTCTGTAAGCACCATTAAAGGTAATGATCTTCAAGTACAACACGTTAAAGATTCGACAGAGTTGTCTGTATTTGCTCCTAATCTAAAAATTAGTCAAAACGCAGCGGAAGGCACACCGCCAGCGGTTAACATTCGTGGTGTAGGGCTAGTTGATTACAATACGGCGAATACATCCCCTGTGGCGATGTATGTTGATGACATTGCTGTTGGCTCTGCAAGTAACCAAATTGTTAATTTATTTGATATTGAACAAATTGATATTTTGCGTGGTCCTCAAGGCACTTTATTTGGTCGCAACTCTACAGGGGGCGCTATTTTAATCCGCTCTAAACGCCCTGAGTTTGAACAAAGTGGTTATTTAAGCACTGGCATTGCTAATAACAATGCGACCAGTGTTGATGCTATGTTTAATTCAGCAATTAGTGAAAACACTGCCGTTCGTATAGCGCTTAATCATCAAGATTATGATTATTCCACTAACAATATTTTTGCCGACTCACCGAAAGCTGGCATGCGACAAACGAATGGCCGAGTTTCCTTTTTAGCTGATTTTGACACGGTACAGCTATTGATAAAAGGGCATATTGCCGATTGGGATGGCATAGTACAGCCGGTTGGCAGTATTGGAATTGTTGCTAATCCACTAACAGGAGAGCGATGCTCGCCAGCACAAGCGGGTTCAACCAGCTGTTTTGATAATTTTGGCTTTAATGATGCCAGTGATGATTTTTATACAGTCAGCGTAAATAATAATTCGCCTCATAAAACAGATGGTAAGGGCATTAGCGCCCATGCTAATTGGCAATTAGACACAGACAATGAGCTTGTTTTTTTAAGCAGTTATAACAAATTAAAACGGGACCATGCTTTTAATTGTGATGGCTCTCCCGCACAGTTATGTGAGGGCAACTTAGGGTTAAATACTGATTTGGTGACGCAAGAATTGCGATTGCAATCTCAGTTGGGTGAGCATTTTTTAACGACGGGAATATATTATGCTGATGAGTCTATTGTTCAAGATAATGTAAATGATATTTTACGGGACTATCGGGGAATTTTAGCGACAGATTTAACCGCTACTTTTTTTTATAATAATAAAATAAACACAAAGAGTATGGCTGCGTTTACGCAATTCGATTATCAATTAAACCAAGATTGGTTGATCACTGCAGGGCTTCGTTACTCTTATGAATCGTTAGACTACGACTCAGTATCTCAGCTTAACGTTGTTATAGATGCTGACGATTTAACAGGGGTTAAGGTTCCATTTTATCGTGTTCAAGGAGAGCAGTCAGATAATGGCATTTCTGGGCAGTTAGGAGTGAACTTTAAAGTCGATGATTCAACTTACGCCTATTATCGTTTTGCTAATGGCGCCAAAAGCGGAGGCTATAACGGTGGCTTTTTATCATCGGTTGAACAGGCCCAACTCGCTGACTATCAAAAAGAGCGGTTAAACTCACATGAAATCGGATCAAAGTCCTGGTGGCCACAGAAGGGTATTCGATTTAACTGGGCTGCATTTTATTATGATTATAATGATCAACAAGTCTTTATGAATCAGCCTTCAACATCTGAGCAGAGCCCGCCAATTCAATTATTAGAAAATGTGGCTGACTCCATTATTTACGGCTTAGAAGCTGATCTTGAGTATTGGCTGACCGATAATTTGAATGTTAAGTTTGCTATGGGTTATATACCTCATGCAGAGTTTGAAGAATATGTTGATCCACTAGGGAATGCGTTAACTGATAATCGTTTGCCGTTTACCTCAAAATGGAATCTCAGTGCGGGTATTGAATACACTTTTGAGGTGGCTAATCACCCGCTAACTACTCAATTATTAGTTGATTATCAATCCGATTACTATTTTGATCAGAATCAAAACCCCTATGCGATGCAAGACAGCTATAGTATTTTTAACGCCAATATACACTATCAACACGATAACTGGGGGGTTGCCATTTGGGGTAAAAACCTGTTTGGTACTCAATACAGTCACTTAAAATTTGATTTAAGTTCTTTTCTTGGCATGCTTGAAGATTTTAAGGGTGAAGGCCGGCGTTTTGGCTTGGATATTAGTTATCAGTTTTAATTTAAGGTGCAAAGTATGCCAATAAAGGCAGCTCTAAAGCTATTTATATATTGTGTATTTATATGCTTTAGCAATTTAGCAGTGGCAAATGCACTTGAGCCTTTTGCTTATACTTTGAAACAACAAGATACTGATTTGCTTAATCAAGGCAGTGTATTTCAAGTCACTGATGGCGCTTTTCCGCGAGATCATAGCGATATAGAAACGTGGCTTGAAAAAAAGCAACCACAATCGAGAACATCGTTTTTTGGTGGTAGTTTTTGGTTTGTGATTAAGCTGGAAAACAAAACTGATTTAAATGAACTTGTGTTATATCCCTATAACACGCTGCTTTCAAAAATTGAGACGCGTATTTATGATATGTCGAATTTTGATGAGCCAATAAATCGTTATACAACGGGTGGCATTTACCCTAATGAGTTTGCATTTCATTATGGTAATAGAATCGAGCTGACGCCTAATCGGCCCTACATATTAATTGCAAAATTTCAAAGTGAATACTTTTATACCCCACCTAAATTAGTGCTTTCACCTTATGATGATTTTTTTGTGAAAAAAACATCAGATAACATGATTATGCTACTGTGCTTCGGGGTTGGTATTGCATTAGGTTTATATAATTTTCTTATTTACTTGGGTGATAGAGATAAAACCCATTTGTATTACGCTCTGTTTACCGCGTGCTGGGTATTAGCTTGGAGTCAGTTTTTTCATATACCAGATCAAATTTTTGGTTTTTACAACGCCCATTTTCATTGGCTAGGTTTTACCTTAATTCCCATCACAAATATCTTATTTTTTAACAGCTTACTTAAATTAAAGGAAACGTCTCCTCAATTATCACGGTTTTCAATTTACTTAGGCATTATTGCTACCGCAGGCACTCCATTTGCAATCATTTGGCCAGGTTTTGGCTTTATATGGGCTACTTTAGTAACGGGGGCTACTTTGTGCCTGGGTATGATTGTTGGTATACGAAGTTGGTTAAGTGGCTTTAAGCCCGCTCGCTATTTTGTTTTAGCGTATTTGGCGATGGCCATTCCTAATATGGTCGGCAATTTAACTAATTTAGGGCTAATTGAACCTATAAAGATGGATCTCTATTTACTTGGGCTCATTGGTACCGCACTCGATGCAGTGCTACTTGCTTTTGCCGTGGCAAATAAATTTAGCATTTTACACCATGAGAATGTTGAATTGACTAAAAATTTAGAACACAAAGTACAGTTGCGTACTCAAGAGTTACAACAATTAGCTGAAGAGCTTCGTGATGCAAGTGAAGCTAAAAGTCGATTTTTAGCCAATATGAGCCACGAAATTCGCACCCCAATGACATCAATTATTGGTTATGCTGATGGTATTATTTTAGGTGATATACAGCCTCATGAGAGAAACCATGGCATTCGGGTGATTTTGCAAAATAGTCGTCATGTTCTTGGCTTAATTAATGACATTTTGGATATGTCAAAAATTGAGGCTAACCGTCTAGAGATAGAGCTAGTTGAAACAGACTTGTTTGCCACTATTGCTGAAATCGAATCGTTATTAGGAAAACAAATTCGTGATAAAGGCTTAAAATTTAAAGTTGATTATCAATTTCCGCTACCTGATTGGATAGTCTCAGATCCAACTCGATTGCGACAAATATTATTAAATTTAGCAACCAATGCGCTTAAATTTACCAGCCAAGGTTATATAAAGCTAACGGTTAGCTGTAATAAAAAACAACTAATTATTAAAGTGAAAGATACGGGAATTGGTATGACCGACAGTGAGCAAAAAGACCTATTTACTCCCTTTCATCAAGCTGACTCGTCGATTTCTCGTAAATACGGTGGCACTGGACTTGGATTAAACATATCAAAAAGCTTAGCAACTAAACTAGATGGGGATATTACGGTTTATTCTGTACTCGGTAACGGCAGTGAGTTTTGTTTTACTATGGCACTGCATACAACGGAACATACAAAATGGGTTTACGCATTTGACGATATCTGTAAGTCACAAAACAAAGAGCTCCCTTTAAATAGTAACCAGCGAAATTTGATTGGTAGGGTACTCGTGGCTGAAGATCACCCAGAAAACCGACAGCTGATTAAGCGGATTTTAGAGCGAATGGGTTTAACTGTGGTGGCAGTAGAAAATGGCCGAGATGCTGCACAAGCGACACTTGATGAACAATTTGATTTAATTTTATTAGATATTCAAATGCCAATTATGGATGGTGAACAAGCAATTAATATTATGCAAGCAACAGGAGTAACAACACCGATTGTGGCGCTTACTGCGAACACGATGAAGCATGAAGTCGATCGTTATTTAAAACAAGGTTTTACCGATCATATTGCCAAACCCATCGATAGACGGTGTTTTAGTAGTAAAATCGCAAGTTATCTTGATATTGATATATGCGAAAATATTAAGCTGCCTGATGATGAGTTTGCACTGCTCAAGCAAGAATACATTAAAGGATTAAAAAAACAAAAACACACATTACAGTCGCAATTTAAGCAGGGTGATATAACCGGTTTTGCACGCAGCGTACATATGATCAAAGGAACAGCAGGGATGTTTGAATGCCAAGCACTGTATCAACAAGCTGTTGAGTTTGAAAAACGATTAAAATCCGCTAACGCCGTGCTTGATAGACATCAAGTAGAGGCTTTACTCAATACAATTGACGTTATTTTAGAAGCTTAAAACCATACTTTTTAAAGCCTTGTTTCCTGTGTTGTTATGATCTGTTTATAATAGGAAGATAATTTTTAAAATACAGTGTTATTAAAAAGGAAATTTTGTGAAGCTATCTGTTTGTATTATATGTAAAAATGAAAAGGATAAAATTGAGCGTTGTTTAGAGTCAGTAAAGTGGGCAGATGAAATCATTGTACTTGATTCAGGCAGCACTGATGAAACACGTGCTATTGCAAATAAATACACAGATAAAGTATTTGTGCGTGATGACTGGCAAGGGTTTGGTGAGCAAAGACGTAGAGCAGAAGCATTAGCAACTAACGATTGGATTTTTGCAATTGACTGTGATGAAGTTGTCAGTGAGCGTTTAAAGGAAGAAATAATAACGACATTGGCAAAATGCAATGAGAAAAATATTTTAAAGCTTAACCGTTTAACGTATTTTTGTGGCCAATTTATTCGACACAGCGGCTGGTATCCTGATCGTATTGCGCGTATCTACAATAAAAAAATAACAGGTTATAACCAAAACTTAGTGCATGAGTCTGTTGTAATGCTTGATTGTAAACCAATTGAATTGAAAGAAAATATATTACATTTTCAGCATGAAGATATTTTTGGCTATATGAATAAAAGAAACCATTATGCGCACATAGGTGCAGAGCAAATGGAAAAAAAGGGTAAAAAACCATCACTCTTGAAGGCAAGTAGTTCCGCTTTTTTT
Source organism: Pseudoalteromonas sp. 23_GOM-1509m (assembly GCF_000518425.1). Classification (NCBI taxonomy): domain Bacteria; kingdom Pseudomonadati; phylum Pseudomonadota; class Gammaproteobacteria; order Alteromonadales; family Pseudoalteromonadaceae; genus Pseudoalteromonas; species Pseudoalteromonas sp. 23_GOM-1509m. The sequence goes on from NZ_KI912432.1 coordinate 281,215, forward strand.
GCTTTTATCCGCCATTATTTTTTAAGACGTGGCTTTTTAGATGGTAAGGCAGGATTTGTTATTGCGGTTATACAAAGTCAATATAGCTTTAATAAATACTTATTTGCCTATTACAAATAATCTCACTTAGCAGGTTAATTTTATAATCATCCGGTGGTTAAAATTAATCTGCAGTTATGCTCTACTCAGTAATGCTCTACTCAGTAATGTTCTATTTGGTCGGGTGTTAAATAAAATGCCTGATGCCACCTTGGTTAAAAAATCGTTCCCTTATTTTTTCTAATAGTGAATACCGTGCAGTTATTCGCTGCGGTGATATCAATTATAAAAATGCAATTACAGACACCTATTAACGAACATGCTTTAATGAAAAGAGGATGTTTTTCTAGGTGTTAACAATGCAATATCAACATATTACTGTGCCAGAAAATGGTGAACATATACTTATTGATGAACAAGAACAGTGGCATATACCCGAACACCCTATTATTGCTTATATTGATGGTGATGGCGTCGGCCTCGATGTGATGCCAGTGATGCGAAAAGTAGTGGATGCCGCCATAGAGCATAGTTATGGCGCAAGACGCAAAATTCATTGGATGCAAGTTTACAATGGTGAGCAAGCTGCCAAGCTTTATGACGGTGATTGGTTCCCTCAAGAAACGATTAATGCAGTACGAGATTGTAAAATCGCGATTAAAGGCCCTTTAACAACACCGCTTGGAGGCGGATTTCGCTCGCTCAATGTCGCGCTTCGCCATGAAATGGATTTGTATGTAAATATGCGAACCATTAAAGGATTTAGTGCATTACCGTCACCATTAAAAAACCCATTTACCACGCATATTACTGTGCTACGTGATAGCAGTGAAGATGTGTACTCAGGAATTGAGTGGCAAGCGGGCAGTGTTGAAAATGAAAAAATGCTCGATTTTTTATGTGAAGAAATGGGCGTAACTCGGCTTCGTTTTACCCAAGAATGTGGTTTAGGTATTAAAAATATCTCTAAAGAGGGATCAGAGCGATTAATGCGCTATGCAATTAATTATGCTCTAAAAAATAATAGTGAATCACTCACTTTAGTTCACAAAGGTAATGTACTTAAGTTCACCGATGGCGCATTTAAGCGCTGGGGATTTGCACTGGCCAAACGTGAATACACTGCCGTTGAGCATCAAAACGGGCGCTGGCTTGAAATACAACGTGCTGATTTACCGCCCCTGGTTATTAAAGAAGTAATTGCCGATAATATGCTTCAGCAGTGTTTAATGGATCCTGGCCAATTTGATGTGGTGGCCACCACTAATCAAAACGGAGACTTTTTAGCCGATATGCTCAGTGCACAAGTCGGTGGAGTAGGGATTATGCCGGCGGCAAACTTAAATACCGAAGTTGCGTTTTTTGAACCCACACATGGTACATTTGAGCGCATAGCAGGACAAGATAAAGCAAATCCGAGCAGTAGCTTATTAAGTGCGGTGCTAATGCTTAAGTTTATGGGATGGAGTGAGGCTGCTTATTTAATTGAAAACGCGCTTGAAAGCACATTTGCCAGTGGACAGGTTACATTTGATTTAGCTCAATCAAATCATAACTCGACAACCTTAAGTTGCAAACAATTTGCCAACAAGGTTATCGAGCACTTTTAAAGGGCAGCATTTTACGCTGCAGAGGCGTTAGCTGTTTGCTCGCGATGAACGCATGGACGCTCTGTCAGCTCTGCAGCTCTGTGGTAAAGTTTATGGGCGCTTGGCTCATCACAGAGTGTGCCACTAAGCGTATCCATTAAAGCAACCACAATAATTGCAGGCACTTGGCAACAATATTCATCTAGAACGGCTGCGGTTGTTTGTGCATCTACATGACAATGTGGATGACTTTTACGTTGATATGCATTTAATAAAGTATTCACGTCGAGAATGTCGTTTTCTTGGTGTTTTGTTTTACGACATGCACACCCAAACTCATCAACTAACGTGGCTAACGCTTGGTAAACGTGTTGCGTTTGAAGTGTTGTTTTACGACACAATTGTTGTTCAATGAATTGATGTAAATTTGCATCAATGAATAATCCGTCTTGTTGTGTGAAGCTTGCTGATGTTTGCATAATTATTACTCTTAGTTTGTTGGCTTAACTTCACTGTAGCGCTAAGTGTAATATTAATGAAATTGTTGTTTTCAATAACTGATATTGATTTAATCAATTTTAGCGTAAAATTGATATTAAGTAGGTTTCTAAATATAAGGTAATTATAAAATCAAATGAAAATCGAATTATACAAAACGCCATATTTAGAGTTTGTTATAAACACTAATGATTTTAACTTTTATATAAATAACAAACAGATGATAGAGGCTCTAAAAGAAATTCTCTCTGGGTATGATGAACTTTTAAATCTTAAATCTTTTCTTCGAAAACATAAAAACTCACAAATTAGTAAAGATTTATTTAGATTAATGGAATTATTAAATGCAAGAGATCCTAAATGGCATCCGCTTTGTGGAAGTTTATATTTTACATTAACTTGTATGCAAGATTTAAAGAATTCAAATTTACATGCTTACAAAAGTTTCTTAAGAGATATAAGAAAACAGAGTAGTAGTGAATCTTGGAAAGGGTTGCAGTTTGAAATTAGCACTGCGAGAACATTATCTCTTAAATCATTAGAATTTATTAAGAATGAATCTCCAGATTTTATTGTAAAACAAGGAAATAATGAAGTATCAATAGAATGTGGAAGTGTTCGAGTAAATCAGGATAAGGGCAAATCTTTAGAGTATAAAATTGAAAGTGTTATAAATAAAAAAAATTTAAAAAAATATGCAAATGCTGATACTAGCTTACATATAGATATTACTAATATTGCTCACCATGATATAAACAATGGTAGATTTACATACTTTGATTCATTATGTAAAAAAATCAAAGCAAGGAAAGATGTAAAGTTTGGTGCCATAATTTTATTAATAACTTTCTCTGATAATAATGGGTATGGGGAAGGTTACAAAACTTTAAAAACTTCAAACTGTTCACATAATTTGGATTTATTCTTAGATTCGTATTTTCCAAGTGGTGATTTCCCTCTTAGTAATAAGCATAAGGTTCCTAAATTTATTTAGATTTACCTTAATGTTATAAACATTACCTATCAACCACTGTATTTGCGAACGCTAATAACTCACGTCTAAGCCATTGGTGCGCTGGTGTATGGTGTAATAACGGGCTCCATATCATTTTTACTTCTATGGGGACGATTTGAAATGGCACAGGGCTAATCACTAAATTAGTATGGCTAGTTAAAAGCTTTGCTTGACGACGCGGAAGGGTTGCAATGAGTTGCTCAGATTGACACAGTAAACTGGCAATCATGTAATGACGGGTAAAGACTCTTATTTTACGTGTTTGTTCTAATTGCCATAATGCCTCATCGACCCAGCCTAATTTTTGTTTACCTGATTTATTGGTTACAGCGGGTTCGGGGCCCCAGCCGGCTCGATTAACCCAAATATGTTCACTTTTTAAGTATTGGTCTAAGTTTGCATCGTTTAAAAATGGATTATGTGGATGGGTTAAACAACAGTAGTTATCTCGCCATACAGTAGCTTGATGAAAAGAGCGCGGCAGACCATTAAAACGGTTTATTGCCAAATCGATAGTGCCTTTTTCCATATCCTGTAGGTTCACGTCGCTGGGGCTAAGTACATCGAAGTCAATGCCCGGATTTTTAGCTAGCTGCTCGCAAATAAAGGGGGCAATTAGCGTCGATTCTAAATAATCGTTTGCCATAATACGAAACGTAACCTGTGCAGTAGCGGGATTAAATTGCTCACTGGGCTGCGTGATCTCTTCTGCCATTTTTAACAGCGCTTCAATCTCGGGCTTAAGGGCAAGTGCTTTAGCCGTGGGAGTCATAGAGCCCGCAGCTCGTACCAGCAAAGGATCGTCAAATAAGTCTCTTAGGCGTTTTAACGCATTGCTCATAGCAGGTTGTGTTAATGCGAGTTTATTGGCCGCTTTAGACACACTTTTTTCATCTATTAATACATTTAAATAGACGAGTAGGTTGAGATCGACATTTCTTATATTCATATGATCAATTTTATTTATTTGCTGTATTAATTATCTAAATTAAAGCGTGCTTGCTAAGGTGTAAACCTCTAATAAAAAATAATCAGCATAATTGCTAAAAATAGAAGCGCCTATACTATGCCTAGCACGTCGTTAACGTCTACCCACAATCCTATACAAGAACTCATAGCTACTAAGTTAGCACGCGCTGTATTTGCTGGCTTTGAAGCTATGTTTGCACAGTTCTTAAATATTACCTTAGGGGCACAAAGTCGCTTTGAACAACGCCAATATCATGAGGTGCAAGCGGCAATGCGAGCGCGCTTGCAAGTGTATGAGCGTCAAGTAAAGCAGGTGAGTGAGGCCGTTAAAGTGATTGCCTATGATGAACTAAACTGTCCACAAACATGGCAACGTGCAAAAAATATTTATGGCGAAATGGTTAAAGAGCATGAAAACCAGCCAATTGCACATACGTTTTTTAATTCTACTTTTGGCGCTATTTGGGATGATAAAAAAATTCGTACGGTGCATTTATTTGTCTTAAAAGCAAAGTACCGGGGGCAACCACGTTCTTATGAAGGATTAGTGAGTCGTATTTCCTTAAAAGAAGGGTTTGATAGCGCAGTTAAAACCTTAGTTAATGAACAAGTGTTTAGAGTGCCATTTAAAAGTTTAAACGAGGACTTAGCTAAACTACAAGCAACGTTAACCCAAGGGGCGCAGCAACAATGCAGACAAGTGTATGAGCTAATAAGTTTAAATGACGGCTATATTGAGTACGCCAATTCACACTTTTACCGCAATAAAGCGTGTTATGTAATAGGACGATGTATTGCTAAAAATGGCGATAATATGCCCTTTGCAATAGCCATTTTAAATACCCCTGACGGGCTTACAATTGATGCTGTAATGATGGGCGCTGATCAGCTTAGCTTGTTATTTGGCTTTGCGCGCACGTACTTTATGGTAGATACCGACCAACCTGCAAGGTATGTAGATTACTTAAGTGTGTTAATGCCTCACAAACAACGGTTTGAATTGTTTAATGCGATAGGTTTTATTAAACATGCGAAAACAGAATTTTATCGCTATAAGGTGGACACGACTAAAAGTAGCCCCGAGCAATATAAATATCATTTAGCGCCAGGTACACCAGGTATGGTCATGCTTGTTTTTACAATTGATGGCCTAGACTATGTGTACAAAGTAATAAAAGATAAATTTAGTGCACCAAAAACGGCGACAAAACAGCAGGTAAAAGATAAATATAACTTTGTAAAACAGGCTGATAGAGTAGGGCGATTAGTTGATACTCATGAATTTAGATACCTAGCCTTTGATTTAAGTCGTTTTAGTGATGAATTGCTTACACAAATGAAAAAACACATTGGTGATAGCTTAATTATTTCGGGTAAAGCGTTAATACTCAAACATGTCTATGTTGAGCGAAAAATGACACCGCTTAATTTATATATCGGTCAATGTACCAGTAAATCACTGCAGCAGGTGATGGTTGATTATGGTAAAGCGATTAAAGAGCTTGCCAGTGCTAATATTTTTGCCGGTGATATGCTAATGAAAAACTTTGGTGTGACACGTTGGGGGCGAGTGGTATTTTATGATTACGATGAAATTTGCCCTCTTACTGATTGTAATTTTAGAGAAGTGCCAAATACTGACAACGCGTTAGAGGAAATAAGCTCACATTCTTATTTTGATATAGACCAAAATGATATATTCCCGAGTCAATTTAAGGTGTTTTTTAGTGCCAGCAGCAGTGCCTTTAGCCATTTTAATCATTATCATAGTGATTTATTTACGGCAAAGTACTGGAAAATGACTCAGCAAGGTATTGAGCAAGGTCAGCTTCCTGATGTATATCCTTATAAACAAAGCTGGCGCTTTAATAATTTATAGTTTTGTTTATCTTTCAAGGTTAAATTTGAAGTTGTGTTTTTAGACAATGCTTCCCCAGCAATTGCTAATAACGCAGCATAAATGCAGAACATGTACTGCCCAACGAGTTCGGTCTGAATTGAACAAAGGTTAGTCCACAAAGGCCAATAAACTGATTAAATCAGCACTGAATTTTTGTGCTTAAGGCGCTGTTAACTCCAAAAGGAGTATTATGAGTTTAAATTAGTTGGCTTTGCTTTTTTGTCAGGCTTTGTGTTTGCCAGTGCTAAAACCCCGAGGTTACATCAATAAAATTACTAACCACTACACACTTTAAATATATTACACAGAAAATAACGAGTTAGTTGAAGCCGAAGTATGGCGAAAATCAAATAGAATAAAATACGAGGAGATTTATGCAGTACATTTCACATCAAGATCAGCAATTAACGTTTGAACAAACCGACAAGCCGCAGATTAGCAGTAATGAAGTATTGGTAAAAGTAGCAGCGATTGGCGTTAACCGCGCCGATTGTATGCAGCGCCAAGGTAAGTATCCTGCTCCTGAAGGGGATAGCCCTATTCTAGGACTCGAATGTGCAGGTACCGTGTGTGAGCTTGGCAGTGAGGTAGATCCTAAATGGCAAGATAAGCGTATTTTTACTCTATGTGCCGGTGGTGCGTACAGTGAATATGTCGCGGTAGATGCGCAGCAATTAATGGAATTGCCAGATAATATTTCTATGGCACAAGGTGCTGCTATTAGTGAAGTGTATTTAACTGCCTTTGGCGCACTCTTTGAGTTAGGAAAACTACAATCAGGGCAAACGGCGCTTATTCATGCCGGTGCCAGTGGCGTAGGCGGAGCGGCTATTCAAATGGCAAAAAGTGCCGGTGCACAGGTGGTAATAACAGCAGGGTCTGATGAAAAATGTGAACACGCTAAAAGCTTGGGTGCTGACCATGTGATTAATTATAAAACCACTGATTTTGTTGAATATATGAAGGCACATAACTTAAGTGCAAACGCCATAGTCGATCCGGTTTCTGGCCGCTATTTGAATAAAAATGCCAAAGTGGCCGCAATGGATTGTCAGATTGTGATGCTCGCATTTTTAGATAGTCGCTTTGCCGAAGTCGATTTTGCACGCTTATTACAAAAGCGCATTTCGTTTCATGCCTCCACATTACGTAATCGCAGTATCGCGTTTAAGCGTGCGTTAAGAGATGCATTTGTCGCGCGCTTTTATGATGATATTGCCAATCAAAAGTATGACTTTAATATTTATAAAACCATGCCATGGCAACAAGCTAGTGAGGCACATGCCATTTTAGAGGGTAATGAAAACTCAGGTAAAGTTGTATTGTTGGTAGAGTGAAACAAGTAATGCCACAGGGATTAATATTGTTAATCCCTGTATGAGGCCATATACTTTAACAAACTATTTCGATTTTAAGGTTAATAATGAATCCAATTATTGCAATATTAAAAGAGCACAATGTCAGCGATGAAAAAGTAGCGGCATTATTTGAAGCATTTACCCAAAACCCAATGATGGCTATGGCTTTAGTACAAGAGCTGGGCATACCACCTGAAAAACTTCAGCAATTGATGGCGGTAGTAATGACCCAACCTCATTTAATTAAAGAAGCAACGGATGAATTAGGTTTAGATTTTGCAAAAGTACAAGAAGCGAAAGACAAGTTAAACCAGCAGTAAACTATCTTTAGAGACATGTTTTATGCATGTCTCTATCCCTAAACATGTTTTGTTACACACTCATTTGAACGGCTCTGCATTTATACAGTCAAATAAATACTTAACCTATAGCAGAGACAAAACATGAAGCGACTTTATAAATTTTGGAAAAATAACCGTTCTTTAATCGTTTTTATTATTTTAATGAGTGTGTTTCGTAGTGCCGTCGCCGATTGGTACGAAGTACCAACAGGTTCAATGAAACCGACTATTGAAGAAGGCGACCGAATCCTTACCGATAAAATGGCGTATGATTTACGTATACCATTTACGCATGTATCCCTGTTAAGACTGGCAGAACCACAAACCGGCGATATTATTGTATTTGATTCTAAAGTGGCGGATAACCGTTTAATAAAACGCGTTATTGGCACTCCAGGTGATATAGTTTCATTGCAAAATAACGAATTGACCATTAATGGCGAGAAAGTAAGTTATAGCACTTTAAACGAGAGTATTCGGTGGCTAGATAAAACTGAGCACTTAAAGGGGCATGCTCATACCATACGGCTTACCAAATCGGCAGCAAGCTTAGTGCAGTTTCCGGCAACACCAATAGCAGCAGATCATTATCTGGTTATGGGTGATAACCGCGATAACAGTGCGGACTCACGGGTTATTGGATTAATTCCACGTGATGAGTTGCTTGGTCGGGCAGAGCGAGTGATTGTCTCGCTTGATTATGATGATTACTACTTGCCAAGAAGTGACCGGTTTTTGAAGCGTTTAGAATAAAAAACTAACTATTACAATGGCTAAGCAAAATTGGTTAGCCATTGCTGTTTTTGCAGGTAGGATTATTTAAGGCATTAATCAATATCAATCGAGTAAGCTTCTAACAGCTTGTTAAGCTTAACTTGCTCTGAAGCATCAAACTCTATACCAACGCTAAGGCGGTTGCCTTTCATTTGGTTATTCCTAATGTAAGACGTAATAATTACAGGCTCGTTGTCTAATGGAGAAAGTATATGCACAAAAACTTGACGTTTTTTTAGTGCAACAAATCCAGAGCTTACGTGAATAGCAAAGCGACAGCCACTCGGAGAAATATCAATAATTAAACCGTGCAATAAGCTTTTATTATCAGCATCAATATCGCCTTTATGTAAACTAATTTTGGCCGGAATGTGTGTAGGCAACCTGCTAGTTTCACGTAATTGGCGGCTTTCAATTTTTTTAGGGTAAGCTAAATAAATTAATCGTTCAGGGCGAAATGAAATCGCTAATATGCTGGTTGAAAAAGCAACACATTCGCCCCGTTCGTCTTCAATGATATAACGTACAATAGCCCCATTACCTTCAACTAAAATGTCGCTGTAATCATTTTTACCTGCTTGAGCAGGGTATTTTAATATTAAATATTTACCGGTGTCGTAGCCGATTAAAGTGAGTTTAAAGCGAACCTGAATGGGATTGTTAAATTGTATATCAATTAGCTTTCCCGGGAGTAAATCGAGGAAAAACTTCTTTTGATCTTCAGTTGGTTTATCTTCAACAGTAGTATTATTTTTATTTGTTTCCACAAACACTTTCTCAATATTAACAGACGCTTAATTATCTTTTAATATAGTGTAAAAATCACTAGTATAAAAGAGGGCATTTAGTAAAAGAAAATAATACTTTGTGCTTGTAATAGTGAGCGGGGTTAGTATTTTACTCCGCTGTGGAGATTAGATTGTTACTCTTTTGGCAACAAAACAGTATCAATGACATGAATCACGCCGTTGCTCGCTTTTACATCTGCCATTACTACGTTGGCATTGTTGATCATAACAGAGCCATCATTGGTGGTTACATTCACAGACTGACCTTGTACGGTCGCTGCACTGTCTAATTTTACAACGTCTGCAGCCATCACTTTTCCTGATATCACATGGTAGGTAAGAATTGCAGTTAACTTGTCTTTATTTTCGCTCTTAAGAAGGTTTTCAACGGTACCTGCTGGTAGTTTAGCAAATGCTTCATCAGTTGGCGCAAATACAGTAAAAGGGCCATCTCCTTTTAACGTATCAACGAGGCCTGCCGCTTTGACAGCTGCAACGAGTGTTGAAAAAGAACCATTGGCAGCAGCTACATCAACGATATCTTTTTTCATACCATGGTGATCGGCATGAGCTGCTGTAGATAGGGTTAAACTTGCTAATACAAAAGTCAGAACAGACGCTATTTTCTTAAACATGTTACTTTCCTTTAAATTGATTAGATGTCGGTTAAATGTTACGCCGGGTTGCTAGCTTACGATCATTTTAAAAAAGGGTGGGTCATTGCCTTATCACAATAAAGGTATTTAATAAAAAGCAAAGCCTGCTATTAACCCTCCTAGTGAAAGCTTTTATGAGTAAACACGGTCTGTTTATTTTCAATTTTTTATATCCAGTTCAGCGATATAACGTCATTAATTAACAATAGGAAATAAACCATGAAAAAACGGGCTATTTTTACAGCGCTCATTGCATCACTTTCTTCATTAGCGTCTGTTGCTGGACAAACTGAAATGCAGATAAATACTCATAATCAACAGCTTGAAAATGTGGCTATGGTGGCACAATTAACGGGTGAAATGGCACAGCGTATAGTCAATGAAGCGTCTGCAGCGGCGCTCAAGGACAATTTAGCTGTATCAATAACCGTTGTGGATGCATCTGGGCAAACGCTGGCGGTACTTCGCGATCATCGTGCCGGTGTTCATACTCTTCGTGCCAGTTATAAAAAAGCCTATACCGCCAATTCGCAAAAGCGAGAAACCGCAGTTATAGCAAAAGGCATAAAAGAGGGCACTATTCCAGCAGACCTTCGTTATTTAGATGAAAACATTTTAATATTGGATGGCGGGGTGCCTATTTATATTAACGATACTGTGGTGGGGGCTGTGGGAGTTGGCGGTGCTCATGGCAGTGAGGATGTACGTGTTGCAAAAGCAGGGATCAAAGCGTTATGGTTAGCGCAGTAGAAAAACAGATCACGTTACTAAATATCCCCAAAAGTGATAGTAAAGGAGTTTACAGATTATGAACGAGACTGATTTAGCGCACTTAAAACGCACCGTAGCGCTAGCTAAAGAAGCGTTAGAAGCAGGTGATGAACCGTTTGGCTCTGTGCTTGTTGATGCTAATGGGCATGTATGTATGGAAGATCGCAACCGTGTTGCGGGTGGCGATCATACTCGTCATCCTGAGTTTGAAATTGCTCGTTGGGCAGCCAACAATATGACCCCAGAGCAACGCGCTGGGGCTACTGTGTATACCTCAGGGGAACATTGTCCTATGTGCGCCGCAGCACACGCATGGGTAGGTTTAGGTCGAATTATGTATGTCAGTTCATCTGCGCAATTAACTAGCTGGCTTAGCGAGCTCAAAATGACTAAGTCGCCGGTTAACCCGTTACCTATTGAAGCGGTTGCTCCTAATGTCGCTGTTTATGGGCCAGTATCAGCACTTGTTGAGCAGGTTCACGCCCTACATCGTCAATTCCACCAAGCAGATTAACAGCGCAGCAGCGCATGGTATTTAGACTAAAGCGACTACCTGCTATAGTTAACGGTAGTCACTTTTATTAAACGCAGCACAAGGGATTATTATGATCGTTAACCTGTTCGATAAGTTAATATTTGCTTGCGCTTTTATTGTTTCATTGCAACTACCGCAGCTGAGTGATCATTACAAACAACATTTAGCGGGCTTGTATCATGCGACCAAGTGGCAAGTTGATGGCTATGCAAAAACGGCCAAGCAATATAACTTTTCTAGCACGCAAGCGATGATAAACCGCCACTTAGCTAACGCTGAACCTAGCGTTAGAGCCGATGCAAATCAAAAACAGCAAACATTACTGCAATTTGCCGATTTAAAAAAAGGGATGGCTATTTTTGAACAAGGTAATTTAGTGCAAAAAATGCTGTATATGTTCTCCCCTGAGCGCGTTGACAGATTACAAAATACACTTGATAACTTTAAGTTAGGTATCCCTTTAACCGCGAGTGCAGTGTTGTTTGCATTGGTATTAGCTATTTTATTAAATCAATTACTTATGCTGCCACATACTTTATATGTTAGGCGTAAAAAGCGTATTGCATCCGATGCGGTAAAATTTAATAGCTGATCGTCAATGAATTATCATTGGTAATTTTCACTGGCCCTTTTAACAACAAATGCGCCACGAATGTCACCCAGTTTAAAATCAGTTGCCTGATCATTAGGGTATAAAGTCGCTATTTTTTTAGAAACTGTGGGGTCAATCTGACTGCCATGACACGCTAAACACGCTTTTTGAGTAGGAATCGCTTTTACAAAATACCAGCCATCCGGTCTTTGCTCTTGATATTCTATGCTTGCTACCGGCTCGCCATTGAGCTTACGTTGTTCAAAGTTTAATAAAACATTTTTGAGCCATGCATCGGGTTGATTATCTGAGTTACGAGTTTTCAAAGCACTGCGGCTAATTTGCCAAGGACTATTGCTGTGTTGTGAAGCGATAGCGGGTGCAGCTGTATTACATACACTTATTGCCGCTAGTGGGCCGCTTTGTTTCATAGTACTAACCAGTACCTGTTTTAAATCACTTGAAAATGCTTTGATGGTTTGTCGTGCATCGTCGGTATTGCTAGCAAAAGCAGCGGATGAAATAAATAAACTGGAAAAAAGTAAAATAATGCGCATAATACACCTCTAAACATTAGAAGGTTCTAATATACAGGGTGTCAGGTGTTTTTCAAGTAAATCGTTTAGCGTTTAAGCACTTTTTTACTTAAGGTACCGCGCCTAAAATCGATAAACAGTTTCAAGAGAAAAGATATGCACAATAAGCACGATGAGAATAAAATAATAAACCAACAAAATAACCATGATGCTGGTGGACTTAATGCACAAGATCCATTAGCCGCTATTAAAGCAATTCGACTCGAACAGTTAGCGCAATGTCTGCTTAAAACACAAAAAGAAATACAGCACATGCAAAACAAAAAATAGCCTTGGACGATAAAAACTTGCTAAGTTAACGTTATTAATTTTAAAGGCTGGATAGTGCAATTAATCCTTTATCTATAAAACATCCGCATCAAATTATTACTTTTATAGCTTGGCTGTGCGCTTTAGCTGTGATGTTAATAGGGCTACTTGCGCCTGAAAATAAACGTGTTTTAATGCTATTGACACTGAGTTCGCTCTGCTTACTTGTGTTTAATAGTGTAACGATGTCAGCTTGTGTATTTAAACGTTTTAAAGACCAACAATTACGCTTTATTGCTCTTTTAGGCAGTGGCGCTTTTATGTTGTGTATCGCGGGTGATGTGGTTAATTTTAATTTACCCCAACACTATTATCGCTATAGTACCTTGATAAAACATGATTACTTAGTGGATTCAATCTTATTTTTTGCACCTGGTTACAGCCTTTTATTTATAGCCTGTGTGTTAGCTTTTAATATAAAACGCCGGGTGTCGCTTATAAAAAGTGCACTTTTTTTTGTTGTTGTGTTGGTGCTAAGTAGTGCGTCGTTCTCTTCTATGTATCTTGAGGGGGCAGGAGATACTATTTTAGCTATGACAGGGGTTTATAGCTTAGTGATAACGGCTGTTGGACTTATGGGTCTGGTATTAGTTGTTGCCTATGGTGGGATTAACGCACCCAAATCAATAGTGTGGGTGAGCTTAGGGCTTTTCCTTGCTGCATTGGCTGATGCCATTATTGGTGCTTTTTGGATTTATGGTAATCAGGGGCAAGGCTTTTACCCTCAAGTGCGCTATATAAACTGGTTTGTGTATATTAGCTCGCAAAGCTTGGTGATTCACTTAGCAAAAGTTGTTGCAGTAATACCAAATCGCAATAATGCTTAATTATTTTTCAGGGAGCAAACCAGAGAATAGCGGCGTTAAAAATTCTTATTAGAATAGCTAAATAACAGATGAAAAAAAAGCCGCTAAATATTAGCGGCTTTAAGCGATAATAATTACATTACGCGCATACCCGGCTCAGAGCCGTCGTCTGGGTTAAGAATGTAAATTTCTTTACCACCAGGGCCTGCCGCAAGTACCATGCCTTCAGACATTCCAAAACGCATTTTACGTGGTTTAAGGTTAGCAACCATTACCGTTAATTTACCTTCAATGTCTTCTGGTGCGTAAGCCGATTTAATTCCAGCAAACACTTGGCGAGTTTCACCGCCTAAATCAAGGGTTAATTTAAGCAGCTTGTCAGCGCCTTCTACGTGCTCTGCTTTGGCAATTTTAGCAACACGCAGGTCTACCTTTGCAAAGTCATCAAACTCAATCTCTTCGCTAATAGGCTCTTTCGCAAGCGGGCTATTAGGATCGATTTTGTCTTTTTCAGCAACTAAACTTTCTTTTGATTCTTCAACCATTTTATTCACTTTGTCCATTTCAACACGTTGCATTAATGGCTTAAATTTATTGATAGGGTGGCTTATTAGTGCAGTTTGCACACCTTGCCATGTAAGCTCATCATTTAAGAAGGCTTCAACATTTGTGGCCATACCAGGCAGTACAGGCTTTAAGTAAGTGATCAACACGCGAAATAGGTTAAGTCCTAGTGAACAAACCTGATGCGCTTCTTCTTGCTTTGACTCATCTTTAATAAGCACCCAAGGCGCGGCATTATCAATAAACTGGTTTGCTTTATCAGCAAGTGCCATGATTTCACGAATTGCACGGCTGTATTCACGGTTCTCGTAATATTCGGTGATTGTCGCTGATGCGTTTTGGAATTCTGCAAGCAATTGAGGTTGCATAACTGTATTGCTCAGCTTACCGTCGAACTTTTTAGTAATAAAACCGGCACAACGACTGGCAATATTCACTACTTTACCCACTAAGTCTGAGTTTACACGTTGTGCAAAATCTTCAAGGTTTAAATCTAAATCGGTAATGCCACTATTAAGTTTAGCTGCGTAGTAGTAACGTAAAAATTCTGGGTCTAGGTTATCTAAATAAGTACGCGCTTTAATAAACGTGCCTTTTGATTTAGACATTTTTGCGCCATTGACCGTAACAAAACCATGGGCGAATACATTAGTTGGCTTTCTAAATTGAGCGCCTTCTAACATAGCAGGCCAAAATAGGCTGTGGAAATAGATGATGTCTTTACCAATAAAGTGATAAAGCTCAGCGTCTGAACCTTCTTGCCAAAATGCATCAAAGTCGATGCCCTGTTTATCACATAAGTTTTTAAAGCTCGCCATATAACCAATAGGCGCATCTAGCCATACGTAAAAGTATTTACCTGGTGCGTTTGGAATTTCAAAACCAAAATAAGGTGCATCACGGCTGATGTCCCATTGCTGGAGACCATCGGCAAACCACTCATCTAACTTGTTGGCCATTTCTTGTTGAATTGTGCCTGAGTGTAGCCACTCTTTAAGCATGTCTTCAAAGGCGGGTAAGTCAAAAAAGTAATGCTCAGAATCTTTTAAGATAGGCTCAGCACCCGACATAACAGAGCGTGGGTTGATTAGCTCGGTTGGGCTGTAGGTTGCGCCACAGGCATCACAGCTATCCCCGTTCTGATCTTCTGATTTACATGTAGGACACGTGCCAGTAACAAAGCGATCTGGCAGAAAAATGCCTTTTTCTGGATCGAATAACTGTGAAATAGTGTGCTTTTTGATATGACCGGCATCGTTAAGGCGGTTATAAATAAGCTCACTAAATTCTTTATTCTCTTGGCTATGGGTACTGTGGTAATTATCAAATTTGATATTAAAATCAGCAAAGTCGCGTTGGCGCTCGATACTAACGTTTTTTACCATTTCCTCAGGCGTGATCCCTTGCTTTTGCGCATTAAGCATAATAGGTGTGCCATGAGCATCATCGGCGCACACATAGTATGCTTCGTGGCCTTGTAGTTTTTGAAAACGCGACCAAATATCAGTTTGAATATACTCTAATAAATGCCCTAAATGGGTAGGGCCATTGGCATAAGGTAATGCGCTAGTAATCAGGATCTTTCGCTGTGCCATAATCATTCCGAATTAAGCGTTCCTAGTCAGGAACAGATGAAAATTATTACATTATCGATAAGCAAAGTGATAACAGAGCACACTGCTTATCGATATTTACTAATTGACTGGTGTTAATGCCCTGAATGTTACATAATTCCGTGGCACTTTTCATCAAAGAAACGCTATTTTATTGCTATGTTTGGACTGTCGAAACTATTCTCTGCAAAATCGGTGCAAAAACAACCGATTATTTCTGCTCTAGCGGCCTATCGCAGTGCCGCTTTCGCTGTGGGTATTGAGCAAGATTTCATTGCTGATATCACTCAAAACACTGATAAATCAATTACGGTTAAACTCAATCTCCCTTTTGCGGCGCAATCTGAAATGCCGCATGTGGCTCAATTTTTGACTGAGCGTTTAAAGATTGATGTAAACGTAACGGCTAATGTTCACCTCAAAGAGGCTGCGAAATTTAAAGCCATTAAACATATTGTTTTAGTCGCCTCAGGAAAAGGTGGGGTGGGTAAATCTACTACGGCTGTAAATCTTGCGGGCTCGCTTAAAAATGAAGGCGCAAAAGTAGGCATACTAGATGCCGACATTTACGGTCCGTCAATTCCTATGTTGTTAGGATTAGTTGGCAGTGAGCCGGTTACAAAAGACAATAAACAATTACAACCGTTTGATGCCAATGGTATTAAAGCGCAATCTATCGGTTTTTTAGTCCCCAGCGATGATGCCACCGTATGGCGCGGCCCAATGGCCTCAGGCGCGCTTAGTCAACTTTTAAATGAAACCGATTGGGGTGAACTTGATTATTTAATTGTAGATATGCCGCCAGGTACCGGTGATATTCAATTAACCATGAGCCAAAAAGTGCCAGCCAGTGGCACCGTGATTGTCACGACGCCACAAGACTTAGCGCTTGCTGATGCGCAAAAGGGTATTGCTATGTTTAATAAAGTAAATGTGCCAGTGCTCGGTTTGATTGAAAATATGAGCCATTACATTTGTGGGCATTGCGGCGAGGCCAACCATGTATTTGGTAAAGACGGTGCACAAAAATTAGCCCTTAAGCATGGTGTGCCTGTGCTTTCGCATATTCCGCTTGCAATTGATATCAGAGAATCCTCTGAGCAAGGTAAGTTGATTGCCGATGATACAGATGCGGTTATTAGCAAAACTTACAGCGCGGCCGCACGATTGATTGCCAGCACGCTTTACTATCAACAACATCACAACGCGATTGACGTTGTGATTACGGAAGATTAAAAATGAGACTTTCAGATACACATATTAAAGAATACTTAAACGATGGGCGCATTGTTATCGAGCCCGCGCCAACGAGTGAAATGATTTCAGGGGTTACCGCTGATCTTCGCTTAGGTAATAAGTTTAGAACATTTCATGCCCATAATGCCGCTTATGTTGATTTAAGTGGTCCAAAAGATCAGCTTAATAAAGCGTTAGAATCAATCATGAGCGACGAAATTGTATTAGCTGAAGGCGAAGCGTTTTTTCTACATCCTGGCGAGCTTGCGTTGGCAATAACCTATGAAAAAGTAACCCTACCTGCAGACATTGTTGGTTGGTTAGACGGGCGTTCATCGCTGGCACGCTTGGGTTTAATGGTGCATGTTACAGCACACAGAATCGATCCTGGTTGGAGTGGTAATATTGTTTTAGAGTTTTATAACTCGGGTAAGCTGCCGCTTGCGCTCAGACCTATGATGAAAATTGGCGCAATGAGTTTTGAAACACTTACCGGTCCGTGTGAAAGCCCTTATAACACCCGCATTGATGCAAAATATAAAGATCAGAATAGTGCGGTAGCAAGCCGTATCAGTGACGATAAATAACTAAGCTAAACAATAGCTTATTTTTCTAGTTGATGAAGCGCATAACCTAGTAGTTGAAAATAATGGTTAAGCGCTTCATTGGCGTGTAACGTGTGTTTTAGCTCAGGATAAATTAAATTATTATTGCTTAACCCGCCGACTAAGAAACTGTTTTTGATTGTTTGATGTTCATTGATACAAGCTTCAAAACACCGAGCAGCAAGCTCCTCTGGCATACTCATATACTGCTGATTATGCGCTTTATCAAACGCAATGCATTTATTTACAAATTCATTGGCATGTTCGCCGCTTTGCTCTAAAAACACCTGTTTATAAAATTGATTAAGTGCATCATTAAGTGGATGGCTTAAGTCGGGAGAGTGTGATAACCATAACTTAGAAGCGAAACCAAAGCGGGTTTTTGATTTAAACAAATGCTCACTAATATGATGATCAAAAGCATGAAACCATTCATGGGCTAAAGCGCCACCGCCTGCATTTTTAGCCAGTGCTAAGGTTTGGTCATACGCATTATAATGTGCTTGCACGCCTTTTTGTCCACCGTGACCAAAAGCGAAATTAAGTTTGCCACGCAGGCCAATGGCAGTGGGTGGTAAATGCAAAATCTGCGCTAAATCAGCCAGCGCATCATAAATTAAGTTGGCACTAATAAAGCGCTCTTCTTTAGTAACCCATTTACCAACCACCATAGAACGAAAACCAAAAGTGGTTCTTATATCATTAAAATCGACTTGATCGTCAAAACGATAGTCGGGGCCTTGGCGAGAAAAACCGCGTTTTAATCGAGATGTGGTATTACGCATTGGTTATTTTATTTCAGCTCATACATTACAAGTAACGTGCTTTTACGTGAGCGGGCATGTGTTGGGTTTGTTTTTTTATTAATTCCTCTAATAAACCATACAAGGGCGCAGGGTTTAGTGCTTCTATGAGCCATAAACTATGTGCTACTGCTTCTAGTGTCGATAAACTATCTGCTCTAGGGGCTTTACGAATAGCATAACGGTTGGTGGGAATATGGCTAAAGCTTACCGTTTTAAACTGTTGTAATAACGGGGTTAATTGCAAAATTTTAAAGGCTTTATTCCATGTACCATCAATCACAATTAAATGCGTAATCTCTTGTAGATTTTCTTTACTATTCGGTCGGTCTAATTTTACGGCGCTCTCGCTTGGGTAGAGTAATACGCTCGATTCTATAGGCAGGTTTTGTAAACAGGCGAAGTCCTGATTATTTTCGCCTCTAATAATTTTACAGTGGGTTAAACCCAAAGCTAATAGCTGCGCCGTATTTTTGCTAACTTTTGCTTCACTGGGGTGCTGCAAAATAATAACCTGTGTTTGGTTATTAACACGGGTAATTGCGCTGCAAATACAAGTGCTTAGCGAAAAGTTACACTGTTTACAAAGAGGACGTGCCATTGAATACACTATTTCGTTGGTACATTTGCCGTAATTATACATTTTTGCACTAATAAAGTTGGTTTTTTTTGTGCTTAGATATAGAGTAAGAGATAAGAAGAAAATCGATGGACCGTATTGAAGGGCATGAATATGACAGAGATCAATATTGACGAATCCGCTTTAGAAAGTATGGAATCGCTATTAGGTGAACAATTTCCAGATACGCTGGAATTTTGTTGTGCGGAATTTGAGCGATTGGGTAACGAAGCAATTGCTGCGCTTGGGCAAGATAAAGAGGCTGCTATTCGTCACTCTCATAGCCTTAAATCAAACGCCGCTCAATTTGGTGCGGCAAGTTTAGCCGAAGTTGCTCGTTTAATTGAATATAATTTAAATAACGGGAATGACGAGCAGGCTGTTAATGCAGCCGATGGATTAATGGCGCAAGTTACTGGTTCACAAGCAAAACTAAATGCATGGTTAGCTGGGCGCTAAACGCGTTTCAATAGTAATAAAAAAGAGTGTTAACGTGAATTTTTTTCAGTTTTAAGCGCTTAATTTTCCTAGTAATTCACGGCTTTATTGCGTTAGTCTAATGGCTAACTTGCTCTTTAGAGGTAACAATGTCAGAAATAAAAAAGAGTCATAAATTAGACGGCGTCTGTTATGACATCCGAGGTCCCGTTTTAGTGCAAGCTAAAAAAATGGAGGATGAGGGCCAAAAGGTATTAAAGCTTAATATAGGCAACCCCGCCGCATTTGGCTTTGATATGCCTGAAGATATGCATCGCGATATCATCCGTAATTTATATTCAGCTCAAGGATACTGTGACTCTAAAGGTCTTTATTCTGCGCGTGTTGCTATTTATCAGCACTACCAACAGCGTGGCTTACACAATTTAGACGTTGATAATATTTACATTGGCAACGGCGTGAGTGAGCTTATCCAAATGGTTACTCAAGCACTGTTGAATAATGATGATGAAGTGTTAATTCCCGCTCCAGATTATCCGCTTTGGACAGCCTCGGTAAAATTAGCAGGTGGTAATCCGGTTCATTACTTGTGTGATGAAGAGCAAGATTGGTTTCCTGACATTGATGATATTAAGAGTAAAATCACCTCTAAAACTAAAGCATTAGTGCTGATTAATCCCAACAACCCAACTGGGTCTGTGTACAGTGACGCTTTACTTGAAGAGTTGATCAATATTGCTCGAGAGCACAAGCTTTTGCTGTTAAGCGATGAAATATACGAGAAAATTCTATACGACGGCGTTACCCATACTTCTATTGGTTCATTATGCGATGATCTCCCTATCATCACCTTTAATGGCTTAGCTAAAACATACCGTGCTGCTGGGCTGAGAATGGGCTGGATGGTACTAAGTGGCCGCACCGCATTAATGACAGATTTAATTAAAGGCTTAGATATTCTTGCCTCAATGCGTCTTTGTGCCAATGTGCCCGCACAATATGCAATTCAGCAAGCATTGGGTGGCGTTCAGTCAATTGATAGCTTAATTGACCCCGGTGGGCGTTTATATGTGCAACGTGATATTGCTTGGCGCGGCTTAAATGCGATTGATGGAATTAGTTGTAAAAAACCTAAAGGGGCGCTTTATGCTTTCCCTAAAGTGGATACCGCTAAATTCAATATTAAAAGCGATGAACAAATGATGTTTGATTTGTTAAAAGCAGAAAAAATATTGTTAGTACATGGGCGCGCCTTTAACTGGCCAGAGCCTGATCATTTTAGATTGGTGTTCTTACCTAATAAAGATGATTTATCGAGTGCAATGATGAAAATGCAGCGTTTTTTCAAAGATTACCGACAAGAATAAAGAAAAAAACGAGCCAAGTGGCTCGTTTTTTCGTTAATGCACTAAAGTAAATGGTCGTGTTTCAAAGCATGCAATAGGGCACTGCATACGTTGCCTTGGGATACCTGCTTCCATAAAGACGTGGCCTTGCACAGTAAACCCATTATTTTTGAATCGTTCTACTTCGTTTAAAATACAATTAATACTGATTGCTTCAATACCTTGCTCCGCTGCTAATTTAACAATGAAATTAAGCAGTGACTTATAAACATTGCGGTTGCGATGCTGCGGCAATACGGCGATTCTACCAATTAAACCATCATTACATAATCGACCTGTGGCAACAGGTGAGTGCATATTATCGGTGACCAGAATATGTTGAGCGAGTGCATCTAAGTTATCAAACTCAATACGTTTAGGAATATGTAACTCATATACAAACACTCGCTCCCTTATATGTTGCAGTTGACTTTTTTCACTTTGCCAATCAACTTTGTCAACGGTATAAACCATGACCTCCTCCTAGCTAAACCAAATACCCTCATTAACCAGTGTAGTAAAAGTTTCGATAAAATCTAGGCTAGGTGTGGTTGCATTAAGCACGCTGCTATCAAATTCAATAAAATCAGTAAGCTGTTTTACCGCTTCTAAATCTGATAAGGGTAAAGCGTAGTTTTCGCCATTGATACTCAGAAGTAACTCTGTATCCATACATTGATAAATAGCACGTGTGCCCCCTAAACGCTCAAATGTTACTTGGTTTTCAAGCAGTTGTTGTATTTGTTCGACACTAAATGGGTCTTCTTCAGGGGCTAAGTCCATATCATGCTTAGGTTGGCTAAGGGTATTACCTAACCAGTGTTTAAATAAACTCTCGTCTTCTAGCAATGCTTGCATTAACGTTTTTACTTTATCGACTTCGCTTTGGGTTAGCTCACCTTTGGAATCACGCAGGGCGAGGGTATGGTCGGTATACCTTTTTTGGCCGCTTTCTGTGTCGATAATATGATCAGCAAAACTTGAAAGTAAATCTTGTTGATTAGGTGCTCTAAAACCGACTGAATAGTTGAGTGCATTTTCAACCGCATAGCCTTCATGAGGACAACCGGGTGGTATATATAAAATATCACCGGGCTCCAAAATACAATCAATTACTGCACTAAAGGCTTCAACTTGCAGTAATGTTTTATTTTGAGCAAATTGTTTTAGTGTTGGGTCGGGTAATCCTACCCGCCAATGGCGCTTACCTTCACCTTGAATAATAAATACATCGTATTGGTCTAGGTGTGGGCCAACACCGCCACCTGGGGTTGAGTAGCTGATCATCAAATCATCTATTCGCCAATTAGGTATAAAGCGAAAAGGTTCAAGTAACTGAGCAGCTTCTGGGTGCCAATGATCCACTGCTTGCACGAGTAGTGTCGAGTGCTGATCAGTGAGTATTTCAAAATCGTCAAATGGTCCCTGATGCGATTGCCATTGTTGATTGTGGTTAGTAATAATGCGCGATTCTATGCTGTCTTCCATAGCAAGGCCTGCGAGTTCATTCGCATCAAGTGGGTCTTGAAAATCTTTAAAACCAGCTTTGATCAACAGTGGTTTTTTTTGCCAATATTGACTTAAAAACGCTTGCTCTGATAATTCATTTATTTTTAATTGATACATAGAATGCCTATAACGTTAAGACCTAAATGAAAAAAGCGAAAGGCAGGTACCTTTCGCTTTATATTAGTAGATTTGAGTGATTAAACTAAATCATCAATAAACTTAACAGCGCGACCAATGTAGTTAGCCGGCGTTAGTTTTTTCATTTCAATTTTTGCAGCTTCTGGAAGGTCTAAACCATCGATGAAATCAGCCATAATTTCTTGATTTACACGTTTACCACGGGTTAAATCTTTTAGCTTTTCATATGGTTTTTCAATACCGTATTTACGCATAACGGTTTGAATTGGTTCAGCGAGCAGCTCCCAGTTTTGGTCAAGCTCATCTGCCAAACGTTGCTCGTTTACTTCAAGTTTGCTTACACCTTTAAGGGTTGATTGGTATGCAATTACCGCATAACCCATACCTACACCTAAGTTACGTAATACGGTTGAGTCAGTTAAATCACGTTGCCAGCGAGACACAGGTAGTTTTTGTGCTAAATGACCAAAGA
Organism: Pseudoalteromonas sp. 23_GOM-1509m; assembly: GCF_000518425.1. NCBI lineage: Bacteria > Pseudomonadati > Pseudomonadota > Gammaproteobacteria > Alteromonadales > Pseudoalteromonadaceae > Pseudoalteromonas > Pseudoalteromonas sp. 23_GOM-1509m. The sequence goes on from NZ_KI912432.1 coordinate 304,133, forward strand.
TAGCATTGGCTAAGCCTAAATTACCTTCTGAGTTTTCAAAATCAATCGGGTTCACTTTGTGTGGCATAGTTGATGAGCCAATTTCACCGGCAATGGTTTTTTGCTTAAAGTGATTAAGTGCAATGTAGCCCCACATGTCGCGGTCAAAATCGAGCAAAATGGTATTAAAGCGTGCAATTGCATCAAAAAGCTCTGCTATGTAATCATGCGGTTCAATTTGCGTGGTAAACGGGTTGAGTGTTAAACCTAGGCTAGTTACAAACTTATCGGCGTGGGTATGCCAATCGTAGTCAGGGTACGCACTTAGATGTGCATTGTAGTTACCCACAGCACCGTTTACTTTACCTAGCATTTCTACTTGTGCAATTTGGTCACGTTGACGCTTTAAACGCATGTAAACATTTGCAAACTCTTTACCCATAGTCGAAGGCGTTGCAGGCTGTCCATGTGTACGAGTCATCATTGGAATGGCTTTGTACTCAATTGCTTTTTCTTTAATGGCGCTTAATAACTCATCACAATAAGGTAAAACGACGTGGTTACGCGCTTCAGTTAACATTAAACCATGAGATAGGTTATTAATATCTTCAGAAGTACAGGCAAAGTGAATAAATTCGTTAATTGCGTGTAGCTCAGCATTATCAGCTACTTTTTCTTTTAGTAAATACTCTACGGCTTTAACATCATGGTTTGTCGTGCGTTCGATGTCTTTAACCCGCTGAGCATCAGCTTCACAGAAGTTATCTACAATTGCATTCAACAGCGCATTTGCTTCGTCGCTAAAAGCGGGGACTTCTTTAATCTCGCTTGCTGCAGCTAACGCTTGCAACCAACGCACTTCAACGGTTACGCGGTATTTGATTAATCCAAATTCGCTAAAAATACTGCGTAGTTCAGTGGTTTTGCTGCCGTAGCGACCATCAACCGGAGAGATAGCCGTTAACGCTGAAAGCTCCATAATAACTCCTAAATTTTAGTTTGAACGATAATTAAATTTTTGTTTTAGCTATGGCGAGAATTTTTCTTTTCGCAAAAAAGAAATGACGACGTTTGCCGCCCATTTGTCGCCATAATACTGCACTGCGAATTCCGGCTAAAAGTAATGCGCGGATTTTATTTTGCGTGAGCTGCTGTTTTAATAACTCGGGTTTACCATAAACCTGAATTCGGTGCCCAAGGGGGCTTAGCACCGACGAGTATATATCTGCTAAACCGGCAACAACACTGTCATCGGTAATAGCAAAATGATCTAAACGACGATGAATATCATCAATACGTTTACCTAATTCATTGAGGCTTTTACTGTTAGCACTAAGCGCACGCTCTAACTGCATTAAACCACCTACATATTTGACTATTTCTACATCTTTTTGAGCACCGGCACTCAGTTGTGCCATCAATGTTTTATAGCCGTCACGTAAGTTATGTTCACCTTGATAAACATCTTCTGGGGAAGCTGGCGAGGTTTGTACAATACTTGATAATAAAATCGATAAATCTTGTTCATCAGCGCGGCCATATTGGGCAACCTTCTGAACTTGCTTAGCCACTTGGCACATGGCAGCAAGCGCCATGACTTGATGTTGATTCATTATTTGATCACCGAGTCAATAATACCACCACCTAAACACACTTCATTAGCGTAAAATACCGCAGATTGTCCTGGGGTTACCGCTTTTTGTGGCTCATCAAATAATACGCGTGCCATACCATCTTCACCGACTAACAAGGTACAGCTTAGGTCTTCTTGACGGTAGCGTGTTTTTACGGTGCAACGAGTAGTACCTTGAGGACCAACACGATCTACCCAGTGTAATTGGTTGGCATTTAGGCCATTACTGTAAAGGCGAGGGTGATTTTTACCTTGGCCCACAATCAATACATTGCGTTCAACATCTTTGTCTACAACATACCAAGGTTCGCCTGAGCCTTCTTTCATACCACCAATTAACAAGCCTTTGCGCTGACCTAAGGTGTGGTACATTAAACCTTCATGTTCACCAACGTTGTTACCATCTGTGTCTTCAATAACACCAGGTTGAGCAGGTAAGAATTTTTGTAAGAAATCTTTAAATTTACGCTCACCGATAAAACAAATACCAGTACTGTCTTTTTTATCGTGGGTAATTAAATCTTGCTCTTCAGCAATACGGCGCACTTCTGGCTTGGCAATATCTCCGACAGGGAACAGCGTTTGCGCGATATGTTCATGACTCAATGTGTACAAAAAGTAGCTTTGATCTTTATTATCATCTAGGCCACGGCACATAACATATTTATCATCTCTGAGCTCACGACGCACGTAGTGGCCCGTTGCTATAAAGTCAGCACCAAGTGCTTGAGCCGCAAATTCTAAAAAGGCTTTAAATTTAATTTCTTTGTTACACATGATGTCTGGGTTAGGTGTGCGACCAGCTTTGTACTCTGCTAAAAAGTATTCGAATACGTTGTCCCAGTATTCCGCTGCAAAGTTAACGGTATGAAGTTCAATACCTAATTTGTCACAGACAGCTTGGGCATCTTTTAAATCTTCAGCGGCAGCGCAATATTCATCATTGTCATCTTCTTCCCAGTTCTTCATAAACAAGCCTTCTACTTGGTAGCCTTGTTGTTTTAATAAATATGCAGATACAGAAGAATCAACACCGCCGGACATACCAACGATGACTTTAATGTGACTATTTTCGCTCATGAATAATTTCGCTTATACAGATTACTGTTAACTTGGAAAGGCCGCGATTATAGCATGTATTTTGTAAGTGCTTAAAGAGAGGAAGGGCTATTGAATAGATTTTGTTGCTTTTTTTTATGTTGGTTAGGGATGATTTACTCTTTGTTAGTCGATTTTTACTTAGCCGATTAGATTAGACATTTTGTGGTGATATTATAGCCCCTTTGTTTGAACACATTTTAATTTGCAAAGAACAACAGGTCCTAGATGTCAGACCATTAAATTATAAACACTCATTTAAGTTATAAATGATGAGTAAATGTTGTTTATTTAAGGTGTTAGTACTATTTATAGAATATCAAAGAATATATTTATTATTGTTCATTAACAAACCTTTACAACCAAATGATTATGCAATACCTTTAGATGAGTTTAAATTGAATAAACACTCAAATAAGTATTTATAATATAGTCAATGGAATGAATATATGAATTATGCTTCTCAAGCACAAAAGGTAAAATCTTACGTTGTTGAGTTATCAACAAAGGTACAACGCGATGATTGCTTAGTAGCAGAACAATTACCACATAACGTTAAAGAATCAGCTTACAAACTGTTTTATCAAACCATTAGGGTTCCTCGCCCTTACCGCTTTGAAGAACCCAACCCTATTTCAGCGCTATTTAGGCTCATTGAACATTCTTTAGACTTTATTAATCCCTTTCAACAAGTCATTTTAAAGCAGCTAGAAAAGTGGTGGTTAGAATGGCATTTTGTTGCCACTATGAATGCTTCTCTTGAAATGAAACACGTTGAGCAGCAGCGTTTTGTTAGTAGTGCAACTGAACATCCAATGCGAAAACATGAGCTGAGCCATTATGCAAAATTATTTACTATTTTGCCTTTGCCCGTGTGTAATGTTTGTATGGTAACCGGCGATATTTTAAAGCTTAATCAACGCTTTGTAGATGTATTTGGCTATACAATTGATGATATCCCTAATTTAAAACAGTGGTGGAAGGTCGCGTATCCTGAGCCTAGTTATAGAGAGTCTGCTCAAACGATGTGGGGTGAGTCTTTAGCGCAGGCAAATAAAAATAATGACGATATTCCTGCTAATGACTATCAAATTGTATGTAAAGATGGTTCGAAAGTGATAATGCAAGTGTCAGGTATTAGTGTAGAAAGTGAATTTATTGCTGTATTTAACGATGCGACGGAGCGTTTGAAAACCCAAGAGATACTCAGCGATATGGCCTTTTTAGACTCATTGACTAAAATTGCCAACAGACGCCGTTTTGACGAAAAATTACATGCTGAATTTAAAAAACTGATAAAAGTAAATACTCAACTTTCTATGATCATTATTGATATAGATAATTTCAAAAAATTTAATGATAGGTATGGTCATATTGCAGGGGATAAGTGTTTACATAGCGTAGCGCAAAAGCTAGCAGAAACAGTCAGTCGTCCTGAAGACTTTGTAGCGCGCTATGGCGGAGAAGAGTTTGTTGTTTTACTCCCACAAACAGATAATCAAGGTGCACTCTTTATTGCAGAACAAATACAAAAATCTATTGAAGATTTAGCGATAGCTCATGAAGATAGTTTTACTGGCTTTCTCTCTGTGAGTATGGGAGTTCATACGGTAAAACATGGCGAAAAAACTAACCATGTCGATTTCTTTAAAGCAACGGATAGTGCGCTGTATTATGCAAAAAGGCAGGGCAGAAATTGTATTGCCTTAGGAAGGCATGAATAACACAGCATGTTTAACCTTTGCTTTTAATACCAGATAAGCAAAGGCTAACGTAAAGTATTAACTGTTGGTTGGTGGCCCACTGATTTTATATTGACCTGTTTCAATTCCATCGAGTGTGTATTTACCAATACTATAGCGAATTAACCGTAACGTTGGGTGGCCAATGTGTGCGGTCATTCGTCGAACTTGACGGTTCTTCCCCTCGTTTATAGTGATACTCAACCAAGATGTTGGAATTGATTTACGTTCTCTCACTGGGGGAGTGCGTGGCCAAAGCGCTGGTTCATCGATTAACTTTACCTGTGCAGGTAAGGTTAATCCATCTTTGAGTTCGACCCCTTGACTGAGCGCATCAATAGATTCTTCTGTAGGCACCCCCTCAACTTGTACCCAGTACGTTTTGTTGGTTTTTTTACCAGGAGCGGTTAAGGTATTTTGTAATTTCCCGCAATTGGTCAATAATAACAAGCCTTCACTGTCTCTGTCTAAGCGACCCGCAGCATAAACATCTTTAATAGGAATAAAATTAGCCAGTGTTTGTCTATTTTGCTCGTCTGTGAATTGGCAAAGGACATCATAAGGTTTGTTAAATAAAATAACTTTTTTATCGCTTTGGGCTATCTGCGGCTTAATTTCTCTTTTTATGGGGCTTTTTTTTACAGCACTGCGCGAATATGTGCGACCTGTATTGCGTTTACTTGTTGAAGATGACGTGTTTTTAGCTTTTTGTTTCATTAAATACACCGTGCAGGTTTAGGTAAGCCCGCAATTTTAGTGGCTTGTTTGGCCGGTCCCTTCGGAAAAAGTTTATACAAGTACATGCTATTACCTTTATCCTCACCGAGCGCTTTAGCCATCGCTTTGACTAACATTCTAATGGCTGGACTGGTGTTGTATTCAAGATAAAATGCGCGCACAAAGTTAACAACTTCCCAATGCTGTTCGGTTAATATAATGCTTTCATGTTGTGCAATAACATCGGCCAATTCTTTAGACCAATCAGTATGATCTAGCAGGTAACCTTGCTTATCTGTGTCTATTGTTTGATTATTAAATTCAAGCATAAATCACCAAGTAATTGATTGTTTAGATGATAAACTTAGGGTAACGAACTCATCATAGCTAATCGCTTTATCATTCAAATTTAAAGAGATACCACGCGCCGCTGCATCGTCCTTTAAAATATAAAGCGAATCGGCAAATTGCCTGTATTGCCCTTTAGCAAAACAGGCATCACCCACTAATAAAACCGAGTCTGTTAGCATAATCAGATTATCGAGACTGTTTGCACTGTAGTAATTCAGCGGTTTTGAAAATATATGTAAAGTGCTCATAGCGTTACCACGTGCTGCTGATTTTGAATTAACTGTTTTTGGGCATTAAAGTTAACGGTTTTTACTTCAATAAGTAGCTCATTTTTACTTAAACCGTAGTCAATGAGTGACTTCTCACACACGTAGATATTGTCAACATCATATATTTCTAGGGTTTTAATATTTTTAAAAAAATCTTTAAGTCCCAAACTATTCGGGCTTTGATTTTTTTTAAGAGCTAACACCGCAGGACCGCTAAACAACCAACTTATATTTTGATCAACTGCGGCAAAAATAAGCGTCATATCGAGTGCATCGCGAATATGCATGTCATCAAATGGACTTGATTGACTAATAACGAGTACATTAATCATTTAAATTGTATCCATTTATCTGCTTCACTGGCTAACATAGCAAATTCAGCGAGGCCTGCTACAGCGAATACACCAGTATTTTGCATATCTAAGCCACGCTTTTCAGCTGCGGTAACGCACAGCATTAAATTAATATTTTTGTCGGCTAGCTGCTGCCAAAGTGAGGATAAATTGAGCTCATCTGAGGTAAGCTCAAAATGAGTAGAAGCATGATAGATACCATCTTGGTATAAAAATATTGCATCAACACTATGCCCTTGTGCTAAACAGGCGTGAGCAAATTTAACAATTCGCTGTGTGGTATCGTGATCCGATGGTGGAGTATGTAAAGAAAGTACAAAGCGTGCCAAAACTATTCCAATAAAAAAGCCCCAATAAAGGGGCTATTTTAACAGAACTATTTAATTAGTCATTATTTGCGCCAAGTAACGCAAGTAAAGACGTAAATAAGTTGTACACACTCAGGTATAAAGAAACCGTTGCGCGGATATAATTCGTTTCGCCGCCATTGATGATTCTGCTCGTATCGAACAAAATTAGGCCAGACATGATTAGTACCACAGCTGCGTTTAGTACCATAAACATTAAAGAGCTACCTAGGAAAATATTTACAATACTTGCCACGATAACCACAATTAAGCCCACAGTTAAAAAACCACCCATAAACGAGAAATCTTTTTTAGTGTTAAGTGCATAAGCAGATAAACCAAAGAAGATTAACGCCGTAGAACCTAGCGCTTGCATAATTAGCATAGGGCCATTAGGTAATTGTGCATAGTGATTAAGGAGTGGGCCTAAACCAGCGCCCATTAATCCTGTAAACGCAAACACCCAAAATACACCAGATGCTGTGTCGGCTTTTTTGTTTACAACAAAAAGAAGGCCAAACGAAACCAGAGTGAATACTAGTCCCATGAAATAAGGTAATTGCAGTGCCATTGAAATGCCGGCGGTGACGGCACTAAATGCAAGTGTCATTGCAAGTAGAAAATAAGTGTTTTTAAGCACTTTGTTTGTTTCAATGGTCGACATTACCGGCTTTGCAGTATTGTACGATTGATTAAATGCCATTGTAGAGCTCCTGTAAGTGAAACTAAGTAGTTCCTGTAATTTAACTAAAATTAGATTACCAACTCTTATATGTTTGGGCAAACCTTTGTAGATCAATAGACAACTAAATTTAAATAAAAGTTCACTCGGCGTATAGGAATCGCCCTTTTTGCTTTATGTTTAAACAAATTAGTTGTTTTTTAATCACTTGAACAAATAATTGAAAAAAAAGCTTCACAAAGCCCATGGGTTTCCCTATTATTCAGGCCGTGCGGAGAGATGGCAGAGTGGTCGAATGCACCGGTCTTGAAAACCGGCAGGGGTTTATAGCCCCTCTAGGGTTCAAATCCCTATCTCTCCACCACCTTATTAAAATAACTATGAGTACTCTCTTACTTGTAGTTTATGCACTTTCGGAGAGATGGCAGAGTGGTCGAATGCACCGGTCTTGAAAACCGGCAGGGGTTTATAGCCCCTCTAGGGTTCAAATCCCTATCTCTCCACCATTATATTAAAGCCCGCTTATTAGCGGGCTTTTTTGTGTCTAATTTTCGCTATACCTAACCTCAAAACCAAGTATATTTAGTTAAAAAATACGACCATAGTCTCTATTTATAAGCTACAGCTCTTAGGGCATGCTAAGAAATAAGATTTATGCTTGTGTATTTAAGGTTCTTACTATGAAACATCAACTTGCTAAAAGCGTCGCACTTTCATTATTATCTCCTGTTATTATCGGCAGTATGCTAGGAATATATTACGCATTGACTATGCGTGGTGACGCGGTGTCTATCTTTTTAGGACTATTGATGACAGCCATATCTAATGCGCATATTGTTGGGTTAACGATGGCTGCGTTTGTGGTGCCAGGCTACTTACTTATGTTTAAGTATTCTAAGGTGAATTATTCTGGGGTATTAACTCTTGGCTTACTGGGTGGCGCTATTTTTAGCTATCTGCTTAGTGCGACTACTGGCGAGATATTTTTAATCAATAGTGTGATGTCGGGATTTGCTGCAGGACTGTTTTTATTTGGCTTGCGTAAATCGGTACAAAGCTAATTGCAGAATATTTAATCAAGTGTGTCGTAAAACCATGTAATTTCCTTTTTTTTACCCGCAAAAGGTTTCAATTTTTAGTGACAAAGAGTACCTTTAGCTACTGTATGTTTAATAAGAAGTAGTTTGGTATGCAAAAGCACGATTTTTACCAGTCATTAGTTAAGCAAACTGAATCGCTGATAGGCGGTGAATCAAACATAATTGCCAATATGGCAAATATTAGCGCGCTGTTATTTACTTCTTTAGAAGATGTGAATTGGGCGGGCTTTTATTTTATGGATTCACCGACAGAATTGGTACTTGGTCCATTTCAAGGCAATCCAGCTTGTATTCGTATTCCGGTAGGGAAAGGGGTATGTGGCACTGCTGCGGCAACCGAGCAAACCCAGTTAATTTCAGATGTGCATGCGTTTGACGGTCATATAGCCTGTGATGCGGCGTCAAATTCTGAGATAGTTGTACCTATCATGAAAAACGGCCGTGTATTTGCGGTACTTGATATAGATAGCCCAAGTATTGGCCGATTTGATACTGATGACCAAGCAGGGCTTGAAGCACTTGTAAAATGCTTAGAGGCTAGCCTGTAATGAAAGATTTGCTAAATGTTCAAGATTACCTATTCGCCGTTCAAGATGTAGGTGATTGGGAAGGTGAAGAAGAACATGTAGCGGAAACGCTCAATGATTTGATTCACATGGCCTGGGATCGTCTACCTGATGATTTAGACTGTGATTCAATTGATGAAATTATAAATGGTATTTGGGAACATTTACGTGGTGATATGGCTGTGATTGAAACTGACTTTGAAGAGTTAGTTGATTGGAGCATCCACTATGTTGATTCTGCCCTTGATGAAAAGATGTGATTAAATAGGTTCTAAAATGGAAACCACAAACAAGCTAAAAGATATTAATGAAGTATTGGAGTTCTTATACCAAGAATTTCCACAATGTTTTAAACAAAAAGAAGGCATTCAGCCGCTTAAAGTAGGTATCTTTAAAGATATCGCTGAGCGTATTGAAGGGTCTGAAAAAGTTAGTAAAACACAAGTACGCCAAGCACTTAGAAAATACACATCTAACTGGCGCTATCTTGAAGCGGTTACTAAATCTGAGTTCCGTATTGATCTTGACGGAAATCAAGGCGAGAAAGTTGAGCAAGAGCATATCGACCACGCACAAAAAGCGTTGGAAGAAAGCCGTGCTAAAATGGCAAAGCGCAAAAAGCAGCAACGCCCACGTCAAGACTCAGATGCAAAATCTTTTAAGAAGAAGCCAGTGCATTCAGCTAAAAATCCATCAGCTGCAGCAAAACCTGCCAAAGCCGCTGCGCCTAAGCGTTCAGGAAAAGTTGAACCTTTACCTGCAGGCGAGGTCAAGGTTAATAACAAGGTTAAAGTTAAACTTGGCCAAGCACTTGTTAATGCAGTAATCACTGAAGTAAACAAAGACGATGTTCACGTTGAACTAGTGACAGGTATGCAAGTAAAAACCAAAGCCGACAGCTTATACATTATTTAAGTTGCGAAAAAAATTAAGGAGTTGTGTATGAGTAAAAAGTTTACGCTCATTCCGTTAGTTGCTGCGCTGTTTTCAGGTTCGTTATTTGCTGCAGTAGAACCGGTAACATTAGAAGACTTACCCTTGTTAAAACAAGAAAGTCAGCACGGTACAGCCAGCAAACGAGTGGCTAATCTATTTACTCGTTCACATTACACACCCGTTCGATTTAATGATGAGCTTTCGAGTAAAGTATTTGATCGTTACATCGAATCCCTTGATTTTAATAAAAGCGTGTTTTTAAAAAGCGATGTAGACTCATTTGAGCAATATCGTAACCGTTTTGATAACGCGCTTCTTAGCGGCCAGTTAGGGTTTACGTTTGATATTTTCAACTTAAGCCTTAAACGCCGTTTTGAACGTTATGAATTTTCACTGTCGCTACTTGAAAACGAAATGACGTTTGACGAAGAAGATGAATATTTTTATGACCGCGAAGATTCACCGTGGGCAACTACCCAAGCTGAGCTTGATGAAATTTGGCGCGAACGGGTAAAATATGATGCACTGCGTTTAAAAATGACTGGCAAAGATTGGCCAGGCATTAAAGAGGTGTTGACTAAGCGCTATAAAAACGCAGAAAAACGCCTTGTTCAGTCAAAATCTGAAGACGCATTTCAAATTGTAATGAACTCGCTAGCACGCAGTATTGAAGCGCATACTTCATACTTGTCACCTCGTCGTGCTGAACAATTTAAAATGGACATGGACTTAGAGCTTGAGGGGATTGGCGCAGTATTAACGCCCGATGAAGACTACACAGTTATTCGTAGTCTAGTTCCAGGAGGCCCTGCGGACAAATCTGAGCAGATTAAAGCCGATGATCGCATTATTGGTGTGGCTCAAGAGGGCGAAGAGTTTGTTGATGTTATTGGTTGGCGTTTAGATGACGTGGTTGATCTTATAAAAGGTCCTAAAGGCACTAAAGTACGTTTACAATATTTAAAGGGTGCTGATGCTCACGGTACGCCAAAGGTAGTTGAGATTACCCGTGATAAAATTCGTCTGGAAGACCGAGCAGCAAAATCAGAAGTATTTGAAGCCAGCTATTCGGATCTAACCAGTAAGATTGGAGTAATTGAAATCCCTGGTTTTTACAACAACCTTTCTAAAGATGTAAAAGTAGAACTTGCTAAATTAAAAGAGCAAAAAGTTGACGGTATTATTATAGACCTACGTCAAAATGGCGGTGGTTCGCTATATGAAGCGACGCAATTGTCAGGCTTGTTTTTTGATCAAGGCCCAGTGGTACAAATTCATACATTAAATAATCGCATTGAAGAGCAAAAAGACCGTGATGGCATTACCTATTACGATGGCCCACTGACGGTACTTGTTGATAGATACAGTGCGTCTGCATCTGAAATATTTGCAGCGGCAATGCAAGACTATGGCCGCGCAGTTATCATAGGTGAACAAACCTTTGGTAAAGGCACTGTGCAGCAGCATAAAGGCCTCGCACGCGCTTATGATTTATACGATAACCCGCTAGGCAGTGTGCAATACACCATTGCTAAGTTTTACCGTATTAACGGCGGCAGTACGCAGCATAAAGGTGTGATCCCAGATATTACGTTCCCATCTGCCATTGACCCAGCTGAGTGGGGCGAAAGCAAACAAGACAATGCATTGCCATGGGATAGCATAGTAAAAGCACAGTATAAACAAATAGGGCGTTTAGATCCGGTCATCAGTCACCTTGAAAAACAACATGATGAGCGAATTAAAACAGAGCCTGAATTTAATTATGTGTTTGAAGATATTACCCGTTACAACGAAGAAAAAGATCGTAAAACGATTTCTTTAGTTGAGAAAAAACGTATTAAAGAAAAAGAAGAAAATGAGGCACGTGCATTAGCTCGTACTAACGAGCGTTTAAAACGTTTAGGTAAAGAGCCAGTAGAAAACCTTGACGATGTACCAGAGGTGATTGAAAAGCTCGACCCATTCCTTGAAGAAGCGGCACTAATAACGCAAGATTATATTAGATACGGTCGTATGGCTAAGCGCTAATTAAGGCTTTGCTCGTTAAAAAAAAAGGCGCTTAGGCGCCTTTTTTACTATCGATAATTTGCTAAATTGTTATAATCGCGGATTACCAAAAGTTGAGCTAGATCAACACTGCTCAATAAATGCGCGTACGTGCTAATAAAAATAATCAACATGCATCGAATGTGTGTAGGAGTCTATATTTTGAAGCCCATTGAAGAAAAACCACTTAAAAGTGCCACACTTTTTGATGCACTCATTCCAATTGCTGTATTAATTTGTTTGTTAGGTGCCGCCGTGTACTTATTTGGCGATGATTCATCATCAGGCCCGAATCAAATTGCATTACTGTTTGCAACTTTTGCTGCAGCACTGATTGGTTTAAAAAATGGCTACACATGGAAAAAATTAGAAGATGCAATGATTGAGGGAATTACCTTATCTCTTAGCGCTATTTTAATTTTACTCATGGTGGGGGCACTTATCGGAACATGGTTATTATCAGGAACGGTTCCGACCTTAATTTATTACGGCTTACAAATTATCAACCCTAGCTGGTTTTACGCCGCGAGTTGTTTAATTTGTGGCATTGTAGCAATGAGTATTGGTAGTTCGTGGACCACGGCAGCGACCATAGGTGTCGCATTACTTGGCGTTGCTTCTGGACTTGGCCTAGAGCCGACAGTTACCGCCGGTGCAGTTATATCAGGCGCTTACTTTGGCGACAAGCTTAGCCCATTGTCAGAAACAACCAATTTAGCACCGGCTGTTGCTGGTGCTGATTTATTTGAACACATTCACCATATGTTATGGACAACTGTTCCAAGCTTTGTGATTGCATTAATCATTTTTGTATTTATGGGCTTCAATGCCACCGCGGCAGGCGAGTCGGGTCAAATTGATGAAATAACATCAATTCTTCAACAAAACTTTAATATTGGTTTAGAAATGTTGGTGCCTTTAATCGTGTTACTAGTTTTAGCAATAAGAAAAATGCCAGCGTTTCCGGCTATTTCTATTGGTGCTGTAATAGGGGCTGTATGGGCATTGTTATTTCAATCTGATTTAATTGCTAACCAAATAGATATGACTCAAGGTGAGTTTGTTGGTTACTTTAAACTGGTTTGGACCACCTTTTTTGACGGTTTTACTATTAGTACCGGTGATGAAAAAATGGACTCTTTGCTCAGTGGCGGTGGCATGTCAGGCATGCTAACAACCACATGGTTGATCATGACGGCACTTATGTTTGGTGCGATTATGGAAAAAACGGGTCTACTTGATATATTTGTTAAAAGTATTCTTAAAATCGCAAAAAGTACCGGTTCATTAATTGCTTCAACTATTGCTACCTGTATTGGTACCAATATTATCGCAGCCGATCAGTATATTGCTATTGTTGTACCCGGGCGTATGTTTAAAGAAGAATATAAAAAGCGCGGGTTAAAGCCGGTTAATTTGTCACGCACACTAGAAGATGGTGGCACAATTACCAGCCCGCTCATACCATGGAATACCTGTGGTGCGTATATGCAAAGTGTCCTATTAATCAATCCGTTTGATTATGCACTTTATGCATTTTTCAACCTTATAAATCCTTTCTTAGCCGTTATTTATGCTTACTTAGGTATTAAGATACTGCGTATCAAGCCTAAGCAAACGGCTTAATTTAAGTAGCTCCTTTTATCACTAAAAGGGGCTATTTTTTTGGAGTGATCATGACTGAACTACAAAAACCTCAAGCAGAATATTTAAAAGACTATAAAGCCCCCGATTTTTCAATCGAGCATACTGAGCTGACTTTCGACTTACAGCCATTAACGACTCAAGTAAATGCTTTATTAACGCTTAAACGCGTGGGTGATTCAAATGCGCCTCTGGTATTAGATGGTATTGACTTAACTTTGATCTCTTTATCGATTGACGGTGCAGAGCTCACAGATTATAAAATTATAAATCAGCAATTAATCATTAATAATCTGCCTGATGAATGTCAGTTAAGCATAGTGACGCAAACTTCACCGCAAACAAACACATCACTTGAGGGATTGTACTTATCGGGAGGCGCTTATTGTACTCAATGTGAAGCGCAAGGGTTTAGAAAAATAACCTACTACATGGATCGTCCTGATGTACTTTCAACTTTTGATGTCACTATTATTGCCGATACGGCATTTCCGCATTTGCTCTCTAATGGTAACCAAGTGGACAGTGGTGAAACGCAAGATGGACGCCATTTTGTAAAATGGCAAGATCCGTTCAAAAAGCCGAGTTATTTGTTTGCTCTAGTGGCAGGGGACTTTGATGTTTTACACGATAAATACACTACCCGCAGTGGTAAGGATGTCACCCTAGCGTTATTTGTCGATAAAGGAAACTTACCTAAAACAGAGCATGCTATGACGTCGCTTAAAAAAGCGATGGCTTGGGATGAGTCACGTTTTAATTTAGAGTATGACCTTGATATTTATATGATTGTTGCCGTTGATTTCTTCAATATGGGAGCAATGGAAAATAAAGGGTTAAACATTTTCAACAGCAAATGCGTGCTGGCAAATCAAGAAACGGCAACCGATAAAGATTACCACACCATTGAGTCTATTGTTGGCCACGAGTACTTTCATAACTGGACCGGAAATCGTGTAACTTGTCGTGATTGGTTTCAGCTGTCTTTAAAAGAAGGTTTAACGGTATTTAGAGATCAAGAGTTTAGCAGTGATTTAGGCTCTCGTGCGCTAAATAGAATTGACGCGGTAAAAGTGATGCGCACTCATCAATTTAGCGAAGATGCCGGCCCAATGGCACACCCAATACGCCCAGAAAAAGTCATCGAAATGAATAACTTTTACACCGTTACAGTGTATGACAAAGGGGCTGAAGTTATTCGTATGATGCATACATTGTTGGGTGAGGAAAATTTTCAAAAAGGCATGACACTGTATTTTCAGCGTCATGATGGCCAAGCGGTTACCTGCGATGATTTTGTTGCGGCAATGAGTGATGCATCATCAATTGATTTATCACAATTTAAGCGTTGGTATAATCAGTGTGGGACACCACGTTTAAACGTTACCAAAGCGTATGATGAAAGTGCACAAATCTTCACGCTCACTATAGAGCAACTTGCGCCCCTGAATCAGCCTGATAATGCGATGTTACATATTCCTTTTGCGATTGAACTTTTAGATCAGCAAGGCCTTGGTATTGCATTGCAATACCAAGGTAAAAAGGTTGATAGCGTATTAAATGTTACTCAAGCTAAACAAACATTTCATTTTGATAATATTGAACACAGTCCAACCGCCGTATTGCTAGAAGATTTTTCAGCACCGTGTATTTTGAATCAACAGATCACTGAAGCTGATTTATTACATATTATGCGTTTTGCACGCAGTGACTTTTCACGCTGGGATGCACAACAACAATTGTTTATTAATGCACTCAAGGCAAACGTTATTTCAGCTAGTAATGCACCACTAAGCGATGCCGTTATTGATGCACTTAGGGTGCTAATATCGCAACGAGAGGGTGATTTAGCGCTGATTGCTGAACTCTTAAAACTGCCTAGTTTTGATACTTTAGCTGCGGAGTTTGACGTTATTCCGGTTGATGACATTATTGCCAATATTGAGCTATTCGAACAACAAATTGCCAAACAACTACATACTGAGTTTTTAAGTTGTTATCAGGCAATCACCGATGATGGTAGTGTGAGTGCCAAAGCGGTGGCTATTCGCGCTTTAAAACAACTTTGCTTGCACTATTTAGCAAAAACAGATAGTGCTGAGGCGGCAAGCTTAATTGAGCAGGCAGCAGCATCAACAAATATGACTAATGTGCTTGGCGCTTTGAGCAGTGTAGTTAAAGCTGCGCACCCATTATCAAATCAATTACTTGCGCATTTTGACAGCCAATGGCGCCATGATGTGCTAGTAATGGATAAATGGTTTGCTTTACAAGCAATGAATAGCGCTGATGATGCCATTGAGAAAATTAAGGCCTTGTATACACATCCATGTTTTGATTTTTCAAATCCGAATCGAGTTCGTGCATTAGTGGGGAGTTTTTCGCACTTTAATACCGCACAATTTCATCGCTTAGATGGTCAAGGTTATACATTACTTGGCGATTTATTAATTAAGCTTAATGCGATTAACCCGCAAAATGCATCACGTATGTTAACGCCGTTTATGTCATGGCGCCGCTATGATGAAACCCGTGCCAGTGCAATGAAAGCGCAATTAGAGCGCCTTTCGAATTTAGAAGGTTTAAGCGATGATTTATTTGAAAAGGTTGAAAAAGCTTTACAATAAATCATGATAGAACATTATTTTTATATAAATTTGAGCTATAACGAGTGCATGGATTATTACCATGGCCGGTATAGCTCAATTCAAGTAACAGCTGATAGCGGCAAAACAATTCGTTTTGCTGCGCATTATCTTCGGCCCTTCATGTCTAGTTTAGGTATTCGTGGTCGGTTTAGACTTATTTTAAGTAATGAAAACAAGTTCATCCGTCTCGAACGAGTAGCCTAGCTGTTGTTTTTTGTGATATAGATATACACAAATATTGCCTTTTTGTTAATTTCGATTTGTTCTATTGTTAATTTACGTGTATAAATTATCTGGTATGACGTCTTACCAATACGTAAACGTTAAACAAATAAAAAACTTATAACTGATTGAAGGCGACCATTTGTAATTTGTTTAATTCGCTTCTATCGTTACGATTACACTAAAAACAATAACTTGATCACACAAAAAATACCCGCGACAGGGGGGAACCAAAATGATAAGAAGATCGCTTTTTGTTAAAAATAAAATAGTACTCGGCTTAACAGCTGCGGCTATCGGTTTATCAGCAGCACAGACACAGGCTGCAACATTTGAGGTAGGCGGTTTTGATATCGCTTTCGACTCTACTTTTTCTTATGGGCAAAGTATTCGCGTAGAAGACCGTGACTTTAACCTCATTGGTAAAAGTAATAACCCATCATTTGATTGGACAGGTTATAACCCAGCAATCAATACAATTTATTCATCTCAAGATGTCTGGGCTCAACCGGGCTCTTACTCAAATAATGGTGATGCAGGCGATTTAAACTTTGATAGCGGCGAAACTTTTTCAAAGCTATTAAAAGGCACGCATGACCTATCAATAAGTAAAGATAACTACGGCTTATTTACTCGTTTTATGTATTTTTATGATTTTGAATTAATGGACGGCGATCGTGCCTACGTTAATCCAACATCTGGTCAGGGTGTAGATCCGTGTGATGATGATGATACTAAAGAGCAAAGCTGTGCTGACATTCGTTTACTTGATGCGTATGTGTGGGCAAACTTTGATTTAAATGAAGGCAAAAACCCGCTTTCTATTCGAGTTGGTCAACAAGTGGTTAACTGGGGGGAAAGTACATTAATCTCTCATGGTATTAACGTAAACCCGGTTGATATTGACCGATTAAAAGCACCTGGTGCTGAACTAAAAGAAGCGTTTATTCCGGTTGGTATGTTGTGGGCCTCATTAGGGCTTACAGAAAACATGACCTTAGAGGGCTTTTATCAGTATCAATGGCATGAAACACGTTTACCTGCAGCAGGGACTTATTTTTCTACCAATGATTTTGCGGCTGAAAACGGTTATCAACAAAATGTACAGCTTGGTTTCACCTCAAACCCTGATATTGACTTAGCGTTTTTAACAGATAACTTGAATAACCTGATGGCAACTTATGGCCAAGTGGCTGCGAGCCAAGGTATTGACCCTTCAAGTGCAGCTGGACAACAATTACTGGCCAATATGTACTTAGCGTACCCAACTAAGGTTGCCCTTAAAGGTAAAGGCTATGATGGAAAAACCGAACCTGATGATGGCGGTCAATATGGTCTGCGCTTAGGTATGTTTTTGCCAGAGTGGAACGATACAGAAGTGGCACTTTATCATGTAAATTATCACAGCCGTCGTCCACTTATTTCGGGCCGCGTATCTAATTTCACGCAAGCATCATTGCAACAAGATTTAGCGATGATTGCCACCACTGAAATTACCTCTGATAACGTCTCTGACTTAAAAGCATTTGCTAAAGCGACAAACGAATACCCTGAAGATATTAAACTATATGGTTTGAGTTTTAATACCTCGCTGGGTGAAACCGCGTTTGCAGGTGAATTCACTTTCCGTGAAGACGAACCACTACAAATCGATGACGTAGAATTACTTTATGCAGCTATGCCTGAGCAATTAGCGATTGCCGGCTTACGCCCTGAATTTGCGGGTATTTCGCAAATGAGTAAAGGTGATGCTGCAAGTGTTGTAGGTCCAGGCGAGCTGGCTAAAGGTTACATTGAACGTAATACTTCACAGCTACAGTTTACGGCAACGCATTTATTCGGCCCTTCATTAGGTGCTGATAGCTGGGCAGTTGTCGGTGAAATTGGTGGTGTTCGCATCAACAATATGCCTGAATACGATGAAATGCGTTTAAATGTTTCTGGTACTGGTCGAAGCGGTATTATGCAAGGCCCAGGTAGTTCAGACTATTCTGCATTGCATATGGCTTTATCAAATGGTCCTGAGCAAAAATCGTTTGCTACGGCGTCGTCTTGGGGTTATCGCTTAATTGCCAAAGGTGATTACTTTAATATTTACAATGGTATTAACTTTTCACCTCGTTTTGTGTTCTCGCATGATGTTAATGGTAATACGCCTGATCCAATGTTCTTATTCATTGAAGATCGTAAGTCACTAGGTGCTACTATGAGCTTTAATTACCAAAATGCATGGTCTTTAGATGTAAGTTACAACTCATTTTGGGGTGGTGGCGACACCAACACTTTCTCTGACCGAGATTACGTTTCTTTTAACTTAAAATATTCTATCTAGGGGTAACATTATTATGATTAAAAAACCTACCCTCATTGCTACAGCGTTTTGTAGTTTGTTTGCAAGTCACGCAGCACTGGCTAAAATTAGTCCAGAAGAAGCTGCGCGTCTAGGTAAAGACCTAAGCCCAATTGGGGCAGAAAAAGCAGCTAATGCAGATGGTTCAATCCCAGCGTGGAACGGCGGTATTACTGCTGCACCAGCAGGTTATGAGCCGGGTATGCACCACTTAGACCCTTACGCAACTGATGAAGTATTGTTTACTATAGATAAAAGCAATATTGATAAGTACAAAGAAAATTTAAGCCCAGGGCAAATAGCATTACTTGAAGCGTACCCAGATACGTTTAAAATGCCTATTTACAAAACACGTCGTTCAGCGTCATACCCACAGTTTGTATACGATGCGACAAAGAAATTTGCTACTACAGCTGAATTAGTTGAAGGCGGTAACGGCATTAAGAACACAGCAATTGGTATTCCATTTCCAATTCCTAAAACAGGTTTAGAAGCAATTTGGAACCATTTACTTCGCTATCGTGGTCAATCAATTGAGCGCTTCGGTGGTCAAGCAGCGCCAACGGCATCGGGATCGTACAACTATGTTGGCTTTGATGAGCAACTATTAGTTAAATATTCTGATCCAAATGCAACGCCTGCTGAGCTGCAAGACTCTAATATTTTGTTTAAGTTTAAACAGCAAGTGACAGAGCCAGCACGTTTGGCAGGTACGGCATTGTTAGTACATGAAACCATGGATCAAATATTAACACCACGTCAAGCGTGGACGTATAATTCAGGTCAGCGTCGTGTTCGTCGTGCACCTAATGTAGCGTATGATGCTCCGGGTACAGCAGCAGATAGCTTACGTACAACCGATGATTTTGACATGTTTAACGGCTCGCCAAATCGTTATAACTGGACGCTAAAAGGCAAGCAAGAGCTTTACATCCCATACAATAGCTACAAGCTTCATAGTGATAAGCTAACCTATGATGATATTTTAAAGCCGGGCCACATCAACCCAGAGCATACACGTTATGAAAAACACCGTGTTTGGGTTGTTGAAGCAAACTTAAAAGATGACACGCGCCATATTTATAAAAAACGTGTGTTCTACATTGATGAAGACAGCTGGCAAGTACATGTTACCGATATATACGATAATCGCGACCAACTGTATCGTGTAGCAATGGCTTATGGCCTTAACTACTACGAAGTACCGACTCAGTGGAGTACGCTTGAGGTTTACCACGACCTTAACTCACGTCGCTACTTAGCCATTGGTTTAGATAACCAAGAAAAGATGTATGATTTTTCTCAGTCATTTAATGATAATGAGTTCACATCGAGCGCTTTACGTCGCGCTGGCAGATAGTATAAAAGCAGGCACCTAGTTTCCTAGGTGCCTTTTTTCTTTCACATCGCGTTTGTCTATTAACGCACAGGTTTTCCTCTTTATAACAGACAAACAAATCCTCAGTTCAAGGCGAATTTAATTTATGAAGTATTTGGTTTATGCCAGCCTGATCCTAAGCGGTGCGAGTTTTGCACAAGACGCACCTTTAAGTGCGATTAGCGCGATTAATGCAGATAAAACACTCCTTACCGATATCACACAAACCTCAGCAGGGCTTATTGCTGTGGGTAAACACGGTACGGTAATTAAAAGTGTTGATGGTAACAATTGGCAACAAGCACAATCAGTGCCTACACAAGTATTATTAACGGCGGTTGAATTTACTAATGATTCTCACGGCTGGGCATGTGGACATGACGCCACAATTATAAATACCACCGACGGTGGTGAAAACTGGCAGTTACAACAAGCAAAGCCCTCACTTGATAAACCCTGTTTAGATATTTATTTTAAAGACGATTTACATGGTTATGCCGTGGGCGCCTACGGTATGTTTTATCAAACCAGTGATGGCGGCGAACATTGGCAAAAACGGTTTTTAGATTCACTGTTATTTAGTGAAGATAGAGCGTACTTAAACGATTTAAAAGAAACCGATCCCGAAGGGTATGAAATAGAAACTTCGTCTATTTTGCCACATTTTAACCGCATAGAACCGACTAGCACGGGTTTAATGCTAGTGGGAGAGATGGGCTTAATGGCAAAAAGTGATGACGATGGCCAAACTTGGCAACGGATAGATGAAATTTACCCTGGCTCGTTTTTTGGTTTTGCTTCTGATTCATCGCAACAAATCGTCGCGGGGCTACGCGGTAATATTTTCGTAAATAAAACCGACAGTGGACAATGGCAGCATTTAGAAAATGACAAAACCGCCACTATTAACAGCATTATCAACTACAACAATAAACAATGGCTATTACTGGCTAATAGCGGTGTTATTTTTCATCTAAAAGATGATGAGCTGTCATACGAGCAATTGGCCGATGGTAAGGCAATACTTGATGGTGTAATTGTTAAAGATAGACTTATTATGGCGACAGAAAATGGCATTAAAGTGAAGGAGTTGACCCCTTAATGCAAGCAATTTTAGATTTCTTAGAAAAAGCGATTTTTAGGCACCGCACAGTAGTACTCATAAGTTTTGTGCTAATTACCTGTTTGTTGGTTTTTAAAGCAACACAGATTCAACTTGATGCGTCATTTAATAAAAATATTCCGCTCAATCATGAATACATGAAGGTATACACTAAACATGAGAAACAGTTTGGTGGTGCAAATAGTATTTTAATTTCCGTATGTGACGACAGCGGAGATATTTTCAATCCTGAATTTTTTACCCAATTAAAAGCAGTGCACGATCAGCTTTATTTTATTCCTGGGGTAAATCGTCCTTTAGTAAATTCTATCTTTTCACCCAGTGCCCGTTTTGTTGAAGTTGTTGAAGACGGCTTTGCTGGTGGCCCTATCATTCCAGCTAACTTTAAAGCAGACAAGCAAGGGTTAGGCGTTGTAAAAGAAAACATTGAAAAGGCAAAAGTAGTTGGTCGTATGATAGCAAGCGATTATTCGTGTGCCATGGTCACCGCCCAACTGTTAGAGACTGATCCGCAAACACAAGAAAAATTAGACACCCTTGCGTTTGCAAAAAAATTAGAAACCGAAATTCGTGAACCTTTAAGTACTGATAATATCAGTATTCATATTATCGGTTTTGCAAAAATGGCTGGCGATATCGCTGAAGGTGCAAAAGGGGTTGTTTTATTTTTTGCCATCGCGATTGCGTTTACATTCGTCATGGTATGGCTATTTTGTGGCAGCTTGAAACTCACTATTTTACCAATTGTGTGTTCTATTATTGCCGTTATTTGGCAGTTAGGCTTATTGTCTAGTTTAGGCTTTGGCCTTGATCCTATGTCAATTTTAGTTCCCTTTTTAGTCTTTGCAATTGGTGTAAGCCACGGTGTGCAGATGATCAACGCCATTGGTAAAAAAGTCACTGAGGGCAAAGCGACCGCCGTGTGTTGTCAATCTAGCTTTAGAGCTTTGCTGGTACCAGGTGGGATTGCGTTGTTATCAGATACGGTTGGCTTTTTAACACTTTTAACCATAGATATCGGCATCATTCGTGAACTGGCTATTACAGCAAGTTTAGGGGTGGCTGTTATTATATTTACTAACCTTATTTTATTGCCTGTATGGGCATCGTATATGCGTTTTGAAAACAGCATCCATATTCAATCGGGTGATGCCAACAAACCGAATATACTCGATGCAATGCGCGATTTATTAGTTAAAGCAACCGACCCTAAAACAGCAAAAATGATCATAGGTTTCACCTTGGTTTTATTTGCATTAGGTTATTGGCAAGCAGATAAAATGCGAATCGGTGATTTACACGCGGGTGCGCCATCGTTGCACCAAGATGCACGTTACAACCAAGATACCTTTTTAATATCGGACAAATACACCATTTCGTCTGATATTTTAAAAGTGATTGTGGAAGCATACCCTGCGGCCTGTACAGAGCATGATGTAATGGAACGTATATCGCGTTTTCAATATAAAGTTGAAAACTTAGCAGGTGTGCAGTCAGCGGTGAGCTTAAGTTCAGTGGCACAATCAGTCAATGCCGGGTACAACGAGGGCAATTTAAAGTGGCAAAGTTTGCCGCGCAATTCTGCCAGTTTAGTGCAATCAACGTCACGTGTAGAAACCAGTACAGGGTTATTAAACGGTGATTGCTCGGTAATGCCGGTGATTATATTTTTAGACGATCACAAAGCACAAACAATTGATAACGTGATTGCAAAAGTAAAACAATTTGCTGATGAAGAGGGCACAGATAAACTTGCCTTTAAATTAGCGTCAGGGCCAGTTGGTGTTATGGCTGCAACGAATGAGTCTGTTTCAGCAGCGCAAATACCTATGATGTTGTATGTATACGGTGCGGTTATTATTTTATGCTTACTTAGTTTTAAGAGTGTAAAAGCAACAATTGCGGTGGTATTACCCTTGTACATAGTATCAACCCTTGCACAAGCACTGATGGTACAGCTTGAGATTGGTCTGACTGTTTCAACGTTGCCAGTGATTGCTCTGGGTGTAGGTATTGGTGTTGATTACGGTATTTATATTTTGTCATCGATGATGGGGCAGTTAAAACAAAACGTACCATTGAGTATTGCTTATCGTAATGCATTAGTTGAACGTGGTAGTGCGGTGTTATTTACCGGTATTACATTAGCGATTGGTGTAAGTACGTGGATTTTTTCTGATTTGAAGTTCCAAGTTGATATGGGAATTCTGCTTACCTTCATGTTTTTAGTAAATATGTTGGGCGCAGTGTTACTTTTACCTGCAATTGGCAGCTTGCTCTGGACTGACCAGAAAAAATAAGGTGAATAAATTTGCTCCAAAATGGCCAGTAATGGCCATTTATATCTATATTTTGTGAATAGATGACCAAATAGCTGAAATGCTTAAAATGTTTTCATCGAAAAGGCTGTTTATTAGTTTCAAAAGGGTTAGAATTTAACTGACTCCACGCTAATAAATGGCTGTACAAATACTCTGCTAAACTAGCAGTGATAGATTAAGGAACATACAATGACACGAAATGAAGGCCAAGCCTCGGTTATTTTAGATAACGTCTGTAAGCTTATCCAGAAAAAAGTTCGCGCTGATAATGTGTTACTCGTTGAGAAATTCGCCAAAGCCTTGTACAGCAATATGTCTAAAGAGGATTTGGCAAATCGCAACGACAGTGACTTATATGGTGCTGCACTTAGCCTTTGGAATTCGCTAGAAAAAAATACATCAGATGACGCAGTTATTCGCGTTTTCAACCCTGAAGTGGCAAAAGATGGCTGGCAGTCATCGCATACCATTGTAGAGATCATTGCTAAAGATATGCCATTTTTAGTTGACTCTGTGCGTATGGCCATGACACGAGAAAACATTGCCTCTCACTTACTTCTACATAGCCCACTGAAAATTCAACGTGATAAAAACGATAAAATATCAGGGTTATCAAGCTTAAAAGCAGAGCAAGAATCAACATCAACAAAAACAGTATTCTTCATAGAAATTGACCGTCAAACAGATGCTACTGTTATTGAGTCTTTCAAAAAAGAACTTGAATCTGTACTCGTTGATGTATCGGTTGCGGTTGAAGATTGGCAGCCTATTCGCGAAAAACTAATCGCAGTTAGCAAAAGCTTACCTAAAAGCCACAAAGATAAAAATGATAACGAAATAAATGAAACCGTTGAGTTCTTAGATTGGCTAGTAAAAGACAACTTTACATTAATGGGTTACCGCCAATATGAGCTCTCGCCAGTCCAAGGTGATTATCAATTAAAAGGTAAAATGGATACCAGCTTAGGGTTAATGAAAAACTCGGATGCTGAGCATACTCGTTTGCTTTCTGAGTTACCTGAAGTGGCTCGTCAAGAAGCGCGTAGTAGCAACTTATTAATTTTAACGAAAACCAATTCATTATCTCGAGTTCATCGCCCAGCCTATATTGATTATGTGGGTGTTAAGCGTTTTGATGACAAAGGTAATGTGATTGGTGAAGACCGTTTTATAGGTTTATTCTCATCTAACTTTTATAATAACAGCGCTGCTGATGTCCCGGTTCTTAAAAGCAAGATTAATCGCATTATGGATATGTGTGATTTTGCTAAGGGTACACATGCATACAAAGCGGTATTAAATATCTTAGAAACCTACCCACGTGACGAATTAGTGCAAGCTCGCGAACATGAGCTACTTGAAGTTGCTATGGGCGTGTTACAAATTCAAGAACGCGATATGTGTCGTTTATTTGTTCGCAAAGATGCATACGGTCGCTTCCTATCTTGTATGGTGTATGTACCACGTGAACGTTATAACACGGCGCTGCGCCGCGAAACGCAGGCTATTTTAGCGAATGCATTTAATTCTGACGTTAAAGTCGAATTTACTACCTATTTCTCAGAGTCAACACTGGCGCGTACTCATTACACCGTTCGTGTGACCGATAACAATATTGAATATAACGTGAAAGACATAGAAAATAATCTAATTGAAGCCGCTCGTACCTGGGAAGATAAACTCCAATCAGCCTTACTGGAATCTGCTGGTGAAGCACGTGGTAACGAATTAAACCGTAAATACTGCAACGCTTTTGCACGTTCATACAAAGAAGAAGTACTACCAAGTGCCGCTGTTGTTGATATTGAAAAGCTAGAAATGCTAAACGATGACAACAAACTTGAGATGTTGTTTTATCGTCCACAAGAAGAGGCGAGCAGCAATATTGTTCGTTTAAGCTTATTCCACAAAGATGAGCCAATTCACTTATCAGATGTGATGCCAATGCTGGAAAACTTTGGTTTACGTGTTGTAGGTGAAACACCTTACTCAGTTAAAACCAGTGATGGTGGCATTAATTGGATCATGGACTTCTCAATGCTGATTGATAGCAAAGGGATGGCCGATTTTGATAAAATTTCCGCACGTTTTCGTGCCGCACTAACCAGTGTGTGGGCAAATCGTTTAGAAAACGATGGTTTTAACCGTTTAGTGTTAATGGGTGGGTTAACCGGTCGCGAAGCATCAATTTTACGTGCGTACGCTAAATACATGCGCCAAATTGGGGTTACTTTCTCGCAAACGTACATCGAAAGCACCTTTGCTAATTACCCACACATCGCGGCTAAAATCGTTAATTTATTTGCTAAAAAATTCTCAGTTAAAAGTCCTGCAAGTGCTAAAACACTTGAAAAACTAGGCTTAGAAATTTATGCAGAGTTAGAAAACGTAGCGAATCTTGATGATGACCGTATTATCCGTTTATACGTTGATATGATTGTTGCAACGCTGCGTACAAACTACTTCCAAAAAGATGGTGAAGGTAAGTTTAAGTCATATATTTCACTTAAAATTCAACCAAGTTTAATTCCAGAAGTACCACTGCCTGTTCCTGCGTTTGAGATTTTCGTTTACTCGCCGCGTGTTGAAGGTGTGCATCTACGCTTTGGTAAAGTTGCGCGAGGCGGCCTTCGTTGGTCAGACCGTCGTGAAGACTTCCGTACTGAAGTTTTGGGCTTGGTAAAAGCGCAGCAGGTTAAAAATACCGTAATTGTACCGGTTGGTTCAAAAGGTGGCTTTGTATGTAAACAACTACCTAGTGAGCGCGAAGCGTTTATCAAAGAAGGCCAAGAATGTTACAAAATCTTCATTCGTGGCTTATTAGATATCACAGATAATATTGAGCGCGGCGAAGTTGTACCTGCTGTTGATGTTACTCGTCATGATGAAGACGATGCGTACCTAGTGGTTGCAGCGGACAAAGGAACTGCGACTTTCTCTGATATCGCGAACGGTATCGCAATCGAATATAACTTCTGGCTGGGTGATGCGTTTGCATCAGGTGGTTCAGTAGGTTACGACCATAAGAAAATGGGTATTACTGCGCGTGGTGCATGGGAGTCTGTTAAGCGTCATTTCCGTGAAATGGATATTAACTGTCAAACCACAGACTTTACTGCCGTTGCCATTGGTGACATGGCCGGTGATGTATTTGGTAATGGTATGTTGTTATCAAAGCACATTCGTTTGCAAGTGGCGTTTAACCACTTACATATTTTTGTGGATCCAAACCCTGATGCAGCTGCTTCTTACCCAGAGCGCGAGCGTTTATTTAATTTGCCACGTTCATCATGGGAAGATTACAACAAAGAGTTAATTTCAAGCGGCGGTGGTGTGTTCTCTCGTGCAGCCAAGTCGATTACGCTAAGCCCAGAAATGAAAAAAATGTTGGGCACTAAAAAAGCCAGCATGACGCCTAATGAATTGATCAAAGCCTCACTTATGATGGAGTTCGATTTATTGTGGAATGGCGGTATTGGTACATACATTAAGCACTCTAAAGAAACAGATGCGGATGTAGGGGACCGTGCAAACGATGCACTACGCATTAATGGTAAAGACCTTGGCGCTAAAGTCTTTGGCGAAGGCGGTAACTTAGGGGCAACCCAGTTAGGTCGTATTGAATTTGCTGCTAAAGGTGGCCGTGTAAATACTGATTTTATCGATAACGTAGGCGGTGTTGCGTGTTCAGATAACGAAGTAAACATTAAAATCTTACTTAATGGTTTAGTTGCCGAAGGTGATTTAACACGTAAGCAACGTGATGAGTTACTTTACTCAATGACCGACGAAGTATCTGAATTAGTGCTTAAAGACTGTTATCGTCAAACACACACTTTATCGATTACCCAATCGAAAGGGACCTCAACGCTTAAAGAAAAAATTCGTTTTATTCATGCGCTTGAAAAAGAGGGCAAGTTAGACCGTGCGATTGAATTTATTCCGACGGATGAGGAGTTAGCAGAGCGTGCTGCCGCAGGCAGA
The DNA here is from genome assembly GCF_000518425.1 of Pseudoalteromonas sp. 23_GOM-1509m. Lineage (NCBI taxonomy): Bacteria > Pseudomonadati > Pseudomonadota > Gammaproteobacteria > Alteromonadales > Pseudoalteromonadaceae > Pseudoalteromonas > Pseudoalteromonas sp. 23_GOM-1509m. The sequence goes on from NZ_KI912432.1 coordinate 331,625, forward strand.
GATTTAACACGTCCTGAGCTTTCAGTGTTGGTCTCTTATGCGAAAATGGTTCTTAAAGAGTCATTAGTAACCGACGAAATTACCGAAAACCCTTACTATCGTCAGTTATTGGTTAAATCATTCCCACGTCCATTACGTGAGAAGTTTAACGATGCTATGAATAATCACCCACTACGCAAAGAGATCATTGCCACTAAGTTAGCAAATAATATTGTTAACGATATGGGCTTAAACTTTATGGTGCGTATGAATGAAGAAACAGGTGCAAACGAAGCTGAGATTGCATTATGTTATTCAATCGCAAGTGAAATATTCCAAATGCGTGACACTTGGTTATCAATTAGTGACTTAGATAACAAGATACCGTCTAACGTACAAACAGAAATGTTGTACCAGTTACGTCGTACTGTTCGTCGTGCAACTCGTTGGTTCTTACGTCACCGTACGAAAGCACAAACAATTGAGCAATCAATTGAAGCATTTGCACCAACATTTGCCGATTTAAGTGAAAACTTAAATAAATACATTGTTAAAGCAGAAAGCGATCGTATAGAAAGTGCACGTGAAGAACTAACGCAAAGCGGTGTTCCGGTTGAGATTGCTCAGCGTATTGTATCGTTATCAAGCTTGTTCTCTGTAATGGACTTGACACAAATTGCGCAAAACTCTAATCGTAAAATCGATATGGTATCGCACACTTACTTCAAACTTGGTGCGCAAATGGGGCTACATTGGTTCTTAGACCAAATTACTAATCAACCTGTTTCAAACCATTGGCAAGCACTTGCTCGTGCTTCATATCGTGAAGAGTTAGATTGGCAACAACGTACATTATCTGAAGTAGTGTTAAACAGCTTTGAAGGTGATAGTAGTGATGTTGATGGCCAAATTGAACAGTGGATGGATAGCCAAGATCTGTTGTTACAGCGCTGGAAACAAATGCTCACTGAATTTAAAACATCGCAAAGTCATGACTTTGCAAAATTCTCAGTTGCACTGAGAGAGCTTATGTTACTAGGCCACAACTGTGATACCTCTGCAAAGTAATAAACTGCAACTGATTAAAATTAATCGTTAAACAGTTTTTTGTTATATAATACCTCAGCCTTGTCTGAGGTATTTTTTTGTCTACAACTTTAAGAGGATTATATTCATGTTTTACGATTTAGCTCGCCGTTTTATGTTTACCCGTGATGCGGAGTGGGCCCATGATTTTGCTCTTAATAACTTACGTCGCTTTGCTAATACACCGTTAAGTGCCGCGTGGTCACAAAGCGTGGCAAATAAGCCTGTGAACTTTTTAGGCCTCGAATTTAAAAATCCCGTAGGGCTTGCCGCTGGTCTTGATAAAAATGCCGAGTGTATTGATGCATTTGCCCAAATGGGGTTTGGTTTTGTCGAAGTAGGCACAGTAACACCGCGTCCACAAGCAGGTAACGATAAGCCTCGTATGTTTAGATTGCCACAGTCGAATGCAATTATTAATCGCATGGGCTTTAATAATAAAGGCGTTGATAATCTAGTAAATAACGTAAAAGCAGCAAAGTATGATGGCATTTTAGGTATTAATATTGGTAAAAATAAAGATACGCCGAATGAACAAGGCAAAGATGATTACATTCACTGTATGCGAAAAGTGTTTGAGTATGCATCTTACATAACCGTCAATATTTCATCACCTAACACACCAGGATTGCGTGACTTACAATATGGTGCAGCATTAGATGACCTATTGCAAAGTTTAAAAAATGAACAGTTAGATTTAATTGCCAAGCATAATAAAAATGTACCTATGCTGGTTAAAATTGCGCCAGACTTAGATCCTATTCAAATTGAACAAGTGAGCGAATCATTATTAACGAATAAAATTGATGGTGTGATTGCCACAAATACCACCCTTGAGCGTAGCCTAGTGCAAGGTCAGCAGTATGCTGATGAAGCAGGGGGGTTATCGGGTGCTCCGGTAAGAGAACGTTCAACTCATATTGTTTCTGAACTAAAACGTTTAACTAATAATCAATTACCTATCATTGGTGTAGGCGGTATTGATGACGTTCAATCGGCTAAAGAGAAGATGAACGCAGGGGCTGATTTGATTCAAGTTTACACTGGATTTATTTATAAAGGACCACAATTGGTCAAGTCGATCATTAACGACTTATAAGGATCAGTTATGTAAGCTTTTGATCGTTCGATAAATGTTCTAAAAAGACGTTTTAAAAATGGTCAAAAGCAGCTATACTCTAAGCTTATTGTCTTATTTTATTTTTTTAAGTACTAAGTAGGGAGGAGCAAATGTTACAAGCGTCAAAGCAATGGCAGTGGATAGCGTGTGCTGAAAAAAACCGCTTACTGCTTGATTTAAATGACGATATGCAACTATGCACCCCTTATAAACTAAGGCAATTAACGGATTGCACCTTTAAAAACCCTTACTTTAGTTTAGAAGACGCCGCTTTTTATGAGCAGGTATATTATTACCTCGAGCAGTTTAACTTATGGAATCCTGCGCAATTATGTCAAATAGCGCTCAATGCCACCGCGGTTAAGTTTCAATTAAAGCCTGTTTTAGCTAAGAGTTGGTTTTTTAAACCCTACACGGGTACAACACCTAGTACTGAAGCCGTTATCAACTTGAGCTCTGAATCTCAAACTGGCGAGTTTTTAATTGTGGAGCATTGCCCTGATGCTTCTGTGTGTATTAATTTAAGCGAAACCTTTGCGCTTGACGATAATTTATCACTCTCACAGTTTGAAGTGATCCGCGTATTAAACAACCGTGTTCACCCGCTTATTATCTCACAGTACGATAGTCAAACCGCTTAATCTAATTTAGTTTTCCCACCGTGTTTATGGCGTATTTGTACGCAAACCTATGTTATAATCCCGCGCAATTAGCTATTAAGGGTTTTTACTTTGCAATTTATCGCACTTACTTCTATCGGAATCGAAAATTTATTGGTTGATGAACTTACAGAGCTTGGCGCTACGGTGTCAAAACAAACTGTGGGTTCTGTTCGCTTTGAGGCTGACTCATTGCTAGCGCAAAAGGTGTGTTTATCAACACGCTTTGCTACGCGTGTACTTATGCTTATTGAAGAAAAAGAAGGCGTAAATGACAAAGACAGCTTGTATAAATTTGCACGCTTACAACCTTGGCAAGAGTGGTTTGGGCCTACGCAAACCTTTGCTGTTGACTTTAATGGCACAAACGACTCGCTTAAAAATACCCAGTTTTCAGGGTTAGTGATTAAAGATGCGATTGTTGATTATTTTAATGATCTGTATGAACAGCGCCCAAATGTTGATAAGCAAGATGCGAATGTACGAGTGGTTGCACGTTTAAATCGCCATGGTGTTTCACTTTATATTGATTACTCTGGCCCGCGTTTATCAGAGCGTGGTTACCGTCAAGGTCAAGGTAAAGCACCAATTAAAGAACATTTAGCTGCAGCAATTATTAAGCGCAGTGGCTGGCTTGAAAATGTTAATCAGCCTTTATTTGATCCCTGTTGTGGTGCTGGAACTATTTTAATTGAAGCCGCTGGAATGGCGCGTAATGAAGCGCCAGGTCTATTTCGTGAAGGCTTTGCGTTTGAGCGTTTACCTAGCTTTAGAGTGGCAAAATTTAAAGAACTAAAAGAGCAGCTTTTAGCAAATATTACCGACCCTAAATTGTGGTTGATTGGCCATGATTACGACGCAAATGTCCTTGATAAAGCCATTGCCAATGCGCAGCGCGCAGAACTTGATACGGTAATTAAGTTTAAACAAAGCGATGCAACTAAATTGACTGCGGTTGCTAAATTGCCGGGTGTTGTTATTTCTAATTTACCTTATGGTGAGCGAATTGGCTCTATGGCTGAGCTGGTTAACTTACATCGCAGTTTAGGTGTTGGCTTTAAAAAACACTTCAACCACTGGAAACTAGCTTTATTAGGCATGGATGAAAGCTTGTTTAAACTGCTTAAATTGGTGAAGCAAAAACGTTATAAATTTAAAAATGGTCCACTTGATGTTGAATTAAACTTGTATCAACTTGATGACAAGCAAGTGAGTCTTACCACGGATGACAAACCGGCTTTAAACTTTGAAGGCTCAATGGCTTTTGCTAATCGCTTGAAAAAGAATAAGCAAGGCTTAAAAAATTGGCTTAAGCAAAATCAAGTACATGCCTATCGCGTGTATGATGCGGATATTCCTGAATATAACGTTGCGGTTGATATTTATGGTGATTCAGCGGTTATTTTTGAATACGCAGCACCAAAAGAAATTGATGAAAAAACCTCAGAAAAACGCTTGCAAGATGTTATTAGCTTAACAGCGCAACAACTGGATATTGCACCTGAAAACATTGCGGTAAAAGTACGTAAAAAGCAAAAAGGTGAAGAACAATATACCCCCATGGCTAAGCAAAACAGAACCATGGTGGTAGAGGAGTTTGGTGCTAAGTTTAAAGTTAACTTATTTGATTACTTAGACACCGGACTATTTTTAGATCACCGTCTTGCACGTCGTTACATTCAAGAAAATGCAAAAGATAAGCGCTTTTTAAATCTGTTTGCCTACACGGGAACAGCGTCGGTTCATGCTGCATTAGGCGGTGCAAAAGCGATTACTACCGTTGATTTATCTAAAACCTACCTAAAATGGGGGCAAGATAACTTTGCGCTTAACGATATTAGCAATACGCGTTATCGGTTTGAGCAAGCCGACTGTTTAAAATGGCTAGAGCATGCACAAGGCCAATACGACTTGATCTTTTTAGACCCTCCAACATTCTCTAACTCTAAGCGAATGAAAGATGCGTTTGATGTACAAAATGATCACATTAAGCTGTTAACTTGGGTTAAAAAAATATTGAGCCCATCGGGTACGCTTATATTTTCTAACAATAAACGCGGCTTTGTGATGGACGAAGTAGGGCTAATGGGCTTAGGCTTAAAAGCAGAAAATATTTCAGAAAAAACCTTATCTCCCGATTTTAAACGTAATAAAAAAATTCATAATAGCTGGTTAATTAAACATGGCTAAGTGGGTTTTATATCACACAGACGGTTGCCACTTGTGTGAGCAAGCTGAGCAACTGTTAAAACCGTTACTTTCATCAGCTGATGAATTACAACTTATTGATATTATGAGTGATGACTCCTTAATTTTAGAATATCAAATCAGTATTCCGGTTTTAAAAAATCAACAAGGCCAGCAATTATTTTGGCCTTTTACTGCACCTCAGGCGCAGCAGTTTTTAGCGCAAGCAGAATAAGAGTAAAGATTAACTATGGATTTAATTAGAATTTCAAAAGCACAATTAGCCTACGGTACGCACCCATTATTAGATAATGCCGATGCGGTTATAGAAAGCGGTGAACGTGTGTGTATTGTAGGGCGTAACGGTGCAGGAAAATCAACGCTTCTAAAAGTCTTAGATGGCCAAGTAATACTCGATGACGGCGAAATAAACCAAGTCGGTAGTTTAAAAATATCGCGTTTAGAACAAGATCCGCCTAAAGGCGCAAGCGGCACTGTATTTGATTATGTTGCCCAAGGTATGCCTGAAATTGCTAACTTACTGATTGATTTTCATCATGTAAGTACACAATTGCAAACAGATTGTACTGATCAGTTACTCAATAAATTAGAGCACTTATCAAATAAGTTAGAAGCAGCTGATGGCTGGCGTTTTGATAGCCGTATTCAACTGGTTTTAACCCAACTAGAATTAACCCCCGATGCAAAACTAGAGTCACTTTCTGGTGGTTGGTTACGTAAAGTTGCACTTGCGCGTGCGCTAGTGAGCGAGCCTGATTTATTATTACTCGATGAGCCTACCAACCACTTAGATATGACAAGTGTAATGTGGTTAGAGCAATTTTTAAAAGAGTTTAAAGGCGGGATTGTATTTATATCGCATGACCGTGCTTTTATTCGCGCCGTTGCAACACGTATTTTAGATTTAGATCGCGGTAAACTAATTTCTTATCCAGGTGATTATGCCACTTACTTAGAACAAAAAGCGCATGATTTAAAAGTGGAAGAAACGCAAAATGCATTGTTCGATAAGCGTTTAGCAGAAGAAGAAGCGTGGATCCGCCAAGGTGTTAAAGCGCGCCGTACGCGTAACGAAGGGCGAGTTCGTGAGCTTAAACAATTACGTAATGAGCGTAAAAAGCGTGTTGATCAAGTAGGCAAAACCGATTTCAATATTGAAACGGCAGATCGTTCAGGTAAATTAGTGTTTGAAGCGAAACACTTACACCATGCATTTAAAGATAAAATCATTGCTGATGACTTCTCTACTTTGGTTATGCGTGGTGATCGTATTGGATTAGTCGGCCCTAATGGCATTGGTAAAACAACACTATTAAAATTACTATTTGGTGATTTAAAAGCAGACAGTGGCGAAATAAAGCAAGGTGTTAATTTAGAGTTTGCGTATTTTGATCAGTACCGTGAAAAGCTTGATGAAGAAGCGACCGTTCAAGATAACGTGGCTGAGGGTAAGCAAGAGGTCATGATGGGCGGGCGCTCTCGTCATGTATTAGGTTATTTACAAGACTTTTTGTTTCCACCAGCACGTGCTCGTACCCCCGTAAAAGCGCTCTCAGGTGGTGAAAAAAATAGATTACTTCTGGCTAAGTTATTCTTAAAGCCATCAAATATATTGGTTCTTGATGAGCCTACCAACGACTTAGACATAGAAACGTTAGAGTTACTAGAAGATATCATCAATCAATACCAAGGTACTGTGCTGATAGTTAGCCATGACCGTGAGTTTATTGATAATACGTGTTCGAGTGTATGGGCCTTTGAGGGTAACGGCAAGGTAACAGATATCGTTGGCGGTTACAGCGATTATGAAGCCTATACCAACTATTTAGCAGAGCAAGAAAAGCAGCAGCAACAGCAGCCAGTGAAAAAGGTTGAAAAATCTGAGCCGGCACCCGTTAAAAGTAATAACAAAGCAAATAAACTCTCTTACAAATTAAAACTTGAACTAGAGCAACTACCTAATAAAATGGAACAACTTGAAGCTGAACTTGAAAAACAACAAGAACGAGTAAGTCATGAAGATTTTTTCAAGCAAGACAGTGATATAACAGCCAAGGAATTGAACCATTTAGCCCAACTTGAGTCTGACCTTGAAGCCGCTTTTGAGCGTTGGGAAGAACTTGAAGAATTAAAGAATCAGTAGTAAGGAATAAAATGAAATATAAATTACTCGCGGCCAGTGTTTTAGCCACACTGAGTACATCAGCATTAAGTGCAACGTACCAGTTAACCGAATTAGGTGACTTTGAAGCTGCCAAACATACTTATGTTACTGATGTGAGTGAAAACGGCCATATTATAGGTCAAGCTAACGGATTGTTTAACCTACCTATTGATATTAGTTATATCGACTTTACAGATAATATAATAAAGAGCGCATACGACACCGAAGTTAAAAGGTTTGAAAACATTGATAAAGAAATAACCTTTACCCTCGATGATATAGAAAATAATGATGCTGTTTACACTAATGCTGACGCACATACTTTTATGGTTGGCTTTCTATCTTCTCGGTCTGAAGATTTTGAATATCAAAAAATCAGTTCGCTTATTGCTACAAGCTATAATAACGGTTTAATAACTGAGCAGTCTCTTTTCGATGAATCTTCACTTGATTATGATGGGCTAACTCGATCAGTAAGTAACTTTTATACAGGTGTAGCGCAAGACGGTACTACGGTTGGTTGGGGAAGTGCAGCCTTTGATAAAGTGAGCTTTACACCAGATGGCGAAACTGATGAAGAAACGTGGTTTACTCGTGAGTTTATAGAGCGCGGAATTTTAATCTCTGCTGGTGGTGTTGAAGTGCCGCTTTTACCAGAATTTACTGAACACGGTGGGACTAGTAAAGCATCTGATATTGTTGCCACTGACACTGGTTACATTGTTGTTGGTAATGTATCGGTCAGTATTCCTGCTGAGAGACAAACCACAATTACAGACAATTGTGATGGCCTTGATGAGCCAGTTATGGCTTGTATCGAGTTAATTAATTCTCGAAATACGCGAGGTGTGTTTAATAAAACAGCGGTTAAATGGACTCTAGACAGCACTTATAATGTGACTTCAACAGAGTTGCTAGGTTTAGCGCTTACTCCGGAAGAAGATGAAGACAGAACTCCATTTAATAGTATTGCATTAGCTGTGAATAGTAATGGTATTGCTGTAGGGTCTTCAGATACCCGAGATATTGACAACGATAATAGAATCTACAGTATGCCAACTTATTTTAAAGACGGTGAGGTAGTTGACTTTATAAACCAGCAAGATGATTGGGAAGGAGGTAAAGCATTTGCAATCAATGATAATGACATTATTGCAGGTTATGCTACTAAACGCATTGAAGGCTCTTTAAGAAACAAACTTTTCTACCATGATGTAAATACAAACACGACGGTGTTTCCTGAAGATTATTTTATTAGCTCAAGCTCATATGCAAATGATATTAATAATCAAGGTTATATTGTAGGCGAAGGTGATGTTGGTGATACAGCGAGTACAAGGCGTTCAGAAGCGTTTATTTATAAAATTGGTGATGACAAAATCACTAATCTAAATAATCTACTACCATGTTTTGACAGTGATGGTGAAACTAGCTTTAGTTATAAAATGGTAGAGGCGAAATCAATCAACGAAAATAATGAAGTATTTGGTGTGGCAACTAAAACGGTTGAAAAATTAGACTCACTAGGTGAGGTCATAACCGACATAAATGGTAACATTCAATATGAAAGTGTTGCTGTTGCAGTAAAACTTTCACCGATTGCTAATGGTGAAGTTGAAAATTGTAAAGCCCCAGATGCAGAGTTTTATGAACGTAGCTCAGCCAGCTTCTCATGGTTTGGTTTATTACTGCTACCTTTAGTTGGATTAAGACGCGTTTTTCGTTTCTAAGTACTGCTATTCGTTTATAAAAAAACCAACTTGTTAAGTTGGTTTTTTTTTGTCTATAGTAATATTAACAGAAGTACTTGATGAAGTAGTCGCTAGTTATTTCTAGATATCCAAGCTTTTCTTACTGAGCGACGCCAAATTAAATCAATACCAAAATAGCCAATAACACTGGCAATAGATGCGCACACAAGCGAACCCACTAAAAAAGCAGGGCCAATGGTAGTAAGGCTTTCTATAAACCACGCCCAACTGGCCTCAAACGCAAAATGCTGCTCAGGTTGATTCAGTACTAATGTACCAACCAAGTATGAGCAGTAAAAAATAGGTGGCATTGTAAGTGGGTTGGTGATCCACACCAAAGCAACAGAAATAGGCAAATTAACTCTTAAGATTATGGCTGCGGCAGCTGCTAGCACCATTTGAAAAGGAACAGGGATGAATGCAAAAAAAAGTCCAACGGCAAAGGCACCGCGTGCTGAGCGTCGATTTAAATGCCAAAGGTTAGCATCATGTAAAAGACGACCAAATATCCTTAGTGATTTGTGATGTCTAATTTTATTTGGATCAGGTAAAAACCGTTGGATCGTTTTTTTAGCCATTTAAAGCAACCATTTACGTCTGTGTGGATGAGTCTTGGGTTTGTTATCGGTGTCGTTATTACCGTATTTTATTACCAAACCCTTGAATTTACAGTTATCACAATTTCAATCCTCATTGTGAGCACGTATTTTAAGCCGTTTTTAACTGTATTGTTAGGCTTTATTTTCGGTATTTGCTGTGTAGCAGCACATTTTATCTTGTTTTATTCATTTGAATTACCTAATCAGCACGAAAAATACGCATATTCTGTCAATGTTGTTGTCGAAGAGGTCATTTCTTCAACACATCCACAATACGTAAAAGTGAAAATAACCCGTTTGGAAGATAGCGAATATAGTCAGTTTAGAGCACCTAATGCCTTATTAAGTATTAATTCAACACAACCTGTTCAGCCAGGTGATGCTTTTACTGCTCAAGTTAGGTTAAAAAATTTTAGGGGGATTAAAAATTTTACTGTGTTCGACAGTCAACTCTATGCCTTTACACAAAAAATAGCGTTTAAAGGCACAGTATTAAATAAGCAGTTAGCGATTTACAACCGCCCACAAAATAATCATATCGCGGCTTACCGGACTTATGTCAAAAAGCTCGTAAGTAGTGCTGAACTTAATTGGCTATATTATGTGCTCTTAACTGGAGACAAGTCGTTAATGACCTTTGAGCATAAACAATTAATGCAAAGTCTTGGGTTAAGTCATTTACTGGCTATTTCTGGATTGCATATCTCTTTGGTTTTCGGCTTTTGTTATTTTGCAGTGCGCTGTTTACTTAAGTTGATTAAGCCTGAACTAAATCAATCATTAAATATTGCTATTTTTTATAGCGCTGCTGGCTTTGTTGCCGCTTTTATTTATGTTTACTTGAGTGATTTCATTATTTCGGCAACCCGCGCCTTAATTATGTTGGGTTGTTATTTGTTGCTTTATTATTTAGCGAAGCAAGCGCTTAGATGGCGAAGTATTTTATATGCGTTGGTTATTATTCTAGCGGTTAATCCATTTAGTTTGCTTAATCCTGGCCTGTATTTTTCCTTTTTAGCGGTATGTATTATTTTTATGGTTTTAAAACAGTTTCCGCTGCGAGGTCATTCATTGTTAGCCAATATTCGCACTCTTTTTATTATTCAACTGGGATTATTTATTGGCTTATTACCGCTGTCATTATACTTTTTTAATGGCGTGAGTTTAGCAGGTTTAGTTTTAAATCTTGTCGCTATTCCCATTTTATCTTTTGTATTAATGCCTGCTTTATTTTTAAGTGTGTTGCTGGGGTTATTAACCGACTGGCATGCGTTTATTGTGTTGTATGATTTTCCACTGACCTATATTTATCAAATGTTGCTGGCAATACCGCAGCACATACGTTGGCTTAATTTTGGTCAGGTAAGTATAACCACTGTGGTGATGCTTTATAGTGTCGTTCCTTTACTTTATTTTATTGAGCTTCGCGTACTGGCGTGTATTCCGCTTTTGACTCTACTGTCTAATTATTACTTTACGCAATCTAGCCTTTGGCAGTTGAACGTATTTGATGTAGGCCATGGCCTTATGGTACTGATAAAAAAAGATAAGCATGCGTTTATTTATGATTTTGGCCCGAGTTACTTTAATCGCTTTAGTCGTGTGCCTAGTGTATTACTACCCTATATTGACGCCCATAATCTAACGGTAAGTACCGCGATTGTCAGTCATCAAGATAACGATCATGCCGGAGGTGTTGCGCATTTTAAAGCGGCCGGTTATGCATGGAGTTTTGATTATTTTCATCCAAATGGTGTATATAACGACTGTATAGCAACAACACGCGATTTTAATGGATTGAGTATTCAAACTTTTGCTAAAGAGGAATTTAATAATAGTAATGATAATTCCTGTATCGTTAAAATCTCAGCTGCAAACTATAGTGTGCTACTTACCGGTGACATATCAAAAACGCGAGAGTCGCAATTAATTAAAAAGAAAGATGATTTACAAAGTACCGTTTTGATAAGCCCACACCACGGCAGTGACAGCTCCTCGAGTGACGAGTTTATTAAGGCAGTAAACCCAACGATTGTGATTCATTCAAGTGCCTATCAAGGTCAGTGGCAATTTCCAAGTAAAGCGGTAGTTGAGCGTTACAATAAAATAAACGCCAAACAATATAGCACCGGTGATGTAGGACAAGTTAGAGTTGATTTTTATGCTAAGCACCTTGAGCTTACTACAGCGAGGGCGCAGGAAAGTTATTGGTTTATCAAAGATTGACGTTTTGTTTTGCTGTTGCTAAGGATACAATAGAGGCTGTCAGTGGTTTTAGAGAGTGTTATGGATCAAAGTACTACACAAATTTATAAACGGCTTGTTTCTTACGTTGGTGCCTATAAGTCGGTTGCCATCGTCGCAATTATTGGAATGATAGGTTATTCAGGTATGGATGCATTATTCATCCAACTGATGAAGCCGTTTATTGATGAAGGTTTAAATGAGCGTAATAGTCAGGTACTTACTTATGCGCCATTTGTGGTTATTGCGTTGGTGATCGGGCGTGGCGTATTTAATTTTATGTCATCGTACTGTTTAAGCTATGTTGGTTCGCAGGTAGTGCGTGCGCTTCGCCAAGAACTATTTGAGCATATATTACATTTGCCAGTATCGTTTCATGATAAAAACTCGACTGGCGACCTTATTTCAAAAATTACCTTTGATACAGAGCAAGTACAGCAAGCGATTACCAAAGCACTGCTTATTGTAGTTCGTGAAGGCGCTTTTGTGGTGTTTTTACTTGCAGTTATGTTTTATACCAGCTGGCAATTATCGTTAATCTTTTTAGTTATTATTCCATTAGTGGCTATTATAGTGGCGGTGGTATCTAAACGTTTTCGTCATATATCTAAAAATATTCAGTCTGCGATGGGGCAAGTTACCCGCAGCTCAGAGCAAATGCTCAGTGGTCACAAAGTGATCCACGGCTTTGGTGGTCAAACTCAAGAAATCGATCAATTTTCTAAAATTAATAATCATAATCGCCAGCAACGTATCAAAATGGATGCGACTAAGGCGTTAAGTGTCTCTATCATTCAAATTTTAGCCGCCAGTGCAATGGCCGTTATTTTATGGGTGGTGTCTATGCCCTCAATGATAGACAGTATTAGCTCTGGGGATTTTGTAGTGCTCATTTCTTCGATGATGATGTTACTACGCCCGTTAAAACAGCTTGCCAATGTGAACAGCGATTTACAACGCGGTATTTCAGCTGCGCAGAGTGTATTTTTAGTGCTAGATGAAGAAATAGAAAAAGACACAGGCACCTTATCGGTTGATAAAGTTAAAGGTCATATTGAGGTAAAAAATGTCACCTTTAAATACCCAACCAAAGACGAGCCGGTATTAAATAATTTGTCTATGACTATTAAAGCGGGCGAGAGCATTGCGCTTGTTGGCCGCTCAGGCTCGGGTAAATCCACCATATCAAACTTATTACCTCGCTATTATGATTTAGAAGCGCCCAGTGAAATATTACTGGATGGTATTGCTTTAAATGAATATAAGCTCACCGATTTACGTCGTCAATTTGCTTTAGTATCGCAGCAAGTGGTGCTTTTTAATGACACGATTGCAAATAATATTTGTTATGGCCTCCAACGCGATGTATCGATGGAAGAGCTTCATGCTGTGGCTAAACAAGCTCATGTGTGGGAGTTTGTTAAAGATTTACCGGAGCAACTTAACACTATGGTTGGTGAGAATGGAGTGATGCTTTCAGGTGGTCAGCGTCAACGTATCGCGATTGCTCGCGCAATATTAAAAGATGCACCAATTTTAATTTTAGATGAAGCGACCTCGGCGCTGGATACTGAATCAGAAAAACTCATTCAACATGCCCTCGATACATTAATGAAAGACAAAACGTCTATTGTAATTGCGCATAGGTTATCGACTATTGAAAATAGTGACCGCATTTATGTAATAGACAGTGGTCAAGTTATTGAAAGTGGTACCCATACAGATTTACTTGCTAACGATGGCACTTATTCTGCGTTATGCAAAATGCAGTTTGGTGAGCAAGGGTGAGTAAAATAGAGCAAAGCTGGTATAAACCATTTAGCTTAATTACCTTATTGTTAATGCCGTTGTCAGCTGTTTTTGGCTGTATTTCTTTGCTGCGTAGATATTGCTATAAGTTCGGCATTTTTAAATCGTTTATCAGCAATACGCCGGTTATTGTAGTTGGCAATATAAGCGTTGGCGGTAATGGTAAAACGCCGTTTGTATTGTGGCTTTATGATTATTTAACTGCTAAAGGCTTATCTGTTGGTTTAATTAGTCGAGGTTACGGCGGGCGGGCAACTCATTACCCGTTATTGGTTACTGCACAAACGACTACACGAGAGGCTGGTGATGAGCCGGTGCTTTTATTTAATCGTTTACAGTGCCCATTAGTGGTTGGCCCTAATAGGCAACACAATATAGAAAAGCTCAACGCAAACTTTAAGCTTGATGTGATCATTTCTGATGATGGCATGCAGCATTACAAAATGGCACGCAGCATAGAATGTTGTATTGTTGATAGCAAAAGAAAATTTGGTAATGGTTTGCTAATGCCCGCAGGGCCACTGCGCGAAACCGTCTCTCGATTAAAGAGCGTAGACGTAGTAATTGAAAATGGCTCTGAGGATGAGTTTAGTTATCGCTTGCAGCCATCGGTTATTAAACGCGTTGCCGATAACACGGATATAGCGACGCCTTTAAAGGCTGCGCATGCGGTGAGTGCTATTGGTAACCCAGGTCGTTTTGAGGCTTCACTGCAAGCACAGGGTATTAAATTACTGTCTACACATCATTTTCGCGATCATTATGCTTATAGCGCTGATGATTTCGCTCAATTTGGCGATGACTGTGTATTAATGACAGAAAAAGATGCGGTTAAATGCCGTGATTTTGCAAAACCTAATTGGTATTACCTGCCTGTTGATGCTCAACCAACAGCGGCGGTAATAAACACATTAAATTTACTATTAAAAGAAAAAGGGATCCATCATGGCCTTTGATACAAAGTTACTCGAAATTATTGCTTGCCCTGTGTGTAAAGGTAAGTTGCGCTTTGATAAAGAAAACCAAGAGCTGATCAGTACAGCTGCAAAGCTTGCTTACCCGGTACGCGATGATATTCCGGTATTACTTGAAAATGAAGCCCGAGAATTGTCTCTTGAAGAGGTAGAAAAGTGGAATTCGTAGTTGTTATTCCTGCGCGTTACGCTTCTACTCGTTTGCCAGGTAAACCACTTGCTGATATTTGTGGCAAGCCAATGATCCAACATGTCTATGAAAAAGCGTGTTTGTCGGGAGCGAGTAAAGTGGTTATTGCCACCGATCATCAAAAAGTATTTGATGCGGCTAAACACTTTACCAATGATGTATTGATGACTCGAGAAGATCATCAATCAGGGACTGAACGGTTAGCAGAAGTCGTTGATTTACTAAATTTATCAGAAGATACTATCGTGGTTAATGTGCAGGGCGATGAACCATTATTATCCCCTGATAACGTGTCACAAGTAGCTACATTATTAGCGCAATCAACCGCGCCTATGGCAACCCTCAGTGTTGCCATTGAAGAGCGTGATGAGGTGTTTAACCCTAATGCGGTTAAAGTGGTCAGCGATATCAATAAAAATGCCTTATATTTTTCAAGAGCCAGCATTCCATTTGATAGAAGTGCCATGATGGCTGAGCAGCAACCACTTAACTTAGCGCCTTTTCAACGCCATGTGGGTATTTACGCGTATCGCGCTGGCTTTATAAAGCAATATATTCAATTATCGGTATCACCATTAGAAGTTTTAGAATCACTAGAGCAGCTAAGGGTGCTTTACCATGGCTATGCGATTAAAATAGAGCAAGCGCTGGTGACCCCTCATGCTGGGGTTGATACACCAGAGGATTTAGCTAAAGTCGTTGCGCATATTCAAAGTAAAGCGCGTGAATAAAGCAGATACGCCTGTGTTAAAGGTACAATACACGCACGATGATTTTTATATTATAACTAAACCTGCAGGGCTTAATTTTCATTCAGAAGAAAGCCCTGGTTTTGTGGTTCTTGCTGAGCAACAACTAAACGAAAAATTGTTTGCGGTTCACCGTCTAGACAAAGTGACTTCAGGGCTGATCATATTAGCGCGGCATAAAGACGCTGCGGCAAAGTTTACCCAGATGTTTACTGAGCATACTATTAATAAATTTTATTTAGCTGTAAGTGATTCTAAGCCTAAAAAAAAGCAAGGTTGGGTTAAAGGAGACATGGCGAAGTCACGTCGGGGTACTTTTAAACTATTAAACTCGCAAATAAATCCCGCTATAACGCGGTTTTATTCATTTAGTTTTAAAAGTGGTTTTAGAGCTTACCTATTAAAACCCTATTCGGGTAAAACCCATCAGCTCAGAGTTGCTTTAAAGAGTTTGGGTGCCCCCATAATGGGTGATGCGAGTTATGCAGGCAGCCCTGCAGAGCGTACCTATTTACATGCATTTGCGCTGGATTTTTTATGGAAAGGGCAAAAAATACAACATACCCTGTTGCCAGAATCTGGTGAAGAGTATGCGCAATTGATTAAACATCAAGATTTTAATTCTTGGCAAACGCCGTGGAAACTGGATTGGTAAATGAGTGAACAAGTAACTGATATCCGCTTTGGTGGTATTAAACGTCTGTATGGTCAACAGCAATTTGAGTGGTTACAGCAAGCACATTTTTGTGTTGTGGGTATTGGTGGTGTAGGCAGTTGGACTGCTGAAGCACTAGCGCGTACCGGCGTAGGTAAAATCACCTTAATTGATTTAGATGATATTTGTGCAACTAATGTAAATCGTCAAATTCATGCCTTAACAGGCACAATAGGGGAAGCTAAAGTTGAGGCGATGAAAACTCGCTGCAAGCTTATCAACCCTGAGTGTGTGGTGAATGTGATTGATGACTTTATTAGCCTTGATAATATTCAAGAACATATTCAAGGTTTTGATTATGTAATAGATTGTATTGATGCGGTTAAAGAAAAAGCGGCGTTAATAGCTCACTGTAAACGTAATAAAATGCCTATAATTACCACAGGCGGTGCAGGTGGGCAAACCGATCCGAGTCAAATTACTTTTGGCGATGTGGCAAAAACCACTCAAGATCCATTACTTGCAAAAGTGCGTTACATTTTGCGTAAACAATATAATTTCAGTTCAAACCCAAAACGTAAATTTAATATTGACTGTGTATATTCCACTGAACAGCTTGTTTACCCAGGTAGTGACGGCAGTGTGTGTCATGCGAAGCAAAATGCTGATGGCAGTATGAACATGGATTGTAATAATGGCTTTGGCTCAGTGACGATGATCACCGGTAGTTTTGGTTTTTTTGTTGCCGCTAAAGCGGTTCGAAAATACTTAGACAAGCGTGCGCGTCTAAATACTTAGATAAAGTGTTTTGGTTTAATAGTATTTAAAAAGCGCTTAAAGCGCTTTTTGTTTGGCCATGGTTTGTATTGTTTCAACCATGGCTTTTACTCCATTACCCCTTGACGCACTCAAATGACTGATTAAGCCAAGCTTTTCAAATTCATCATAAGCATTTACTGCTAACACTTCTTCGGGTGTTAAACCGTTATACAGGGCTAAAATTAACGCCAATAAGCCTTTTACTATGCGAGTATCAGAGTCTCCAATTACAACCAGTGCATTCTCGGTTAGGTCAAACTCAACAAACATCCATACTTTACTCTCACAGCCTGGCACTAACGCATCATCTGTTTTTAATATATCGGCTAAAGGTGGCAGCGTTTTACCGAGTAACATAATTTCACGGTACTTTTGTTGCCAGCTACTACTGCTTTGAATACTTTTAGTTACGAGTTGATATGTGTGTGTCATTATTTATCCAAATTAGTCTAATAAAGCAATGCATTCTTTGAGTGCGGCAATAAATTGGTCTACATCTTTAGTCGTATTATAAAAAGCAAAACTCGCTCTCAGTGAGCCATTTAGGTTTAAATGACTCATTAAAGGTTGGGTACAATGATGACCACTTCGTACAGCAACACCATAGCCGTCAAGTAAAGTTGACAGATCATAAGGATGTTCATTTTTATAATTAAAGCAAAGTGTGCCAATATTCGATTTGAGGTCGCTGTAGATAATAATACCGTCTATTTTGCCCAATGCGTTCGCTGCATAAATAAACAACTGCTGTTCATAGTGCTGTAATGTTTGCAGATCAAGCGCCATTAAATACTCAAGTGCAGCGCCAAAACCTAAAACGCCGGCGATATTTGGCGTTCCTGCTTCAAATTTAGCGGGAGCGTCACGATAAGTACTGTGCGTTAAGGTTACTTTCTCAATCATTTCACCGCCTGTTTGATAAGGCGATAGTGCATTAAGGGCTGTATAACGGCCATATAAACCGCCTAGCCCTGTCGGCCCCACCATTTTATGAGCAGAAAACACGTAAAAATCACAATCGAGCTTTTTTAAATTCGGTCTTAAATGCAGCGCCCCTTGTGCGCCATCCACTAAGGTTAGCGCACCTACCGCCTTCGCTGAGGCTATTAAGGGGGCTAAATCAGTAATATTGCCTAGTGCATTAGAGGCGTGAGTAATAGCCATTAGTGCAGGGTTGATACGCTTAATCACTTCACAACACTGTGCTATATCAAACGTAGCACCTGCATTAAGTGGTAAAGTTTTTAATGTTGCCCCGGTTTGCGCTGCCAGTTCTTGCCACGGCACGATATTAGCGTGGTGTTCAATTGGGCTAATTAAAATAGTGTCAGCAGCTGTTAATGTATTTCTTAAGCCATGAGCAACTAAGTTAATCGCTTCAGTGGCGCCTTTGGTCCAGACAATTTCGCTACTGGTTACCTGAAAATAATTGGCAACGCGTTGACGTACTTGCTCATAAGCCGCTGTAGCTTGCTCACTCAGCGTATGACGTCCGCGATGAACATTTGCATTCTGTAAGGTGTAAAACTCTGTGGTAGCGTCAATCACGCATTGTGGTTTTTGTGTTGTTGCTGCAGAGTCTAAATAAACAAGAGGGTAGCTATTAATTGTCTGATTTAGAGTAGGAAAGTCATTACGGATTTTTTTAGGATCAAACGAGGACACAGACATAGGCTCATAAAGTTAATCAAGTGGGCAGGAATTGTAATCTGTTTAAGATAATTCTCAAGTAGCAGGTAATAAAAAAGGCCGCAGAGGCGGCCTTTTAAACTAACTTAATGCTTAGCGCTTGTCAGTTGCTTTATAATCACGGTGTGTTTCACCTGTGTAAAGCTGACGTGGACGGCTGATCTTGTGGCCAGGTTGAGAAAGCATCTCGTCCCAGTGTGAGATCCAACCTACAGTACGTGCCATTGCAAAGATTACAGTGAACATGCTGGTAGGGATACCAATTGCTTTTAAGATAATACCTGAGTAGAAATCTACGTTAGGGTAAAGTTTCTTCTCAACAAAGTACGGGTCTTCAAGTGCAATTTGCTCTAGTTTCATTGCGATATCAAGCAATGGATCTTGAATGTTTAGCTCTGCTAACACTTCATGACATGTTTGACGCATTACTGTTGCACGAGGATCGAAGTTTTTGTAAACACGGTGTCCAAAGCCCATAAGACGGAACGGGTCCGCTTTATCTTTAGCTTTTGCTACGTATTCGTCAATGCGATCAACTGAGCCAATTTCTTCTAACATGTTTAAACATGCTTCGTTAGCACCGCCGTGAGCAGGTCCCCAAAGTGATGCAATACCCGCAGCAATACATGCATAAGGGTTAGCACCAGAAGAACCTGCTAAACGTACTGTAGAGGTTGATGCGTTTTGCTCATGGTCAGCATGAAGCATGAAGATTTTATCCATTGCTTTAGCTGTGACAGGGTTTACTTTGTATTCTTCAGCAGGCACAGAGAACATCATGTGTAAGAAGTTTTCTGCATAGCTTAAGTCATTGCGTGGGTATACAAATGGTTGACCGATGTTTGTTTTGTACGCCATTGCTGCAATTGTTGGTAACTTAGCAACTAATTTAATAGCGCTTGTTTTACGTTGAACTGCATCAGTGATATCCAGATCTTCATGGTAGAAAGAAGATAAAGCACCAACCACACCACATAGCATCGCCATAGGGTGAGCGTCAAAACGGAAACCTTGGAAGAAGTTTGCGATTTTTTCATCTAGCATAGTGCTACGAGTGATTTTTGTAGCGAAATCATCGTATTGCTCTTTAGTTGGTAACTCACCATTTAATAGTAAGTAGCATAACTCAACGTAGTTAGAGCTTTCTGCTAACTGTTCGATTGGGTAACCACGGTGTAATAAAACACCCTTGCCACCATCGATGTAAGTGATGGTAGATTCACAAGAACCAGTCGACATGAAACCTGGGTCATAAGTAAAGTGACCATGTGAGCCGAGTGTACGTACGTCAATTACATCTTGGCCAGCAGTACCTTGATAAATTGGAAGTTCGATTGGATCTAGCCCATCAATATGGACCGTGGCTTTCTTATCTGCCATCTATGTATCTCCTATTAAGATAACTATTCTGATTTTTATATTCTAAAATCTATTCTAAGCACATCTTTACATTTTAACGTGAAAGAGGGGTATAAAGTCAATTTTTATAAGTATTATGCACATATGTATAATAAATATTCGGTATAGATTGAATATTATACCATTGGCTAATTCGCAAACGACTCAAAGTAAACAAGAATTGTAAAAGAGTCTCCGGCTATATATACTAACGGAGGTTTTTAACCAATTTGTATTTGGGTAAACTTTTTTTTACATAATAATTTTCATAAAAAGTGAACTTTATTAGTATCAATACGTTTATTTTGATAGTTCCACCAGAAACATTTGGTGGGTTTTAGAAAAACAAGTAGATGAGCCCCACTGCGGGCAAGATGGGCAAGTAACTGTGAAAAAGCAAAGACCTGTAAATCTAGATCTAACAACTATATCTATGCCGGCAACGGCTAAAGCTTCAATTTTTCACCGCGTCACCGGTGTTGCATTATTTTTTGCTTTAACGTTTGTCATTTGGGCTTGGTCAGAGTCTCTTTCTTCAGCTGAAGGTTTTGAATTCGTCAAGAGTCTGTTTAACGGATTCATTGCCAAATTTATAGCTTGGGGCACCCTTTCTGTATTGGGTTATCACCTTATCGGTGGTATCCGTCACATTATTATGGATATGGGGCATTGGGAAGAACTTGAATCAGGCAATACTAGCGCTAAAATCGCGATGGCACTTGGCGTTGTGTTTGCTGTATTGGCAGGGGTGTGGATATGGTCTTAAATCAAGCAACTCTTAAACGTGATGGCGTACAAGATTTTGTATCTTTACGCACAACGGCATTAATAATCAGCGCGTATGCAATCTTTATTATTGGCTATTTTTTAGCAATGCCAGAAGTCACATATGAAGCCTGGACAGGCCTATTCTCAAACCTAGCAATGAAAGGGGCAACGTTAATCACCCTAGTTTGCATTATGGTTCATACCCGTATCGGCCTTTGGCAGGTTCTTACCGACTATGTAAAGAACGCTAAATTGCGTGCTTTTTTAGGCTTTGTACTAAACCTAATGGCTGTTGCTTACGTAGCTGTGGGTTTAATCGTTTTATGGGGTGTTTAAGTGAAATATTCTGTTCGTGAATTTGACGCCGTAGTAATTGGTGCCGGTGGTGCAGGTATGCGCGCTGCTCTTGCTATTACTGAATCTGGCAAAACATGTGCGCTAATCTCTAAAGTTTTCCCGACACGCTCACACACTGTATCTGCTCAAGGCGGTATTACAGTCGCGTTAGGTAACTCGCATGAAGATAACTGGGAATGGCATATGTATGATACCGTTAAAGGTTCCGATTTTATCGGTGACCAAGACGCTATCGAATACATGTGTCAAACTGGCCCAGAAGCCATTACTGAATTAGAAAACATGGGCTTACCATTTTCGCGTTTTGAAAATGGCCGTGTTTACCAACGTCCTTTCGGTGGTCAATCGAAAAACTTTGGTGGTGAACAGGCTGCGCGTACTGCAGCAGCAGCTGACCGTACGGGTCATGCATTATTACATCTTCTTTATCAACAAAACGTTAAAAACAAAACCAATGTATTCTCAGAATGGTATGCACTTGATTTAGTTAAAAACGATAATGGCGATGTAGTAGGCTGTACAGCGATTGAAATTGAAACAGGTGAAATCACCTTCTTCAAATCAAAAGCAGTTGTGTTAGCGACAGGTGGTGCAGGTCGTATTTTCGCATCAACAACCAATGCTCACATTAATACCGGTGACGGTGTTGGTATGGCTGCACGTGCTGGTATTTCTATGCAAGACATGGAAATGTGGCAGTTCCACCCGACAGGTATAGCTGGCGCTGGTACGCTAGTAACTGAAGGTTGTCGTGGTGAAGGTGGTTATCTTTTAAATAAAGATGGCGAACGCTTCATGGAACGTTACGCACCAAATGCTAAAGATTTAGCGTCTCGTGACGTTGTTGCTCGTTCAATGATGACAGAAATTCGTGAAGGTCGTGGTTGTGATGGTCCTTGGGGCCCTCACCTTAAGTTGAAACTTGACCACTTAGGCGAAGAAACGCTTAACTTACGTCTTCCAGGTGTATGTGATCTTGCTAAAACATTTGCTCACGTTGATCCTGCAAAAGAACCGATTCCAGTTATCCCAACATGTCACTACATGATGGGTGGTGTGCCAACAAACGTAAATGGTCAAGTACTTAATATCGATGCTGCTGGCAACGAAAAAGTAGTACAAGGTTTATTTGCTGTTGGTGAGATTGCCTGTGTATCTGTACATGGTGCTAACCGCTTAGGTGGTAACTCATTACTTGACTTAGTTGTATTTGGCCGTGCAGCAGGTAACTTCTTAGGTAAATACCTAAATGACGTTGAAATTTCTAAAGCGGCTTCAGAGTCTGACCTAGAAGCGTCTCTTGCGCGCTTTAACCGTTGGGAAAACTCAACAGCTGGTCAAGGCGAAGACCCAGTTCAAATCAAGAAAGACCTACAACAATGTATGCAGCTTAACTTCTCGGTATTCCGTGAAGGTGACTCAATGGCTACAGGTCTTACTGAACTTAAAGAAATCCGTGAACGTTTACAGCACGCGCGTCTTGATGACAAATCATCAGACTTTAACACCATGCGTATTGAATGTTTAGAACTAGACAACTTAATGGAAACAGCTTACTCAACTGCAGTAGCTGCAAACTTCCGTACTGAAAGCCGTGGCGCACACTCTCGCTTTGACTTCCCAGATCGTGATGACGAAAACTGGTTATGTCACTCAGTATTTAATCCGGTAACGGATGAAATGAGCAAGCGTAAAGTAAACTACGAGCCTAAAACACGTGAAGCTTTCCCACCTAAAGCACGTACCTACTAGGAGCGAGACGATGGCACAAGTACAATTTTCAGTTTATCGTTACAATCCGGATGTTGATAACGCACCTCGTATGCAAGATTACACTTTGCAAACTGAGGAAGGCCAAGACATGATGGTATTGGATGCACTTTTACTATTAAAAGAGCAAGATCCTACACTATCGTTTCGTCGTTCATGCCGTGAAGGCGTGTGTGGTTCAGACGGCGTAAACATGAATGGTAAGAACGGTTTAGCATGTATTACTCCTTTATCTACGCTGCAAAAAAATGGCAAAGGTAAAATCGTAGTGCGTCCATTACCTGGACTTCCTGTTGTTCGTGACCTTGTTATTGACATGAGTCAGTTCTACACTCAATACGAAAAAGTAAAACCGTATCTAATTAATGATGAGCCTGCAGCAGGTGAACGTCTTCAATCTATCGAAGAACGTGATAAATTAGATGGGCTTTACGAGTGTATTTTATGTGCATGTTGTTCTACATCGTGTCCTTCTTTCTGGTGGAATCCAGATAAGTTTATAGGTCCAGCAGGCCTTCTTCATGCTTACCGTTTCTTAGCTGATAGCCGAGACACAGCAACAGAAGAGCGTTTAGCTGACTTAGACGATGCATTCAGTGTGTTCCGTTGCCACAGTATCATGAACTGTGTTAGCGTTTGTCCTAAGGGTCTTAATCCGACCAAAGCAATTGGACAAATAAAATCTATGTTATTAAACCGCTCGGTTTAATTTCTAGTAGACGAAAGATGGCTAATAATTTATTAGCCATCTTGTTATATAACTATTAATTTCTGCGCTAAAAAAAAGGGCTTATAAATGCACGAAGGTGTGATGAAGGCATGGCTAGAATCTTCACATTTAAACGGCGGTAACGTTGCTTATGTTGAAGAGCTTTATGAAGCGTATTTAGACGATGCGACTTCGGTGCCAGAAGAATGGCGAGAAGTGTTCGAACAGTTACCAAAAGTAGATGGTGTGGATGTTGAAGTAAAACATTCAGAAGTTCGTTCACAATTTGCGGCGCTTGCTAAAAACAAGCATAGAGAAGTAGTGGTAGCAGAGGGCAGTGGTGGCGACCTTAAACAGGTTAAAGTACTGCAACTTATTAATGCTTTCCGTTTTCGTGGACACCAAAATGCAAACCTAGATCCACTAGGTATTTGGCAACGAGAACGTGTACGAGATTTAGAGCTAGAGTACCACGACTTATCGGATGCTGACTTTGACCGCGAATTTAACGTAGGATCGTTTGCCGTTGGCCGCGATACTATGCCTTTAGGTGAGTTATACCAAGCACTAAAAACCACTTACTGTGGTTCTATTGGCGCCGAGTATATGCACATCACATCAACAGAAGAAAAGCGTTGGTTACAACAGCGTTTAGAGTCTGTTCAGTCTAGGCCAAAATTTGATAAAAATGAAAAGCTACGAATCCTCAAGGGATTAACAGCGGCTGATGGTCTTGAAAAATATTTAGGGGCTAAGTTCCCGGGTGCTAAGCGTTTCTCACTTGAAGGTGGCGATGCGTTAGTGCCTATGTTAAAAGAGCTTATTCACCGTGCCGGTGAAAGTGGCCAAAAAGAAGCCGTTATTGGTATGGCTCACCGTGGTCGCTTAAATGTTCTTGTTAATGTGCTAGGCAAAAATCCATCAGAACTTTTTGATGAGTTTGCTGGCAAGCATAAAGAAACGTTAAGCTCAGGTGATGTTAAATACCACATGGGTTATTCATCAGATTTCGCGACTAAAGGTGGCAACGTGCACATGGCACTTGCGTTTAACCCGTCGCATTTAGAAATCGTAAATCCGGTGGTTATGGGCTCTGTGCGTGCACGTCTTGATCGTCTTAATGACAAAACAGGCAGCAAAGCACTTCCAATCACTATCCACGGCGACTCAGCAATTGCAGGTCAGGGTGTTGTTCAAGAAACGTTTAACTTATCGCAAACTAATGCATTTAGTTGTGGCGGTAGTATCCGTATTGTTGTTAATAACCAAGTTGGTTTTACAACAAGTAAAAAAGACGACGTACGCTCAACTGATTACTGTACTGATATCGCGAAAATGGTTCAATCACCAATTTTCCACGTAAACTCTGACGATCCTGAAGCGGTTGCTTTTGTAACTCAACTCGCGCTTGATTTTAGAAATCAGTTTAAACGTGACGTTGTGATTGACCTTGTTTGTTACCGTCGCCATGGTCATAACGAAGCTGATGAGCCTAACGCTACACAGCCAATCATGTACCAAAAAATTAAAAAACACCCAGTACCTCGCTTAATCTACGCGGATCAGCTGATTTCTGAAGGTTCTTTCACAGAAGATGAAGTGAAAGCGCTTGCTGATGATTACCGTAATGGTTTAGACGATGGCAACTGTGTTGTTGAAGAAATACAGCCAGAAACATCACACTCTTCAGATTGGGCTAAGTATGTAGGCCATGAATGGAGTGTTGATTACGATGCTAGCGTTTCGGTAGAAAAGCTTAAAGAACTTGGTAACATAGTTGCAAGTTACCCAGAAGAGTACAAAGCACAATCTCGTGTTAAAAAAATATACGATGATCGTAAAGCAATGGCTGCTGGCGAAAAACCACTTGATTGGGGTATGGCTGAAACTTTAGCGTATGCAACTATTGCAGCTGAAGGCACTGATATTCGTCTAACTGGACAAGATTCAGGTCGTGGTACCTTCTTCCACCGTCATGCGGTTGTTCATAGTCAAAAAGATGGTGCAACGTATTTACCATTACAGAACCTTAGTGAAGATCAAGGTACGTTTGAAGTGTTCGACTCAGTACTGTCTGAAGAAGCGGTATTAGCATTTGAATATGGTTATGCAACTGCAGAGCCGACTTCATTAGTATTGTGGGAAGCACAATTTGGTGATTTCGCTAATGGTGCTCAGGTGGTATTTGACCAGTTCTTAAGTTCAGGTGAGCAAAAGTGGGGTCGCTTATGTGGCTTAACGTGTTTGTTACCTCATGGCTATGAAGGTCAGGGTCCAGAGCACAGCTCGGCTCGTCTAGAACGCTTTTTACAGCTTTGTGCTGATCACAACATGCAAGTGTGTGTACCATCAACACCGGCACAAGTGTACGCAATGTTACGTCGTCAATCAGTTAGACCACTGCGTCGTCCATTGATTGTAATGACACCGAAATCATTATTACGTCATCCATTAGCAACATCGACACTTGAAGAGTTATCTGAAGGTGTGTTCCACAACATCATTGATGAAATTGATGAGATTGACCCTAAGAAAGTAGAACGTGTTGTATTTTGTAGCGGCAAAGTTTACTACGAATTATTACAAGAACGTCGTAAACTTGAGCAAGACAATATTGCAATTGTTCGTGTTGAGCAGCTTTACCCGTTCCCACATGACGAAATGAAAGCAATTATTGAACGTTACCAACACGTTACTGATTTTGTGTGGTGTCAGGAAGAGCCGCAAAACCAAGGCGCTTGGTACTGCTCACAACATCACTTTGTTGATGCAATTCCACAAGGTGCAAAATTGAAATATGCAGGCCGTAAGGCATCAGCATCTCCTGCATGTGGATATATGTCAGTACATACTAAAGAACAACAAGCGCTCGTTGCCGACGCGCTTACTATAGAAAAGAAAGGATAAGCAATGAGCACAGAAATTAAAGTTCCTGTTCTTCCTGAGTCGGTTGCAGATGCTTCCGTTGCTACATGGCATGTAAGTGTTGGCGACAAAGTAAGCCGTGACCAAAACTTAGTAGATATTGAAACAGACAAAGTGGTTTTAGAAGTGGTTGCACAAAATGACGGTGTAATCACTGAAATTTCACAAGAAGAAGGTGCTACGGTACTTGGTGACCAAGTGATCGGTTTAATTGGTGATGCGCAAGCAGCATCACCAAGTAAAGAGCCAAAAGAAGATAGCTCAGCATCAGAAAAATCAGAAGACGCGCCGGCGGCGCAATCAGCACCAGCATCAGAAGGTAAAGAAGTGGATATTAAAGTACCTGTACTTCCAGAATCAGTTGCAGATGCAACAATTGCTACTTGGCATGTTCAACCAGGTGACGCGGTAACACGCGACCAAAACTTGGTTGATATTGAAACAGATAAAGTTGTACTTGAAGTGGTTGCCCAAGAAGACGGCGTTATGGGTGAAATCATTCATGACGAAGGCGATACTGTTCTTGGTGAGCAAGTAATTGGTAAAGTAAAAGCAGGCGCTGCCCCCGCTAAATCTGACGCTAAAGCGGATGCACCAGAAGCCAAAGAAGAAAGCTCAAGCGAGGGTTCAGATGTGTTAACGCCATCAGTTCGTCGTTTAATTGCTGAGAAAGGCCTTGATGCATCAAAAATCAAAGGTTCAGGTAAAAATGGTCGTGTGACTAAAGAAGATGTTGATCAATTCTTAAAATCACCTGCGCCAGCGGCAAAAGCAGAAGCAGCGCCAGCAGCACCTATGGGTGACCGTACACAAAAACGTGTGCCTATGACACGTTTACGTAAAACAATTGCGAATCGTCTTCTTGAAGCGAAAAACTCTACTGCAATGTTAACTACATTTAACGAAGTTAACATGAAGCCAATCATGGATCTTCGTAAGCAGTACCAAGAAGTATTTGAAAAGCGCCACGGTATCCGTTTAGGTTTCATGTCTTTCTACGTGAAAGCAGTGACTGAAGCGTTAAAGCGTTTCCCAGATGTAAATGCATCAATTGATGGCGATGATATTGTTTACCACAACTATTTCGACATCAGCATTGCTGTTTCTACACCTCGTGGCTTAGTAACACCTGTACTTAAAGACTGTGACAAGCTATCTGTTGCAGAAATCGAAAAGGGTATTCGTGAGCTAGCGCTTAAAGGCCGTGATGGTAAGCTAACGCTTGACGATATGACCGGCGGTAACTTCACTATCACCAACGGTGGTGTATTCGGTTCGTTACTATCTACTCCAATTATTAACTTACCGCAGTCTTCAATTTTGGGTATGCACAAAATCCAAGATCGTCCAATGGCTGTAAACGGTAAAGTTGAAATCTTACCTATGATGTACTTAGCGTTATCTTACGATCACCGCCAAATCGATGGTAAAGAATCAGTTGGTTTCTTAGTAACAATTAAAGAGTTACTTGAAGATCCAACACGTTTACTGCTGGATGTTTAATTAAGTAGTATGAAATATAAGCTGTGAGTTAAAATCACAGCTTTTTTTTTGTGCCTATGGTCATACTGGGGTTTTCATGTAGCGCCATGAGATCTATACTAGGCACGCAATTTGGGATAGTTGTTTATTTGCATAAATATTCAACTCTTTTAATATAAAAAATTGGATAAAGCATCATGAATTTGCATGAGTATCAGGCAAAACAACTTTTTGCCGAATATGGTTTACCAGTTTCTCAAGGTTTCGCTTGCGATACACCTGAAGAAGCTGCAGCAGCTGCTGAAAAGATTGGCGGCGATATGTGGGTTGTTAAAACTCAGGTTCACGCAGGTGGACGTGGTAAAGCTGGCGGTGTAAAGCTAGTTAAAACTATCGACGAAGTTAAAGCGTTTGCAGCTAACTGGTTAGGTAAAAACCTAGTTACTTACCAAACAGACGAGAAAGGCCAGCCAGTTGCTAAAATTTTAGTAGAAAGCTGTACTGACATCGCTAACGAACTGTACCTAGGTGCTGTTGTTGACCGTGCTTCTCGTAAAGTTGTGTTCATGGCGTCTACTGAAGGCGGCGTTGAAATTGAAACTGTTGCTGAAGAAACACCAGAACTTATCCACAAAGCTGAGATCGATCCATTAGTAGGTCCTCAAGCTTACCAAGCACGTGAGCTTGGTTTTAAATTGGGTCTTAACCCAACGCAAATGAAACAGTTTGTTAAGATCTTCATGGGTCTTGGTAATATGTTCAACGATTTCGATTTCGCATTACTTGAAATCAACCCGCTAGTAATCACAGATGAAGGTAACCTTCACTGTCTAGATGGTAAAATCGGTATCGATGGTAATGCACTTTACCGTCAACCTAAAATCCGTGAAATGCACGATCCATCTCAAGAAGATGCGCGTGAAGCTCACGCAGCAAGCTTCGAGCTTAACTACGTAGCCCTTGATGGTAACGTAGGTTGTATGGTTAACGGTGCAGGCCTAGCAATGGGTACTATGGACATCGTAAACCTACACGGTGGCAAGCCAGCTAACTTCCTAGATGTTGGTGGCGGCGCAACGAAAGAACGTGTATCTGAAGCATTCAAAATTATCCTTTCAGATGACAACGTTAAAGCTGTTTTAGTTAACATCTTCGGCGGTATCGTTCGTTGTGACATGATTGCAGAAGGCATCATTGGCGCAGTTAAAGAAGTAGGTGTAACAGTACCAGTAGTTGTGCGTTTAGAAGGTACTAATGCTGAACTAGGTCGTGAAGTACTTGCTAAGTCTGATCTAAACATCATCGCTGCTGAATCATTAACAGACGCGGCTGAAAAAGTTGTTGCTGCTGCGGAGGGCAAATAATGTCTGTATTAATCAATAAAGATACAAAAGTTATCTGTCAAGGTTTCACTGGTGGTCAAGGTACTTTCCACTCAGAGCAAGCGCTTGAGTACGGTACACAAATGGTTGGTGGTGTAAGCCCAGGTAAAGGCGGTCAAACGCACCTTGGTCTTCCAGTATTTAACACAGTACGTGACGCTGTAGAAGCAACTGGGGCAACTGCATCAGTTATCTACGTACCAGCACCTTTTTGTAAAGATGCAATCTTAGAAGCAATCGATGCGGGCATCGAGCTAATTGTTTGTATCACTGAAGGTATTCCTACACTTGATATGGTTGACGTTAAAGTTAAATTAGATCAAACAGGTACACGTATGATCGGTCCTAACTGTCCAGGTGTTATCACTCCTGGTGAGACTAAGATTGGTATCATGCCTGGTCACATCCACAAGCCTGGTAAAGTAGGTATTGTTTCACGCTCTGGTACTTTAACGTACGAAGCAGTTAAACAAACTACAGATGCTGGTTTTGGTCAGTCTACGTGTGTTGGTATTGGTGGCGACCCAATCCCAGGTACTAACTTTATCGACGTTTTAGAAATGTTCGAAAAAGACGACCAAACTGAAGCAATCGTAATGATTGGTGAAATTGGTGGTACTGCAGAAGAAGAAGCTGCAGAGTACATCAAAGCTAACGTAACTAAACCTGTTGTTTCTTACATTGCTGGTGTTACTGCACCAGAAGGTAAGCGTATGGGTCACGCTGGCGCAATCATCGCAGGCGGTAAAGGTACTGCTGATGAGAAATTTGCTGCATTAGAAGCTGCGGGCGTAAAAACTGTACGTTCACTGGCTGATATCGGTAAAGCACTTAAAGAAAAAACAGGCTGGTAATCAGCGGTTATTCTTTAAAAAAGGCTCGCAATTGCGAGCCTTTTTTTATGTATGGCTAGAGCGTATTGCCCTTAATCTTAAAACGGGTAACTAATATGTTGAAAAAATCGCAGAGATAAATCTTGGCGCTGCTTATTAATAGCTAATTCATCACAGAATGCATGAACGGTTTTCTCTACTTGATTCATAAAGCGACCATAGCCAATCTCATGTTTATTATGCGCGGCGGCAACAATCACAAAATGCAGCGTCTCTACGAGTTTATTTTCATCAAAAAATACTTTCATTTGTGGCGCTGAATCTTCTATATCAAAACTAATTTTTTGTAACTCACCATTTCCCTCATTTCTATCTACTTCACTATTACGAATTATTGGCATTGCCCCATTGGCAACCATCGCTGCATGGGTGAGTTTATTATCTTCACAAAGTTGAGTAAATAACTGCAAAAAGTGGTTATAAAACGGTTTATAAGTATGGCTATTAATTTGTGTTTGAAATTGCGTTTTAATATTACGTGACACGGGAATAGAGAAGGTGACGTAAGTCATTTCAGCATGGCTACTAGGTATTGCGCATTGTCTGGATTGATAACGAGGATATAAACTTCTTAGTTTATATCCATAGCTTTCTTTATTACCTTTTTCTTTAGCGAATAAATCATAGGTTAAATGTTGATGATCGCGCAGCTTAAAGCTTGGCTGGTCTAAGAATAACTGATCTTGTAAATGACTCAATACTTTTTGTACATTGGTATGAAATTGCGCAGAGTGGGCACGTATATCTTCACCAGTAGCTAAAAACAATAGGCGTATTTTTTTACTTTGCTGATTTTCTGTGTGATGAAGTTTATGCGCTTCATGGTAACGAGGGTTATAAAAAAACAACATTTGCTTATCGGTTTCAAGTTGGTAAGACTCATCATGAAATCTCACCACGGGGAGTTTATCATTTGCGAGTAAATGGACATTATGCAGTTCATATTCATCACATGATGCAAATAACTGACGCGCAATTCGTTCATAGCAAGCATTAATATTACTGAAGTTTTTATAAAAATCTTCATTAGGTGTAATTTCGGCTAATAAGTAATGATTTGCACGTGCATTACTTGGAATATATATGCGGTGTTGATTTAATGAGGCCATCTTCGTTCCTTTAAGTTGGGGTTATTCGTTTACTATAAATCGCTTTAATGACTTTAATATTGCGCTAAAACAAATTTTGCTCATAAACTATCCCTTATCTAACAAACTTTGGTAATAACTGCATAAACCCGCATCTATTACTGTATGTTAAGGTTGGTTTTTGTAATAATGCAGTAGTTTTGTTATCACGCAATATACAGAGGTTTATAATCCTATGGCGGAAATCGAGAATCGCCCAAATAACTTTATTAGAACCCGAATTGATGAAGATTTAGCAAGTGGAAAACATGCCACAACGCATACCCGTTTTCCACCTGAACCTAATGGCTTTTTACATATTGGCCATGCAAAATCAATTTGCCTAAATTTTGGTATCGCCAAAGACTATAACGGTTTATGTAACCTTCGTTTTGACGATACAAACCCAGAAAAAGAAGATATTAACTACGTTAATTCAATTAAAGAAGACGTACAGTGGTTAGGGTTTAATTGGGATGGTGAGATTAAGTATTCGTCAAACTATTTTGATCTACTTTATGGTTATGCGGTAGAGCTTATTAATAAAGGCTTAGCGTATGTTTGTTTCTTAACTGCAGATCAAGCTCGCGAATACCGTGGTACATTAAAAGAGCCTGGTAAAAACAGCCCATACCGCGAAACATCACCTGAAGAAAACCTCGCATTATTTGAAAAAATGCGTAACGGTGAATTTAAAGAAGGTGAATGTGTCCTTCGCGCTAAAATAGATATGGCCAGCTCATTTATGGTGCTGCGCGATCCAATTATATACCGTATACGTTTTGCTAATCATCATCAAACAGCGGATAAGTGGTGCATTTACCCAATGTACGACTTCACGCATTGTATTTCTGATGCACTTGAAGGCATTACTCATTCATTATGTACGCTAGAGTTCCAAGATAACCGTCGTTTATATGACTGGGTATTGGATAACATCAGCCTTGAATGTCACCCGCAACAAATTGAGTTTTCACGTTTAAACCTTGAATACACAATTATGTCAAAGCGTAAGCTTAATGACTTAGTGGTTAATAAGCACGTAGAAGGGTGGGATGATCCGCGTATGCCAACCATTGCGGGTCTGCGTCGTCGTGGTTATACACCGGCATCTGTGCGTGAATTCTGTCAGCGTATCGGTATTACTAAGCAGGAAAATATGGTTGAAATGGGCATGCTTGAAGCGTGTATCCGTGATGACTTAAACGAAAATGCTCCGCGTGCAATGGCTGTACTTGATCCAGTGAAAATTGTGATTGAGAATTATGAAGCCGATAAAGTAGAAACGCTTTCTGTGGCTAATCACCCAAATAAAGAAGAAATGGGTCGCCGTGAAGTGCCTTTCACGCGTGAAATTTTTATCGAACGCGAAGATTTCCGTGAAGAAGCGAACAATAAGTTTAAACGTTTAGTGCTTGATAAAGAAGTACGCTTACGTGGTGCTTATGTGATTAAGGCAGAGCGTGTTGAAAAAGACGACAATGGTGAAATTACCACTATTTACTGTACTTACGATCCTGAAACATTGGGTAAAAATCCAAGCGATGGTCGTAAAGTAAAAGGGGTTATTCATTGGGTATCTGCGCCTGAGTCAGTGACAGCTGAAGTACGTTTATATGACCGTTTATTCAGTGTGCCTAACCCTGCAGCCGCAGAGGACTTTGAAAGCACGTTAAACCCAGACTCATTAGTGGTTATTTCTAATGCTAAACTTGAACCTTCATTGGCTAATTCTGTACCTGCACAAGGTTTTCAGTTTGAGCGTACCGGTTATTTCTCACGTGATACTAAATCAGAAAACCTGGTATTTAACCAAACGGTAGGCTTACGTGATTCGTGGGCTAAAATAGAGCACAAATAATATTGCTCTATTTTTTAGTTATAAAAAAACCTGCTAAATCGCAGGTTTTTTTATTAAACTAAATAGGCTTTTAACTATTGCTTTGCGCAAACGCTTTACACGCGTCTTTATCTTCACATTCGCCATATAGGTAAAGAGAGTGATTGGTCAGCTTAATACCGTTTTCTTCAGCTATTTCGAGTTGACGACGTTCAATTAAATCATCTTCAAACTCAACAACCTTGCCACATTTTAAACACACTAAGTGGTCATGGTGAGTGCTGCCAGAAAGTTCAAATACTGACTTACCGCCTTCAAAGTGATGACGGCTTACAATTCCTGCATCATCAAATTGATTTAAAACACGGTAAACAGTCGCAAGACCAATTTCTTCGCCTAGATCTAATAAAACCTTGTAAACATCTTCAGCGCTTATGTGTTGGTTATCTGGAGATTGAAGAATCTCTAAAATTTTAATACGCGGTAAAGTTACCTTTAGCCCGGCTTTTTTAAGTTCCAAGTTATGATCAGTCATTAAATCTGTCTCAATTTTATTTAGTTATACTAGACATCTTGCAAGATGTACTCGTCACAATAACAGTTAGGATAACGTGCCTTAGCAGGAAGTGCAAAGAACAATTGATCTATATCAATATTAACGCGGAAAATGCTAACTGTTTGATAATATTTTAAACAGTTAGCATTTAAAAGGGGGGGATTAATCTGCTAACTCACTTAAGCACATTTCATCATATACCTGAGCACACCACTGCTTAACACGCTGCTCAGTCAATTCTGGCTGACGGTCTTCATCAATACCTAAACCAACAAAATGTTTGTCATCAGCCATGCCTTTTGATGCTTCAAAATCATAACTGTCTGTTGGCCAATGGCCAACAACAATAGCGCCACGTTCTGTTACGATATCGTTGATCATGCCCATAGCATCTAAGAAGTATTCTGCATAGTCTTCTTGGTCGCCACAGCCAAAAATAGCCACTAGTTTACCTTCAAAGCTTACTTCTTCAAGCTCAGGAAAGAAATCATCCCAATCACATTGCGCTTCACCATAATACCAAGTTGGAATACCGAATAAGATCAGATCAAACTCAGCAATCTCTTCTTTAGAGCTTTTTGCAATGTCATGCACAGCAACGAGCTTTTTACCCAATTCTTTTTGGATCATTTTTGCTACGTGTTCTGTGTTACCTGTGTCACTTCCGAAAAAAATGCCTACACTTGCCATGGATTTAAACCTTTTATCTATCAATAGCCAATCTTTCTTGTAAAATTGTTTCGATCAACGCACTGCGGCTAATATTTTGTGCATCTGCCATATCACTCAGTGCCTGATACAGCTGTGACGAAACTTTAAATTCAACACGCTTTAAACCACGTGCCTTATCTCTTTTTATTTGATTACGTTTATTAACCTTTAACTGCATATCCCGAGGAAGGGGATTAGTTTTAGGTCTTCCTGGACGTTTCTCGTATTCAAATAAATCAAGCGTTGTTCTATCTGTTTCTGACTTGGCCATGCTTAACCTACACCCGCACCTTGCCAAAATACCTGAATAAGTCCTTTGGCAATAAAGCCAGAGCAACCTAAAAAGAGTACCAGCCACACAATATAACGACCAAATTTAGGCACATTGCCGCTTTTCAGTACGTCTTTAATTGCCAAGCCGATAAAAATAAAAATACCTGCTAAGCCAAAATACAACCCTAAGGTATCAAATTCGTTAATAAACTGACTGACCATCGACGTATAACCTTTAAATTAAACGGCGCGTACTATAGCACATAAATCTTTAATTATTTAGTGTGATAAATCAAAAACACGCCATAAAAATAACATTAAACTGCAGTTAAAAAATCATTGATTGCTTTGTTTACAGCCTGTGGTTTTTGGGCATGTAACCAATGACCTGCACCATGAATGATTTTTGCACTGACGTTTTTAAACAGCGCATTAATCGCTTCGCGATGCTCGGTTAAAATGTAGTCAGAGTCATTACCTTTAATAAACAGAGTTTCGCACAAACAAGAATTATTTGCATTAATGTTTGCTGTAATAGTTGAATATTTATCATCGAGCACAGGTAAATTAAAGCGCCAAACAAAGTGCCCATCATCATTTTTATATAAGCTTTTTAATAAAAACTGACGTACACCTATCTCCTCTATATACGGTTGCATTACTAAATCAGCTTGCTTTCTATCACTAATATCTGAATTTTTAACTGCATTTAAAGCCTCAAGTATTTGAGTATGGCGCGCAGGGTAGCTCACAGGCGCAATATCAAGAACCACTAGTTTATCGACTAAATCAGTATGGCTCAGTGCTATTTGCATCGCCACTTTGCCGCCCATAGAGTGCCCAACCAGATGCGCTTTTTGTATGTTTAATGCCGTCATTAATTCAACAACATCATTAGCCATTGCAGTATAATCCATTTCATCGCTGTGGGGCGAAAGGCCATGATTACGTAAATCAACGTTGGTTACACAAAAATGCTCGCTTAATGGCTTTGCAATCACATTAAGGTTTTCTAAAGAGCCAAACAGTCCATGGATCAAAATAACATTTGGACCTTGACCAATTTGTTTGTAATTTAATTGCATAGACGTCTCCTTCAATTTTGCGCATAGTTTGCCGAGCATTACCCTAAAAAGCAAAAAATACAGATATTATTTGTATGTTGGACTCAAAAATACCTAGCTTCCTGATTATTTGGTCATTATTAATTACTATTATGTTTAGGGGCGCGTGGGTTGTAACTCGCATTTCTAACTGGATTGGGTATATACCCAAACCATCACAAGATACAGAATTCAGCGTTTCACCGGGGCTTAATATCAAGGCGTTAGTTTGCAACAATGGTGATCCCTTTTAAAAATTAACAACGATGAGAGTAAGTTCCTGTGAAACGCCCAGAGGGTTGGTTTAAAAGCGATTTATACTGCGTTATTGGTTTTAGCAATAGAACGACTATTGTTTGCAATCAATGCCTTGCCTAAATCGCTTTTAATTCCAACTGAAACTCGCATCTTGAGGTGATTTGGGTATAATCATATCGAAAGAAAAATGTGACCCGTAATGACAGGAAGAACATGAAACAAATCGACATAGACGACGAGTTATATCAGTACATTGCAAGCAATACACAGAGTATTGGTGAGAGTGCATCCACTATTTTACGTCGTTTATTAAATCTCAACGGCGAAAAAATTACCACCACTAAACTAGACACTGATCATAAAAATGAAACCGTTAGTGTGTCTAATTCATCACTAGAACAACCTATAGCAGACGTTGAACAGCCAACCCAAGTGGCAAAACCGCCGGTAAATAAAAAGAATGCGAACGTATTTAACATTTTAAATAAAGAAGAGCTGGCAATGCAAAAAGGTGTTGTTGGTCGTTTCTTATTTATATTAAGTGCATTTTACCGAACGCACAAAACAGACTTCTCTGCGGTGCTAGATATTAAAGGTCGAGATCGTGTTTACTTCGCGACCAGTAAAGAAGACTTAGTGAATAGCGGTAGTAGTATGAACCCAAAAAATATCACTGACAGTGAATATTGGGTGATGACCAATTCTAATACCACGCGTAAAAAAATGATGCTGCATGAAGTTGCACTTAGTTTAGGCTATAGCAACGAGCAAGCTGAAAAAATTCGTGATTATCTTTAAGGAAAGACCATGGCAATTCATTCCGGCGCAGGTAAAACTGCACCACAATCGGCTTTAGTGAATGTACCAAAGTTAGTGTCTG
Organism: Pseudoalteromonas sp. 23_GOM-1509m; assembly: GCF_000518425.1. Classification (NCBI taxonomy): domain Bacteria; kingdom Pseudomonadati; phylum Pseudomonadota; class Gammaproteobacteria; order Alteromonadales; family Pseudoalteromonadaceae; genus Pseudoalteromonas; species Pseudoalteromonas sp. 23_GOM-1509m. Next base: position 368,752 of record NZ_KI912432.1, read on the forward strand.
CGTATTATTTAAATGAGCCTGACTTAGAGCAAAACCCCGAGCATTGTGTTGCATTTGGTACCTCAGGGCACCGAGGCTGTGCCTACGATGTAAAATTTAACGAATCGCACATATTATCAATCACCCAAGCTATTTGTGATTACAGAAAACAGAACGATATATTTGGTCCGTTATTTTTAGGTAAAGATACCCACGCACTGAGCGAGGCGGCCTTTAACTCAGCAATTGAAGTGTTGGTTGCTAATGAAGTGCAAGTGATCACCCAAGAAAATGGTGACTTTACTCCAACGCCAGTTATTAGCCATGCTATTGTTAGTTATAATAAAAATCATCCTAATGAGCTTGCCGATGGCATTGTAGTGACTCCATCTCATAATCCACCAGAAGATGGCGGTTTTAAATATAACCCGCCCAATGGCGGTCCTGCAGATACAGACGTTACAAAATGGATTGAAGACAGAGCCAATCAATTATTATTAGAAGACTTAGTTGAAGTAGAACTGTTTCCTTTTGCTAAAGCTTCACGTTCTGGTTTTATTCGCTACGAAGATTTAATGACGCCTTATATTGATGATTTAAAAAACATTATTAATTTAAAAGCGATTAGCGATGCAGGCATCAAGATTGGTATTGATCCATTAGGTGGCTCAGGCATTAACTTTTGGCCAGTGATTGCGCAAAAATATAATTTAGATTTAACGGTCGTTAATGACAGTGTTGATCCGCGTTTTGCATTTATGCCGCTTGATAAAGATGGCAAAATTCGTATGGATTGCTCATCACCTTATTCAATGGCTAATTTAATTGCCCTTAAAGATGATTTTGATTTATCGATTGGTAATGACCCTGATTATGACCGTCACGGCATAGTAACACCAGATGGGTTAATGAATCCAAATCACTTTTTAGCCGTAGCGATTGACTATTTACTAACGCATCGCGATTGGGATGCCAGTGTTGAAATCGGTAAAACGCTGGTTTCTAGCTCAATGATTGACAAGGTAACTCAGCGCAACAAGCGTAAAGTAAAAGAAGTACCCGTTGGCTTTAAATGGTTTGTTGAGGGTTTAAACAAAGGCAAATTGGCCTTTGGTGGTGAAGAAAGTGCTGGAGCGGCTTTCTTACGTTTTGATGGCACGGTTTGGTGTACAGATAAAGATGGCTTTATCATGGGCTTACTCGCCGCTGAAATTCTTGCAGTTACAGGTAAAACCCCGTCTGCGCTGTATAAAGAACTAGAGCAAGAGTTTGGTGCGCCACTTTATAAACGCCTAGATGCGCCAGCAACGCCTGAGCAAAAGTCGCGATTAAAAGCACTCAGTGCTGATGACGTAAAAGCAGATACCTTAGCGGGTGAGCCTATTTTACAAAAGCTAACTCATGCGCCAGGTAATAATGCAGCTATTGGTGGGCTAAAAGTGGTAACTGAAAGCGGCTGGTTTGCGGCGCGTCCGTCAGGTACGGAAGATATTTATAAAATTTACTTAGAATCATTTAAAGGCGAAGAGCACTTAGCCTTATTAGAAAAAGAAGCTAAAAAACTGGTTGATTCAGTGATTAGCTAATATGCAATTACAACTAAAAACGGCTGATTTTATCAGCCGTTTTTGTATCTATAATTTAAAATAAAAGGGCTTTTATCGTTATGTCAGCCACTGCAGAATATATTAATCAATTAAAACAAGATGGTGATTTTTTAACGCTTTCGCGTAACCATGAATGGCATTTAGAGGCAGGTCAATTTACGCTTAATAACAATACTCAGGTTACCATACACGATACCGGAGTGATTGAGTTTGAACCAGATTGTATAACGTCAAAAAATGTGGTGCTATCTAGTGCCATTCATGGCAATGAGACAGCCCCCATTGAAATTTGCGATGAACTGATTAAACACATTATTAGTGGGCAACTTGAATTACAACAGCGTGTTTTATTTATTTTTGGTAATCCTCAGTCAATTAATATTGGTAAACGATTTGTAGAAGAGAACTTAAACCGCTTGTTTAACGGCCACCACACTGTTGATGGTATAGCGATGAACGACGAACGCGTTCGCGCTGATAAACTTGAGCAATATGTTAGCGATTTTTACGCCCGTTCAGAGCAGGGTACGTATCGCTGTCATTATGATTTACATACCGCTATTCGCGGTTCTAAAAACGAAAAATTTGCTGTTTACCCATTCTTACATGGCAAGCCTTGGAAAAAGTCGCAACTGCAGTTCTTATTAAGCTGTGGTGTGAATACAGTATTGATGATGAAGTCGCCTGCTACCACGTTTAGCTACTATTCATCGTTTGTGCATGGGGCTGACTCATTTACTGTAGAGCTTGGGCAAGTGAAACCCTTTGGTGAAAACGAAATGTCACGCTTTGCAAAAACCAAACAAACTCTAACTGCATTAATTAGCCAAAAAGAAGTGAAATACCCAGAATTTGATGCAAGTGACTTTGAGTTGTTTTCTGTTCATCGTACTATTAACCGCACAGAGCAAAACTTTAGTTTTCCGTTTTCTGACGATGCCGAGAATTTTACAGGGTTTGCAAAGGGTGAGCTTTTAGCCACCGATGGCGATAATGCCATATATGCCGACGTAGAAGGGGAAGCAATTATTTTTCCTAACGCACAGGTTGCCATTGGGCAACGTGCATTACTTACAGTAGTCCCTATGCAAGTGGATAGCCGCTTTAGCTAAATCAACACATCAGACCACTTGTTATGAAAGTTTAACCAACTGATTAATAAGTGGTTAATTATATGTATAGTTAACTTGCCAGTTTTTTGCTCATTATTTACTTTTCTTTGGTCACAGTTTTGTTGAATAACACTTTACGTTAACGTAAAGTGTTGGCAGCTTTAATTAAATACAGTGCAGATGTTGCAAAGTTTATTCAGCAACTATCACCCATAATAATAATCCAAAGGGGCGCTGTGATACCGACAACAAAAGAAGGTAGGTTATGAGTAATCCCAATAACGTATCGCTGAATATTAATCATGAGCTTGAGTTTATTGACGGCCACGCACTTAATATTCCAACCCTGAGTATTTTAACTGAGGACGGCGACATTCATCCTAGTGCTCCTGCACCTGATATTTCTAAACACACCGCTATTAAATTATACGAAACCATGCGTTTTATTCGTTTATTGGATGAACGTATGCAGGGTGCTCAACGCCAAGGCCGTGTTAGCTTTTACATGCAGTGTTTAGGGGAAGAAGCGGCGGTAACAGCCTCTGCTGCAGCCCTTGATCAAGATGACATGATCATGGCGCAATACCGTGAACAAGCAGCCTTACACTATCGTGGTTTTACCCTTGATCAATTTATGAACCAAATGTTTTCTAATGAATTAGATTTAGGTAAAGGCCGTCAAATGCCGATCCATTATGGTTCTAAAGCACTTAACTACATGACCATTTCATCACCTTTGGGAACACAAATTCCACAGGCTACGGGTTACGCATATGGTCAAAAAATAAAACACATTGATGCTAAAACAGGTGAACTAGCAAGTACTATTGATAACGTTACTATTTGTTATTTTGGTGAAGGGGCTGCTTCAGAAGGTGATTTTCATGCAGGCTTAAATATGGCTGCAGTACATAAAGCACCGGTTATCTTTTTTGCACGTAACAATGGTTATGCTATTTCAACCCCAGCCGATGAGCAATTTAAAGGCGATGGGATTGCATCGCGTGGTGTGGGTTATGGTATTAAAACCATTCGTGTTGATGGCAGTGATGCGCTCGCCGTTTACGCGGCAACTAAAAAAGCTCGCGAAATTGCTGCGACACAAGGTGAACCGGTATTAATTGAATCGATAGCGTATCGTTTAGGTGCGCATTCAACATCAGATGATCCAAGCGGTTACCGTTCAAAAGATGAAGAAGCAAACTATAAAACATGCCCAATTGAGCGCTTTAGAAAATGGTTAGTAAAACAAAATTGGTTAGATGACGCAGAAGATATCAAAGCGAAAGAAACAATTCGTGATGATATTTTAGCGGCACTAAAACGCGCTGAAGTAATTGATAAGCCGGCGTTAGAAGAGCTAATTTCAGATGTTTACGATACGCCAATTCCATCTTTACAACGTCAATATGATGAACTTAAAACGCATATAAAAGCACATCCAGACGCCTACCCAACAACAGCAGGGAGAATTAAGTAATGGCTAAAATGAACATGCTACATGCAATTAATTCTGCTTTAGATATCACCATGAATGAACATCCTCAAGCGTGTATTTTTGGTGAAGACGTGGGTTATTTTGGCGGTGTTTTTAGAGCAACATCAGGGTTACAAGAAAAGTACGGTAAGCATCGCGTATTCAATACCCCGCTCACAGAGCAAGGTATTTTAGGCTTTGCAAATGGTTTGGCAGCCTTTGGTGCCCCCGCGCTTGCTGAGATTCAATTTGCTGATTACATCTTTCCTGCGTTTGATCAAATTGTGAATGAATCGGCTAAGTTTCGCTACCGTAGCGGTAATGAATTCAACGTAGGTAATCTAACAATACGCACACCTTATGGCGGCGGGATTGCTGGTGGTTTGTATCACTCGCAATCGCCAGAAGCATATTTTGCTCATACGCCAGGGTTAAAAATTGTCGTGCCGCGTAACCCGTACCAAGCTAAAGGCTTACTGCGTGCCTGTATTAAAGACGACAACCCAGTGCTATTTTTTGAGCCCAAACGTTTATACCGCGCTTCAACTGGTGAAGTGCCTGAAGAAGATTACAGCATTGAACTTGGTAAAGCTGAAGTGGTTCAAGAGGGTACTGACGTTACTTTATTAGCGTGGGGTGCACAAATGGAAATTATAGAAGCAGCGGCAAAGCAAGCCAGTGAACAGGGCATTAGCTGTGAAGTGATTGACCTTCGCAGTATTTTACCATGGGATGTTGAAACGATTGCTAAATCAGTGACTAAAACAGGCCGTCTTATTGTTAGTCATGAAGCACCTATTACTAACGGTTTTGGCGCAGAAATAGCCGCAACCATCGCTCAAGAGTGTTTTCTGCATTTAGAGTCGCCTATTTTACGTGTGTGTGGTTTAGATACGCCATACCCGCTGGCGCTCGAAAAAGAATATGTTCCAGATGCATTAAAAGTAATGGCCGCAATTAAACAATCAGTGAACTTTTAGGGGTTTCCATGGCTAAAGATTTTATATTACCCGACATTGGTGAAGGCATAGTTGAATGCGAAGTAGTCGAATGGCTGGTACAAGAAGGCGACACTGTAAAAGAAGATCAGCCTATTTGTGATGTGATGACAGATAAAGCCTTAGTGCAAATTCCAGCGGTACACGATGGGGTGATCACTAAGCTGCATTGTAAAAAAGGCGATATTGCTAAAGTACATGCGCCGTTATTTGCAATGGAAGTTGCCGGTGAAGCGCCTAGTGAAGAGACTCAAACAGCTTCTTCACCAACAAGTACTCGTGAACACTTAGAAGACTTTATTTTACCCGACATTGGTGAAGGTATTGTTGAGTGTGAAATTGTTGAATGGTTAGTGGCAGAGGGCGATGAAATAGAAGAAGACCAAGCCGTTTGTGATGTAATGACCGATAAAGCATTAGTACAAATACCGGCTAAATACACCGGTACAGTGCAAAAGCTGTATTATCAAAAAGGTGAAATTGCAAAGGTGCATAGCCCATTATTTCAAATGACGGTTGCAGGGCAAGTCGCAAAAGAAGACGTTGATGTTAACCAAGCAGTTGTAAAAGCACAAAGCAATGCAACTACCGATGCACCGGTTAAACAAACTCAACCACAACCACAAACTGCGATTGTTAACGAAAAAGCAGTTGCCTCACCTGCGGTTAGACGTAAAGCGCGAGAGCTTGATGTAGATTTAACTTGCGTACCAGGCAGTGGTAAAAATGGTCGTATTTATAAACAAGATATTGAAGCGTTTATAAAAAATGAAGTGCCATCTGGTATGGATACTTCTGAGCTTAACAAACCACAGACTACTGAGAGTAAAAAAACCAGCAGTACTGAACATGCAGCGAGCACAGGTGGAACGCGAACAGAAGCGATTAAAGGCATTAAAGCGGCCATGGCAAAACAAATGGTGGCGTCGGTTTCTACTATTCCACATTTTACCTACAGTGATGAAATTGACTTAACTGATTTAATTGCACTTCGAACTGATCTTAAAGAGCAATATAAAGCACAGGGCGTTAAACTTACGATGATGCCGTTTTTTATTAAGGCGTTATCGTTGGCAATGACTGAATTCCCGGTACTTAACTCAAAAGTAAACGATGATTGCAGTGAAATTACCTACTACGATGATCACAATATCGGGGTTGCAGTGGACTCTAAAGTGGGCTTATTAGTACCAAATATTAAAGCCTGCCAAACTAAAAGTATTGTAGAGGTGGCTAATAATTTAACGCAATTAACTGACTCAGCTCGAGAAGGCCGCGTAGCACCAGATGATTTAAAAGGCGGTACTATTAGTATTTCTAATATTGGTGCGATTGGTGGCACTATAGCTACGCCAATTATTAATAAGCCAGAAGTGGCGATTGTTGCCTTAGGTAAATTACAACACCTTCCGCGCTTTGACGAGCAAGGGCAAGTGGTATCGCGTGCAATTATGCAAGTAAGTTGGTCAGGGGATCACCGTGTAATTGATGGCGGCACTATCGCGCGCTTTAATAATTTATGGAAAGAATACTTAGAGCAGCCAGCTAAAATGATGATGGCAATGCGCTAACTCCTCATATTCATTTATAAATTAAAAAACCAGCAACTAGCTGGTTTTTTTATAACTTAATAAATAAAAGCTAGACTGATTTAGCTCAGAAAATACAGTCCATAACCAACTAATAACGCGGGAATAGCGGTATATAGCGTGGCAATAATAGCCGCTTTGGGTGTCATGGCAATGGCTGGGAAAAGCGCATCGCCATCGTTGGAAATGGCATTGGCCGCTAATGCGCTAAACGGAATAACCCCTTGAATATATAAAGTGGTAACAATTATTTGCGGGCCACAGCCAGGTAAAAAACCAATTAAAACCGCTATGAGCGGGGCCATATAAGCATAATTTAAAAACCATGTTTTTAAGTCAAGGCCAAACACGGTAACCAGTAGTTCAAATAATATAAAGGAGGCAACCACCCACGCGGTTACAAAATGAGTATCTTGCAGTACTTTTGTGAGTTTTGAAGGTGGACTGCATATATCATCTTCTGAGGTTACTTCTTTATAGCTTTCACCTTTTGAAGATAACGCCCACATAAATACGACAAACAACGCCATTAATGCGCCAAAATGAGTAACAGTGAATGTGGTGTACTGCCCAAATTGGCTCAAATCAATATTAAAAGCGAGTAAAAAGGCAATGAGTAACCCCGGAATAATAGCGATGTACCAAATAGGCTTACTGAGCGTAATTATTTTCGTCGGTAAAAGGGTAACCTGTGGTGTGTGCTTTTGATCAGTTGGGCATAAGTAGCCTGTTTTATGAAGTGTGTTGACGATTAAACCCGTTACTGAGCCAACCACAAACCCTATTGCCATGATGGTTAAACCCTCGGTAGGGCGAGTCGCTAACAATAAAAACGCGGCATCACCCATAGTGGCCGTTAATACAGCAACAATTGCGCCAAAGCTAGCTTGGCCTTTTGTAAATTGAGTCACCACAATAATCGCGCCACCACAGCCTGGTAACATGCCTAAAAAAGCAGCAAAGCTTACCTCTAATACCGGTGACTTAGCATTTAGGTAACGAAGTTCTAGCTGTGGTAAATGATCAATCGCGTAATAGTAAATAAATAAGGTCGCAGCAACAAATACACTGACTTGAAAAAAAGCATCACTGAGTGCAGTAATTGTTATGGTGCGTAAGCTGGGCAGGGCTAAACAGACTAAAATTAACAGAGGTAAAATTAGGCGTTTATTTTGATGAAAAACACGTTTTGCAGCTGGCGAAATAACTCCTAAATGGGATGTTAAAAACATACAGTACGACCTAATTAAAGAATGAGATCGCACTGTACTATTTTATTAAATGATAATCAATATCATTTACGTGTTGTCGCAGTAGTTACTTTTTACGTTGAAACTCTGAGTTTTCATTCCACGTAGGCCACTGAGTTTGTTGTGAAATATCAAAACCTACTTTATAAAATAATTGTAAATCTTGAACCGCACCTGATAAATCCCACTCATCGCGGTATCTATCACAAGGTTGATGGTAACAACCACGCAGTACTAAGCTCATACGCTTACGGTAATTTGCAGTTTCATCGTCAAACGCTTGTGTACCGCCACCGGCATACATGGCAGGAACACCCATATTAGCAAAGGCAAAGTGATCTGAGCGGTAGTAGCCACCTGAAGATGGTTTAGGGTCGCCCGATACTGTTCTGCCTTGCTCTTTGGCCGCAGTTGCTAATAGCTCATCCATTTGTGATTTACCAATACCCACCACACTAATATCTTTTACTTTACCTAATAGGTTTAAGCTGTCCATATTAATATTTGCAACGGTTTTATTAGCTGGAATAACTGGATTCGCAGCATAATATTTCGAGCCTAATAAACCTTGCTCTTCAGCGGTTACCGCTAAAAAGGTCATTGAACGGTCAGGGCGTTTACCTAGTTTGGTAAAGGCTTCGGCAACTTCTATCATACCGGCTGTACCTGTTGCGTTATCGTGTGCGCCGTTATAAATTTGATCGCCTTTACGGTTTTTATCCGTTCCTAAATGATCCCAATGCGCAGAGTAAATAATATGCTCATCGGGTGTTTTACTACCAGGAAGAGTGGCAATAAAGTTATAAGATACCGATTTTTTGATGGTGTTTTTTACATTTACAGTGGCTGTTAAATCGCCCATATCAACATGGTAAGCACCTTTGGCAGCGTTTGCTTTGGCGGTTTCAAAATCAAGGCCTGCTTTAGAAAAAAGCTCTTTTGCTACATCAACAGTAACCCAACCTTCAACAGCAACACGGTCCATATTATTGTTTTCTTTTACGAAACCAAATTGCTCGCCACTCCATGAGTTCTCAACCACAGACCAAGGGTAAGACGCTGGAGCAGTTTCATGAATAATAATAGCGCCTGCAGCACCTTGACGGCTTGCTTCTTCGTATTTGTAAGTCCAACGCCCGTAATAGGTCATTGCATCGCCGGTGAATAAAGCAGGATCTTTAGTTGCAAAACCCGGATCGTTTACCAGCATAACAACGGTTTTACCTTTAACATCTAGGCCTTCGTAATCATTCCAGTTATATTCAGGTGCGTTAACACCGTAGCCCACAAATACAAGCTCCGAGTTTTCAATTCCTTCTTGCGCACTAATACGGCTACTACCCATAACCATGTCTTTTTTGTATTGGTAGTCTTTACCGCCAATATTAAGCACCATATCAGAGTCTGCTTCTAACGATACAAGCGGCACTTCTTGGAAAAAGCTGTCGCCATTACCCGGCTCAAAGCCTAAAGCAGTAAATTCTTTTGTTAAGTAATCAAGCGTAAGCTTTTCACCTTCAGATGAAGGAGCACGTCCACCAAATTCATCAGAAGCTAACACTTTTACATGCTTAGCAATTTCATCCGCTTGAATGCTGTTGTAGCCTTTAGCGACATCATCAGATGTGATACTTGTTGTTGCACAACCGGCTAAAATTGCCGTTGTTATTAGGGTCAAAGAAAAATAACGTTTCATATTGGCTCTTTTTTTGTTCTAAGTGGCGTTAGTATATGAACTTCTGTTAATTAGAACCAGTTTTTGCGGTAAACTGTTGCTGATAAAAATGTACAGTAAAGGTAACAATGAAGCGTTTTACTCCCCCAGAACAATTTCAAGTAACGAGTATAAATGGAGGTGCATTTGAGCACCTTCGTCAGCTGTTTAAAATAGATCAGCAAACAGACTGGCCTGAGCCTGCGTACTTTACCCCGTATTTAAACGCCATCAATGCTAATAATCTGCCAATTCGTTTTGTCGATGATGCCAAGGTTGATTTTGCTGAGCGCTATTATGAACAAGTCATTTTTGAAACAGGGGACGTGCCCACCCGACAACAAAACTGGCATGATCTGTTTGGTGGTTTTATTTGGTGCTTATTTCCAAAAACAAAAGCCCTTATTAATCAGCGTCATGTTGATGAAATAGCGTTGCATGGGTTAAAACAACGAAGTAAACACCGTAACGCACTGACCTTGTTTGACGAATGCGGTGTGGTTTTAGCTATTAGCGAATCACAGTGGAAAGAGTGGTTAAGAGATCATCAATGGAAAACAGCCTTCATCGAACATAGAGAGCAGTGGGGTAAAACCATTGCACCTTTCATGTTTGGCCATGCCAATTATGAAATGTTAACCAAACCTTATATTGGACTAACTGGCAAAGCCTTATTTGTAAATGTACCGGATGAAATATTTTGTAAAGATTTAGTAACGCAATACCAGTACCTAGATCAGCGTCTTTATGAGATGATTAAAACTGATGATTGTTTAGCCGATAACAAACAGCTTTCACCTTTACCTTTATTAGGTGTTCCTGGTTGGTGTGATGAGAATAACAATCCATCATTTTACGATAACACGGACTATTTTAGACCGAAACGAAGGACACGAAAATGATAGAAGTTACCGCGCTTAAAAAGAAATTTAAGCTCACTAAAGATCATAAAAAAAATAAAATAGATGATATAGACCCCCGTGAAGATAAAGATTATTTTCACTCGGTTAAAAATGTCAGCTTTAGCTGTGCAAAAGGCGAAGTATTAGGGCTGTTAGGGCCTAATGGTGCAGGCAAAACCACAACATTAAGAATGATCTCTACCGCTTTAAAACCAGATGATGGCAGTATTACTATTGCAGGAAATGACATAATTAAAAAGCCACTCATTGGGCGTAAATCTATCGGTTTTTTATCCGGCTCTACTGGTTTATATGGTCGTTTAACGGTAAAAGAAAACATAGAGTACTTTGCAAAACTGCACGGCATGAGCAAGCCGGCTATTAAGGCACGCTGTGAAGAGTTATTTACCTTACTTGATATGCATAAATTTATTGATAAACGCGCTGAGAACCTATCAACCGGCATGAAGCAAAAAGCCAACATTGCGCGTGCTGTGGTACATCACCCTGACGTTGTTATTCTCGATGAGCCAACTACCGGCCTCGATATTATGACCACCCAAACGGTGATCAACTTTATTAAAGGCTTAAAAGCACAAGGTACTCCCGTTATTTTTTCTACGCATCATTTGGATGAAGTTGCGCTTTTATGTGACCGCGTTGCGGTGATTAATGAAGGCGTTAGTTGTTTTGATGGCACGCTTGCTGAATTTAAACAGGCAGGCAACAGTGAAGAATTAAATCAAGCGTTTATGAACATATTAACGGAGAAACATGATGTTTGAAGTATTTAAAAAGGAATTAACCGAGCTACTACGCGATAAAAAAACCTTATTGTTCGTGGTGGTATTTCCTATTGTAGTTTTCCCGTTGTTATTTGCTGTGGTTGCGTTTATATCCTCGCAAGCTGCGCTTGATGCTGAACAAAAAGTAAATACCTATGTGATTATCAATGGCGACTATGCACCAGAATTTACTGATAAAGTGTTTTATCACAAAAGCTTTGAGTTATATAAAGGTGATAAAACTTTCAACAGTGTTGAGGAGCTAAAAGCAGGTGTAAACGCTGGCGATATCGACATGGGAATATACCTGCCAAGCGATGCAGTGCAAACATTAAATGAGCAACAGCAAAGCGAATGGCAAGTTGTATTCAATGATTCAAAATCAATTAACTTTTTATTTGAGCGTGTCAAAGAGCTTGCTAAAGAGTACAGTGATACTTTACAAGAAAGTAAATTATTGAGCTTTGGTATAGATAAAAGCGCACAAGAAGCTATTTTAAAGCCAGTTAATGTAGTTAAAGTAGACACTGCCGATAAGCGCGAAAACCTAGGTGAAAAAGTGGGTGGGTTTTTACCTTATCTACTTATTCCGTTAGTACTGGTAGGCGCAACGTATCCGGCTATTGATTTAGGGGCCGGTGAAAAAGAACGAGGTACCTTAGAAACTTTATTACTTACACCTATTACTCGTACCGAGCTAGTATTGGGTAAATTCATTACTCTACTCACTACGTCAATTGCATCAACCACGATAACCGTTATTAGTATGGGGTGTTGGATAGCCTTAGCGCTGGCTTTTGCTGATCTTGAATTTATCAAAGCCGCTTTTAGTACATTGGCTATCACAGACTTACTAATGATTTTTGTCTTATTATTGCCTATAGCTGCAACCTTTTCTGCATTAGCTCTGGCAATATCAATCTATGCACGCTCGTTTAAAGAAGCGCAAAATTACATGACGCCATTAAGTATGGTCGTGTTTTTCCCGATTATTATTTCAATAATGCCTAACATGGAACTGACCTCGAAAACGGCGTTTATTCCGGTAACTAACGTCGCCTTAGCGATTAAAGAAATTGTTAAAGGCACCGTTGATTACACGCTGGTGGGATTGATATTCCTAGCAACAGCACTCATCGCTGGGGCACTACTGGCATTTTGTGTGAAATGGTTTAACCGTGAAGATGTGTTGTTTAGATAATTCATAAGTATAAAAAGGTCGCAGAGCGACCTTTTTTATTAATTATTATTAGGTTTTAGTGCTGAAATGAGTACTTAAAAATCTAGCTTGGCTTACAGGAATTAATAAAAAACCGCTGTATGAAAAAATCATACAGCGGTTTTTTAATTAATTTTAAGCTTATGCATTAAATTGATTTTTGATTGTTTCAATTGCGCTATCAATATCTATCATTAGCTTTTCACCAGTGCGGCGGTTTTTAAGTTCTACCTTGTTTTCATCAAGGTTACGCTCACCAATTACAAGCGTGTAAGGTACACCGAGTAATTCCATGTCGTTAAACATAACACCAGGGCGCTCTTTACGGTCATCAAATAGCACATCTAAACCTGCATCTTTCAAACCTTGATATAGATTATTAGCAATATCAGGGATACGATGCGATTTATGCATATTCATTGGCACAATTGCTAAATCGAAAGGGGCGATGGCTTTAGGCCAGGTAATACCGTATTGGTCGTTATTTTGCTCAATAGCTGCAGCAACAACACGCGATACACCAATACCATAACACCCCATAGTCATTGTTTGGTTTTTACCCGATTCGCTTAATACACCTGCTTTCATTGCTTCTGAGTACTTAGTACCTAGTTGGAAAATATGACCAACTTCAATACCGCGCTTAATTTGCAACGTGCCTTGACCACACGGGCTAGGATCGCCCTCAACAATATTACGGATATCAGCAACTTCGTAGTCTGTTACGTCGCGATCCCAGTTAATACCACTAAAGTGCTCATCGTCTTTGTTGGCACCAGCTACAAAATCAGCCATTACATTCGCTGTTCTATCAACAATAATTGGCATGTTTAAGCCAACAGGGCCTAAAGAACCCGGTTTTGCGCCAATGGCAGCCACAATATCTGCCTCGGTTGCCATTTCTAATGGTGCAGCAACCAGTGGGTGTTTTTCAGCTTTAAGTTCATTAAGCTCGTGATCGCCACGCAGTACTAGTGCAACTAAGCCACGTTTTCCGTCTTCATCAGGGGCGCCATAAACAATCAGTGTTTTAACACCGCGATGTGGTTTTACACCATAGTGTTTTTTCAGCTCATTAATTGTTTTAGCATCAGGCGTTGGGAATGCTTTTAGCTCTTTGCTTGCTTCAGGGCGCGATTCAGTTGGCGCTAGCGCTTCAGCTTTTTCAATATTAGCGGCGTAGTCACTAGCATCACTAAAGGCAATAGCGTCTTCGCCAGATTCAGCAAGTACGTGAAACTCATGCGATACACTACCGCCTATAGAGCCGGTATCAGCAATAACAGGGCGGAAATCAAGGCCTAAACGTTCAAAAATATTACAGTAGGCTTTGTGCATAACTTGATAAGTTGCATCTAAACATTCATCGGTTAAATGGAATGAGTAGGCATCTTTCATAGTAAATTCACGAGCACGCATAACACCAAAGCGCGGACGACGTTCGTCACGTACTTTAGTTTGTACTTGGTACAAAGTAATAGGCAGTTGCTTGTAGCTGTTAATTTCTTTGCGGACAAAATCGGTGATCACTTCTTCATGGGTAGGACCCATAGCAAATTCACGATTGTGACGATCGGTAAAGCGCATAAGCTCAGGACCAAACTCACTCCAGCGGCCCGATTCTTCCCATAAGTAAGCCGGTTGAATTACTGGCATGAGCATTTCAATTGCGCCTGCTTTATCCATTTCTTCGCGTACAATGTTTTCTACTTTTCTAAGCACACGTAAACCAGAGGGTAGCCAAGTGTATAAACCCGAAGCGACGCGACGGATCATTCCGGCTCTAAGCATTAATTGATGCGATACAATTTCCGCATCTGATGGCGTTTCTTTAAGTGTAGCGAGTATATATTGACTAGTACGCATGTTTTTTCCGAAATAGAGTAATATGTTCTTTTAATTAAGGCGCTCAGTTTACCAGCGGATGCATTGACACTAAAGCGCTAAGTGATTTTTTATCGCATTTTATAGCCATAGCAGGGTTTTAAAGTTAGTTTAACTGGGCTCTATATGAGAAACCAGATGATGAGAGTCAGTCACTTGCCAGGTAATGTTGTATTCATACAAATTCATACCATAACTTTGCATGCCTTGTTTTTGCTTTTTATACGCTGGGCGAGGGTCTTGTTTTAGTACATTACTAATAAACGCTTGTAGCTCAGGATAGTGGCTTTGTTTATTTATAAATTCCAAAGCTTGCTCACTAAATTCAACACTCATGTGAGTTTCTGGGCGCGTGTCGGCAAAGCCTGCACTGGCATCAGGTAAAGCGTCTGAATAGGGCAAATAAGGCTTAATATCAACAATAGGTGTACCATCAAGTAAATCAATACCGGCGAGCAATAACGCTAACTGCCCATTTTTGTATTCAATTCCCTCTAACTTAACAGCACTCATCCCTATAGCGTTAGGTCTGAATGTAGCGCGTGTGGCAAAAACGCCTTTACGTTCATTGCCACCAAGGCGCGGCGGGCGCACCATTGCTGAATAGCCTTTATCTGCGGTTTCATGAAAACGAAATAATAGCCAAATATGGCTAAATTCATCTAAACCACGAACAAATTCTTCACGATTAAAATCTGGAGCAAAAATAAGTTTAGCTTTTGCTTCTGGCACTAATCGAGGTTGTCTAGGAATGGCAAACTTTTGTTTATACGGTGATTGAATATGGCCAATAGCCGAAATCTGATAATCGCTCATAATGCTCGCTAACAAATAAAATAGGGGGGTATTCTACCTGTAATTACCATTGGTGGCATTAGCTTAATATAATCAGCATAAAGAGAGTTTAGACTGATTGGTTTAAATGTGGAATAAAAAAGGGCAAGGCTAAACCTAGCCTTACCCTTACATTGCAACTATTGAGTTGTTATTAAAACATATATTGGAAAGATACTGACGCAACGTCCATTTCTGGATCAATATCATCATCTAATTCGTAACGCTCATACTCTAAACGCACTTGCATATTGGTTGTGAAAGCATATTCAATACCTGCACCATAAAATACGTCACCACCGTCTTGTGATACGCTAACGCTGCCCACTGGTAGTTCTTGAGTTAAATCAGCATCCCATTCAAACCAACCGCCTTTTGCATATACAGAAAAATCTTCAGTGATTGGCGCTGCAAAACGCGCTGCCAGTGATACCCCATCAATTTCTGCTTTACTGTCTATGTCACTCACTTCATCAAAATTTTGATAGGCAAGTTCAAGGCTTAAATGTTCATTAAATTGAGTACCGATATAACCTTTTAACATTTGCGCGTCGTCATCGAAATCGGTGTCGTTTTCGCTATCTTCAAACTGAAATGAATATTGGCCGTAACCAATACCCGTATAAATACGTGGAGAGTCCATGTCGGTAACATCAGCCTGTGCTGCTGAATTAAAACCCAGTGTTGCTAAAGCAAGTGCAGAAAGAGAAAGTGTTTTAATCATTGTATAGCTCCTTTAAAAAATAAAATCTAATGTTCGATAGATTCATCAAACGTCGATTTACTAATTGCAGTGAACATGCCAATAATTTTTTTGTTTAATATTTGCTCTTAAAGTGTATTTATTGAACTTTTTTGGTGGTTTAAGTACGCAAAACATCCAGCTGTTAAGCGTACTGTTAATTTGTAAAAAAATAAAAATTGTAGAATTTACAGCTTGTTGTAGTTTATACATACCTGCAAAAGGTACTTAATTAAACTTGATAAAGTAAGTTTTCTGTTTCTATCGCTATTTGTTTCATTTTAATAGCGTAATTTTCTAGCTTTTTATCTTCGTCAGTAACAGATGTGAATTCAGGCACGGCAACAGGGTAACCAGTCTCATCCATAGCAACAAAACTTATAACACAATGATTAGTTTCAACTAAGTTTTGGGTTTTAGGATCGCCACAGCGTACTTGTATGAAAATTTGCATACTGGTTTTACCGGTGTGTGCAATTTTGGCTTCCACTTCAACAATTTGGCCAACCAAAATAGGACGGCTAAACTTAACGCCCGCAACCGATACGGTTACGCAGTAATGACCGCTCCAACCTGCAGCACAGGCATAGCCTGCTTGGTCAATCCACTTCATGACCACACCACCATGCACCTTACCACCAAAATTTACATCGGTAGGCTCTGCTAAAAAACGAAAAATTACACTCGACGACGCCATAACACACTCTCATTTATTCATATTACTTAACAGCATAGCGCAAAAAAGGGGCCGAAGCCCCTGCAATTTAGGATAAGTTTATAATTTCTTTAGAAAGGTTGTTACATATTGGGGTAGTTAGGACCGCCAGCACCTTCAGGGGTGACCCAGGTGATATTTTGGCTCGGATCTTTAATATCACAGGTTTTACAATGCACACAGTTTTGTGCATTGATCACAAAGACTTGCTCGCCTTCGACTTCTTGTACTTCATAAACGCCGGCAGGGCAGTATCGCTGTGCAGGTTCATCAAATTTAACTAAATTTACCTTAATCGGAATTGATGCATCTTTGAGTTTTAAATGACACGGCTGTGATTCTTCATGATTAGTGTTTGATAAAAATACCGAAGAAAGCTTATCAAAGCTGAGTTTGCCATCAGGCTTCGGATAGGCAATCTTTTCAGCTTGATCAGCGTCTTTTAAAGTGGCGTGATCGGGTACGTTATCTTTAAAACTAAACGGTAGTGCACCCTTAAATATGTTTTGATCAAGGGTGTTGTATGCACCGCCTGCAAATTTACCTAATGTATGCATTGCAGGGCCAAAGTTACGAGATTGATACAGCTCTTTATACGCCCATGATTTTTTAAACTCAGCAGTGTACTGGGTTAAATCCGTGTTAGCTAAATTGTTTTGTAGCGCATTAAAAATGACCTCAGCGGCTATCATGCCTGACTTCATAGCCGTATGATTACCTTTAATTTTTGCAAAATTAAGCGTGCCTGCATCACAGCCCACTAACAAGCCACCCGGGAAATGCATTTTAGGCAAAGAGTGTAAACCGCCTTTGGCAATGGCGCGCGCACCATAAGCAATACGCTCACCCCCTTCGAGGGTGTTTTTAAATACCGGGTGGTGTTTTAAGCGCTGAAACTCATCAAATGGGCTTAAATGTGGATTTGAATAATTTAAATCAACAATTAAACCAACCACCACTTGGTTGTTTTCGCTATGATACATAAAAGCACCACCGCCAGTATCGCCACTCAATGGCCAACCGGTTCCGTGAACTACTTTACCAAGCTGGTGTTTAGATTCATCCACTTGCCAAATTTCTTTAAAGCCTAAACCGTAATGCTGTGGCGAGCTTTCATCGTCTAAAGCAAACTGATTGATCAGTTGCTTACCTAAATGGCCGCGACAGCCCTCAGCAAATACCGTGTATTTAGCACGTAACTCCATACCCGGCATGTAACCGTCTTTTTCGTCGCCGTTTTTATCCAGCCCCATATCACCGGTGATAATGCCTTTAACAACATCATCTTCAATAATAAGTGAATGAGCACTAAAGCCTGGAAAAATTTCAACGCCTAAGCTTTCTGCTTGTTCAGCAAGCCAACGACATACATTCCCCATCGAAACAATGTAGTTACCGTTATTATGAAATGTGTTTGGGGTTGCAAAATGAGGAATAGAGGTTGCTTTTTGTTCGTTATTAAACCAATAAATTTCATCGCTTTGGACTTTAGTCGTAACAGGCGCGCCCAATTCTTGCCAGTTTGGCAGTAGCTCATCCAATGCTTTGGTTTCAAAAACAGCACCCGATAATACATGCGCGCCCACTTCAGAGCCTTTTTCAACCACACAAATCATACACTCTTGTTGTTTTTCTTGTGCTTGCTGCGCGAGTTTAATTGCTGTTGAAAGCCCAGCAGGGCCTGCCCCTACAACAACAACATCAAATTCCATGGTTTCGCGTTCAATCATAATAACCTCTTTATCTATGACGGACTCACTCTTGCCCTATAGGCAAAAAGTAAGCTAAGCAACCTGTTATTTTGTGATGCAAATTAAACGTTACAGGTTGTGAATAGTTTAAGGTTATTTCAGGTTGACGTTTACGTCAACAGGAAGTAGTCTGATTTCATAAAATAAATAGGTTGACGTATACGTTAGCTTATAGGTTTAAATAATTATGGAGTCCCTATGAAAGTTCTCGTACCAATAAAAAGAGTGATTGATTACAACGTAAAAGCTCGCGTTAAACCTGATAACAGCGGTGTTGATTTAACAAACGTAAAAATGGCAATGAACCCATTTTGTGAAATTGCGGTAGAAGAAGCGATTCGTTTAAAAGAAGCAGGTACTGCAAGCGAAGTGGTTGTTGTGACTATTGGCGCTAAAGCATCACAAGAGCAATTACGCACAGCACTTGCCCTTGGCGCTGATAAAGCGATTCATGTTGAAACCGAGCAAAACCTAGAATCTCTCCATATTGCAAAGTTACTTGCGAAAGTGGTTGAGCAAGAATCTCCTGAGCTGGTTATTTTAGGCAAGCAATCTATCGATTCTGATAATAATCAAACAGGCCAAATGCTCGCTGCATTAACTAATCGCGGCCAAGGTACATTTGCTTCAAAAGTCGTTATTGAAAATGGCAAAGTGAATGTAACCCGCGAAGTTGATGGCGGTTTGCAAACTGTTGCACTTAATTTACCAGCAATAGTCACCACCGATTTACGTTTAAACGAGCCTCGTTATGCGTCGCTACCTAATATTATGAAAGCTAAACGTAAACCGCTAGAAGTTATTGCGGCTGATTCGTTAGGTGTCGATTTAACACCGCGTATTGAAGTCGTTCGTGTAGAAGAACCAGCAAAACGCAGCGGCGGCATTATTGTTGAAGACGTTGCACAGCTTGTAGAAAAACTTAAAACAGAGGCAAAGGTGATTTAAATGAAAACTCTTGTAATTGCAGAGCACGATAACGGTGCCTTAAAACCAGAAACCTCAAAAACCATTAACGCCGCTAAAAAATTAGGCTTTGATGTCGATGTATTGTTAGCTGGCATAAACTTAGGTGCCATGAGTGAGTCACTTGCGAGCATCGAGGGTGTTACAAATGTATTACTTGCAGATAACGCGGTGTACGAACATCAACTTGCTGAAAGCATGACAGATCTAGTGTTATCACTTGCAGATGAGTATAGCCATATCGTGGCAAGTGCCACAACGACAGGTAAAAACTTTATGCCGCGTGTTGCCGCATTATTAGATGTTGCACAAATTTCAGAAATTATTGATGTTATTGACGCAGACACGTTTAAACGCCCAATCTATGCGGGAAATGCCATAGCAACGGTTAAATCACTCGATAGTAAAAAAGTAATCACAGTGCGTGCAAGTAGCTTTGATTTACAAGGCGAACAAGCGCCAGCTAATGTCACAACCTTAGATACGGTCTCTGATTCACAGTTAAGTAGCTTTGTTAGTGTTGAGCAAACCGAATCTGAACGCCCAGAGCTCACTGCAGCTGATGTGGTTATTTCAGGTGGTCGAGGCATGCAAAATGGTGAAAACTTTGCACTTCTTAATGGTATTGCCGATAAGCTGGGGGCTGCAATTGGCGCTTCACGTGCAGCGGTTGACGCAGGCTTTGTCCCTAACGATATGCAAGTAGGGCAAACAGGTAAAATTGTTGCGCCTAATTTATATATTGCCGTAGGTATAAGTGGTGCCATTCAGCATTTAGCAGGCATGAAAGACTCAAAAATTATTGTGGCCATAAATAAAGACCCAGATGCGCCTATTTTCCAAGTGGCTGATTACGGTTTAGTTGCTGATTTATTTGATGTATTACCCGAGCTTGAGCAGGCTTTATAAAGTTAAATAATCACAGCATTATATAAAGTTAAATATTCTGATTTAAAGCCGCCGTTTCATTACTGATTCTGCGGCTTTTTTAATTCAATAACGCTACTTATCTAAATTACTTGCGCTTGGCTTTTTTTTATAACAAAGTGACAGCGTTGTCATTTGTAGTCATACAAATTATTAAATAGGAGCCAAAATGACAAGGTATAAAGCGCTTGATGCTATGCGGGGGTTAACCATCGCATTAATGATACTGGTAAATACACCGGGTTCGTGGTCCCACGTGTATGCCCCTTTACTTCATGCCGATTGGCATGGGTGTACACCAACGGATGTAATTTTTCCGTTTTTCATGTTTATTATTGGCTCTGCGATGTTTTTTTCATTTAAAAAAACCAACAGCACAGCTAATGCAAGCCAAGTGTTACGGCTGATAAAACGAGGAGCAATTATTTTTGCTATTGGCTTAGCGTTAAATATTTATCCCTTTACCACGAGCATTGAAAACTTAAGAATACTGGGCGTATTACAGCGAATAGGCATTGCCTATATTTTAGCGTCTATCTGTGTATTGTTACTCAACAGGCGAGGGGTGATCAGCTTATCGGTTGTTATTTTAATTGCATATTGGTTACTGCTTTTAAGTGTTGGTCCTAATAATGCGCATACACTAGAGAATAACCTAGTTAGAACGGTTGATATAGCGGTATTAGGTGAATCGCATTTGTGGCAAGGTAAAGGATTAGCGTTTGATCCAGAAGGGCTTTTGAGCACCTTACCTAGTGTAGTAAGTGTTTTATTTGGCTTTGAGGTTACCCGCTTACTTACCAGCTCTAGCAGTCAATGGACAAGTATTAAACGTTTGTTGGTCATTGGGGTTGTTGGTATCGCTTTAGGGCAATTAGGCTCGCTGATTATGCCAATTAATAAATCGCTTTGGACCAGTACTTTTGTTATTTACACCTCAGGGATTGCCTGTATTGTACTGGCCTTTTTTGTGTGGCTTTGCGACATAGTAAAACCCGAACGTATTGTTAATCCATTAATTGTATATGGCTCGAATCCGTTGTTTATTTATGTGTTATCGGGTGTGTGGGTACTGAGCTATTCACTGGTTAATATTGGCGAGCTAAACTTGGGGGATTGGATGTATGATCAACTCGCTTTAGTTATGAGTGCTAAATTGGCATCGTTCACCTTTGCTTTATTACATGTTATTGGCTTTTGGTTAATTTCAAATATGCTTTATAAACGCAAGATATTTATAAAGATTTAGATAAAGACAATAAAAAACCAACCCGTAGGTTGGTTTTTTTATTTAACGTTACAAAGCGTGGCTTAGTACGTTGCGCTGCCTTTAGTACGAGGGAATGCAATTACATCACGTACGTTACCCATACCGGTAACATAAGCAACTAAGCGCTCAAACCCTAAACCAAAGCCAGAGTGTGGCACGCTACCGTATTTACGTAGGTCGCGGTACCAGCTGTAGTCTTCTTTATTTAAGCCCATTTCGTCAAGGCGTGCATCTAATACATCAAGACGCTCTTCACGTTGTGAACCACCAATGATCTCACCAATGCCAGGTGCTACTACGTCCATAGCCGCAACAGTTTTGCCGTCTTCGTTTTGACGCATGTAAAATGCTTTAATATCGCGCGGGTAGTTTTTAATAACAACCGGTGCTTTAAAGTGTTCTTCTGCTAGGTAACGCTCGTGCTCAGACTGTAAATCTACACCCCATTCAACAGCGTACTCAAATTTCTTGCCACACGCTTTTAGAATCTCTACAGCGTCTGTGTAATCAACTTGTGCGAAGTCTTTTTCAACAAATTCTTCTAAACGGCTAATCGCTGTTTTTTCGATACGTTGAGCAAAAAACTCCATGTCGTCACGGCGTTCTTCAAGTACGGCTTTAAACACGTACTTAAGCATGTTTTCAGCCAATTTTGCGATATCTTCTAAATCAGCAAACGCAACTTCTGGCTCTACCATCCAAAATTCAGCTAAGTGGCGAGATGTATTTGAATTCTCTGCACGGAACGTAGGACCAAAGGTGTAAATTTTTGACATAGCTGATGCATATGTTTCACCGTTTAGCTGGCCAGATACCGTTAGGAATGCTTCTTTACCAAAAAAGTCTTCGCTGTAATCAATCTCGCCTTTATCTGTCATTGGCAGGTTTTGCATATCAAGGGTTGATACGCGGAACATTTCACCCGCACCTTCACAGTCACTGGCTGTGATGATTGGTGTACTGATCCAGTAAAAGCCTTGCTCATGATAAAAACGATGAATCGCTTGTGCTAAGCAGTTACGTACACGCGTTACTGCGCCAATCATGTTGGTGCGCGGGCGAAGGTGAGCGTGCTCACGTAAATACTCAATGCTGTGGCGCTTAGCCGACATTGGGTAAGTATCTGGATTTTCAACCCAACCTAACACAGTCACTGAGTTAGCTTGAATTTCGAAAGATTGCCCTTGTCCTGCTGATTGTACTAATACACCGGTAACCGACACAGAACAGCCTGCTGTTAAGCTTGTAACTTCATCATAATTATTCAGTGAATTAGGAACTACCGCTTGAATAGGATCAAAACACGAACCGTCATGAACGGCTAAAAATGATATTCCTGCTTTTGAATCGCGGCGTGTACGGATCCAGCCTTTAATGGTTACTTGGCTGTCTACCGCAACATTGCCTTTTAATAGCTCTGAAATCGCTAAATGGCTCATCTTCACTCCAATGATATAAGTTGCCTAACTATATAAATTAATTGTGCGTTACTCATGCATTTATGTATGTAAGGTCACTGCACTTGAACCTTGTATAATACCTAGTAAAGTAAAATAAAAAAACTGTTGTGGGCAACTCTTTAAAAGTTTTTAGTCATGCGCGGTTTTTTTAACCAGTTTTTAGTGTTAAATGGCCACTATTACCATTTGTTACTCTGAAAATTCATCAATTTGTGGCATTATTAGTAAACAAACCAAATTTACGTTTACCATTAATAAAAAATGGATGCTATGAAACAAGTTTTTATTTTACGAGGACTGCCAGGCAGTGGTAAGTCATATTATGCGCAAAATCTCGCTGACGAATTATCGGGCGCAGATGAAAGCAATTATTTTATTTGCTCAACAGATGATTACTTTGTAAACGAGCAGGGTGAATATCATTTCGATAAGTTTAAATTATCGCAATATCATAACCTAAACCTAGCACGTTTTATTAACGCGTTAGCACAAGGTATTGAACTGGTTATTGTTGATAACACTAACATTAAAAAGTGGGAATTCATTGCCTATTCGCAAGCAGCGATAGCTTTAGGGTATCAAGTAAAAGAAGTGATTGTTGGTGAAGTAAAAGACAAATCAATGCAGCACTTATATGCCAAGCGCAACAGCCATAACATACCGCTTAAAACCATTAGTAAAATGGCCTACATGTTTGAGTGGTAATTATAAGAAAAGCCCAAAATTAGGGCTTTTGCATAAAACTACTCGTGTTATTACGCGCTAGCTTTTAAATGCCGCTAGGGGATGAGATGTACTGAGCGAAACATGTACCTTGTCACCTGGGTGTACAACCACCTCATGGCTTACTCGGCTAGTTACCACGGTTTCGCATGCAAGTTTAACCGCGCATAAACGGCTACCGCCTTCAAAGCGTACCCAAATTACTTCACCATTATTACCAATACTGCTTTGTACTAATAATACATCATCTGGACGAAGTAAAACTTCTACCTCACCAGTGTCACAATCAACGCCGTTTGCAGGTATATTACCAATATCGGTAAGCGCTTGGCCGTTATTTAGGGTTCCTTTTATAAAGCTGGCTTCACCTAAAAAGCGGGCCACAAAGCGGTTGTTTGGGGTACTAAAACACTGCTCTGGGGTGTCAATTTGTTGTATTTTACCGCCTTTTAAAACACCCACACGATCGCCCACCGAAAGCGCTTCTTCTTGATCGTGCGTTACCCAAATTGCCGGTACACCAGCTTCTTTTAATGCGTTGCGTATATCCCAACGCAACATATCTTTTAAGGCAGCATCAAGGTTAGATAACGGCTCATCAAGTAAGACAAAGTCAGGTTGGTGGGCAAGGGTACGCGCTAATGCTACGCGTTGCTTTTGCCCGCCTGACAGTGTGGCTGGTTTTTTATGCCTAAATGCATCTAAACCAAGAAGTTTTAGCCAGTGATCGGCAGGGCTGCTGTCTTTAAGTTTAAAACATACGTTTTGTTCAACTGTTAAATGAGGGAACAACGCAAAGTCTTGAAACACCATACCTACGCTGCGTTTTTCAGGCGCCACAGTATGCTTTGGTGTCGCTGTCCATTTAGCGACTTTAATTTCACCCTCGCTAATCGGTAAAAGCCCCGCTAACGCTTGTAAAATAGTACTTTTTCCGCAACCTGTTGGACCAACAAGCATTAATATTTCGCTTTCACCTAAGGTGAAATTTAAATCGCTAACAACACGATTACTGCCATAATCTATAGACAACTGACTTACAGATAGCATTTTTTATAAATCCTTAATGTTCAAACTGGTTGCGTTTTTCGCCAGACATCATAATAGCTAAAGCACCCGCAGAAATCACCACCAACAATAAGCCAGGAATAGCAGCACGGCCAAAATAACCGGCTTCGTAAACACGCCATAAGTAGGTAGATAGCGTTTCAAAGCCAGTGGGGCCTAATAAAAGTGTGGCTTCTAATTCACGCATTGACTCTAAAAAGACCAAGGCGCCACCTGCAATAATACCACGCATAGTCAGGGGTAAAGTAATACGCGTAAAGGCTTCGCGCGGGCTTGCGCCTAAGACCCGCGCTGATTTTACCAAG
The DNA here is from genome assembly GCF_000518425.1 of Pseudoalteromonas sp. 23_GOM-1509m. NCBI lineage: Bacteria > Pseudomonadati > Pseudomonadota > Gammaproteobacteria > Alteromonadales > Pseudoalteromonadaceae > Pseudoalteromonas > Pseudoalteromonas sp. 23_GOM-1509m. The sequence goes on from NZ_KI912432.1 coordinate 394,029, forward strand.
CTTGGGTCAAGATGCTCGGTGCTGGTACGCACAGAACCTACCGCAAGTGGTAAAAAACGTAGCATATAAGCAATAATCAATAAGCCCAGCGTTTGATATAAAAAGGGTAGTTGTAAGCCGCCATACACAAGCGCTGTGCCCATCACAATACCCGGAATACCAAAACCAAAGTAAGTAACGCGTTCCATTACTTTACCGGCCTTACCACTTAAAGCCGCATGGGCAACCGGAATGGCAACAATAACCGTAACAATAGCGGCAATGGCTGAAGCGTAAGTTGAATGCCAGGCAATACTAAAATCAAACGAGCTAAAGCCATCACGCACTAACCACAAAGTAAATACTGCTAAAGGTAGGCCAATAGCGAGTAATAAAATAGGCGCAAAGGTGGCAAACATAGCGCCTAGTTGCCATTTTTTAGGGAATAAAATAAGCGAACGACCTTGACGCTCTGAGGCGGTTTTTATCTGTGATTCAATCATTAATAAAAAGCCAACAATCACCATCAGTTGCAGTGACAACATAGCCGCACGGCTTAAGGCAAAAGCATTGTATTCCACATAAATAACACGGGTAAACGTATCTAAGCGCATCATTGCGGGAGTACCAAAGTCAGATAAGGTATACAGCGCAACCAATAATGACCCTGCAGCAATGCCATTTATTACGCGGGGTAAAATAACTTTAAATACGCTTTGCGTCATCGACATACCCAGTGTGCGAGCAGCGTTGACCATACTGGCATCTAAACTAAGTAAAGACGAACGGGTAGTCATCATAACAAACGGAAAAGTATACAAGGTCATGACAATGGCGGCTCCCGTTAAGCCATACATAGAAGGGGTTTCAAAACCAAGTAAGTTGTTTATTTCACCGCCGGGACCAAATGCAGCATAAAGCGTAAAAGCGCCAATGTAACTGGGAATAGCAAGCGGGGCTGCAAACACCACCAGCCAAAACTTTTTAAACGGTAACTGCACATAGGCGCTAATGAATGCCAAGGGCACACCAATTAAAATTGAACCTAATACAGTTAATCCCATTAACGACAGGGTATTGCCTAAAATAGTTAAATTATGGCTATCAAAAAAAGAGCTTGCGTCAGAGGCAAGCGTAATTAAAACAAAAATAGGAGTCAGGGTCACTAGCGCTGCAAGCAGCGCCATTGGGTAAGATGTAGGTATTCGCATTATAAAACGCCGCTGCTGCGCATTAAATCTATAGTTGGGCGTAAATCAGCCAACTGGGTTAAATCAATTTTAGGTGGCGAAATACTGGTTAACTTAGGCAATCCATCGGGTTGAGTAATGCCATTAACCAAAGGGATTTCATAGGCTTCGCTTGCTAAATAACTTTGCACTTCAATGCTAAGTAAATAGCGCATAAAGTTGATTGCCAGTGGGTCTTCAGATAACGATAAAATACCTGAAGCGTTAACTAAACAGCCAGCATCATTTTGCGTAAAGGCTAAATCAAGTTTTGCATCTGGCTTACCTGATTTTAAGCGCAGCGTGTAGTAATGATTAGCAAAACCAATGTCTACTTCACCACGTTCAACGCCCATTACCACACCGAGTTCACCTGCGTAGGTTTTAGAACGTTTTTTAACTTTTTTGAGCCACTTAGCCGTTTTATCATCACCTTCTAAAAGTCGCATAGCAGTAATAAACGATTGAAAAGAAGCATAAGCAGGCGCCCAACCAATACTTAAATCACTGTCGGCAATGTCCATAATGCTCGTTGGAATTTGCTCTTTGGTTAAGCGATCGGTATTAAAGGGTAAAGTACGAATACGGCCAGTAACAGGTGCCCATTCATCGTATCTAAATTGTGGCTGTAATTGCGCTGATAAATCACTCGGCATGGGCTTGGCAAGGCCCGCATCGGTAACTAAACCAATTGCCCCAGAGTCGACTGCCCAAAATAAGTCGGCACGTTTTACCCCTGCATTTGCTTCGGCAACAATAGTGTTGGCAAGCGCTGCGGTAGGGCCGCGACGAATGACAAGGTCAAGATCTGGGTTCTTTTTTTGAATGGCTTGTAATACGTTTTCGTATAAGCCACCTTCACCACGGCCTAAATAAAGCGTCAATGCACCTTTTAATTTAGGCAATGTATCAACAGACACGGGGTTTGCAATAGCAATATCAGCGGCAAAAGCGCGTGAAAGCGATAGCGGTAAAACACCCGCTACCCCTAACGCAGCTAAGCCTTGAATAAAGGTTCTGCGTTTCACTTAAAATACATCCTTACGTGCTTTTTCTGCTTTTTCAATCAGCGTTTGAGCGCGGCTTAGTTTGGTTTGCATATCAACAACCACATCACGAACTTCATCAACACTTTTATTATTAGAAATTGCTTGTGGAAGTGTTACGTTAAAGTCTTTTTCTAGAACTTCTACTAACTTCGCGTCTTGTTCAATTAGTGTACCTTCAACACCTTCAAATAAATGTAGGTAAGTATCGTGCACTATGTTGGTGGCTTCATCGCTTAAACGTTCTGCATATTTAGCGACCACTCGGTCTAATTTATGTTTAATTTCGTCGATAGTCGCGCTTTGCGTCATTTCTTTGGTTGCTGTTGCTTTAACGCTATCTAATAACCCTTTTTGTTGAAACTTAGCCGCCAGTTTAACTGCGCCTAATCCTTGCCATAGGGCATTATTCATTGCTTGTTGTTGTTTGCGTACTTCTAGCGCTGGTTTTTTATTATCGATAGCCATTTTTATGCCATACAAACCTTGCCAAATAGAGGCATAGACAGGCACGTAATTAGTTTCTATTGCGCTGTGGAATTTAACTGACTCCCAGTACTCAACCAAATCATCACTATTGACAGCTTTTGCGCCTTTTTTCTCGTAATCGCTTACCATGGTATCGACTTTAGAGATCATCCATTCAACGTCTTCATTGTAAGTTTTTAAATTAGCTTGAAGGTGATTAACATGCTCACCAATAGGGCCATTAGCAAGTGCCGGTTGTGCAAAAATCGCAGAGGCGAGTAAAAAACTTGCACTTAATGTCTTGGCAGGCTTAAGTAATATTTTCATAGCAAGTGAGTCCATAAATGTTATTGTAAATGATAGGCATTATCATATCCCTAAAGATCACTCAGATCAACACACTAAATGACAGGTCAGGGCTAAAAATACCAATGTTTTGGGACGAATAGGCAGCAAACTAATTATTTGCATAAATTTTAACGTAACCCTTAATAATAGTTAACCTACCTATACGTAATGTTTACCTTTTATGGCGTTATAAATAGCATCACATAAAGCGCGAATACTGTTTTTGTCACTTATATACGGTGGCATTAGATAAATTAGCTTACCAAAGGGGCGTATCCATACTCCTTGAGATACAAAATAAGCCTGAATTTTAGCGACATCAATGCTACCAGCCTCTTCTGTTAGCTCTACTACGCCAATAGCTCCTAAAGTACGTACATTCGCCACGGCGCTGAGCGCTTGGCATTTATGCAGCTGCTGTAATTGAGTATTCATTTCGCTGATACGGTGTTGCCAGTTTTGGCTTAGTAATAAATCAATACTGGCGCAGGCAACAGCGCAGGCAAGGGGATTTCCCATAAATGTAGGTCCGTGCATCAAAACCCCAGCTTCTCCTTCGCTGATTCCTGTGGCTATTTTGTCGCTAGTTATGGTTGCCGAAAGGGTCATTGCGCCACCAGTCAGCGCTTTACCTATACACAGTATATCGGGCTCTATATTGGCATGCTCTACAGCAAACAATTTGCCGGTGCGGCCAAATCCGGTGGCAATTTCATCGCAAATAAGCAGCACATTATATTGAGTGCAGAGCTTACGCACACAGGCTAAATACTCAGGATGATAAAAATTCATCCCCCCGGCGTTTTGCACAATAGGTTCAATAATAAACGCGGCGACTTGCTGGTGGTGCTTTAAAAAATAGCTTTCGAGTTCATCGGCCTCAGCTTGATTAAACGCACTATTAAATTGGCTAATAGGGGCAGGCACAAAAATATGCTCAGGCAAAAAACCAGCGTACAAACTATGCATAGAATTAATAGGATCGCACACACTCATCGCTGCAAACGTATCGCCATGGTAGCCTTTAAACGGGGTCATTAATTTTTGTTTTGTTGTAACCCCTTGGCTTAACCAATATTGCAGCGCCATTTTTATAGCTACTTCCACACTTACTGAGCCACTGTCGGCTAAAAACACCTTTGTTAATCCCTCTGGCGTTATCGCTACCAGCTTTTTACAGAGCTCTACTGCTGGCTGGTGGGTTATGCCACCAAACATTACATGGCTCATTTTATCTATCTGGGCGTGCATCGTTTCATTTAAAACCGGATGGTTATAGCCGTGAATAGCACTCCACCATGAGGCCATACCGTCAATGAGTTGTTCGCCCGTTTCTAAGTGAATAAGGTTGTGACTTGCATGTGTAACGGGGTAAACCGGAATAGGTTGTGTCATTGAGGTGTAGGGGTGCCAAATGTGCTGACGATCAAAATCGAGGTCTATCGTTTGTTTTTTATTCATATGTAAACTTTAACTAAGTGAGCTTCGTTGACAATGGTACGGCAATACGTATTCTAAGCCAATAACACCAAGAGCAAAAAATAAAAGAGAGTATTATGGAGCTTGCAACAGTTCGACACGATTGGACCCACAGTGAGGTGAAAGCCTTATTTGAAATGCCATTTAACGATTTATTATTTAAAGCAGCCTCTGTGCATCGCGCTAATTTTAATCCAAACGAAGTACAAATTTCTACGTTGTTATCTATTAAAACCGGTGCCTGCCCAGAAGACTGTAAATATTGCCCGCAATCGGGTCATTACAAAACTGATTTAGAACGCGAGCGCCTAATAGAAGTGGAAAAAGTGGTAGAGCAAGCACGGTTAGCAAAACAAAAAGGCGCCACTCGTTTTTGTATGGGGGCTGCATGGTCAGATCCAAAAGACAGAGATATGCCATACATTTCGCAAATGGTAAAAGAAGTAAAAGCCCTTGGCCTTGAAACCTGTATGACTTTAGGCATGTTAAATAACGAAAAAGCCCATGCACTGCGCAGTGCAGGGCTTGATTTCTATAACCACAACCTCGACACTTCACCTGAATACTATGAGCAAATTATATCAACTCGTACCTTTCAAGACCGCCTTGATACTATAGGCAATGTGCGAGACGCTGGTATGAAAGTCTGCTCCGGCGGTATTGTCGGTATGGGTGAGCAAGCAAGCGACCGCTATGGCTTATTAATGCAGTTGGCTAATTTACCCCAGCAGCCCGAAAGCGTGCCAATTAATATGCTAGTAAAGGTAAAAGGGACACCGCTTGAAAACGTTGATGACTTAGATCAGTTTGAGTTTATTCGTACCATTGCCACAGCACGTATTATGATGCCCCATAGCTACGTACGTTTATCAGCAGGGCGCACAGCAATGAACGAACAAATGCAGTCAATGTGCTTTTTTGCCGGTGCTAACTCTATATTTTATGGTGATAAACTTCTTACTACCGAAAACCCAGAAGCCGATGCCGACATGCAATTAATTAAAAAGCTCGGGATGAACCCAGAAACAGCCGAAGACTATTCTGATGAAGCCGTTGCTGCGTCTTTGTCATCGCAAGTGGCTGATAAAGCAACCGCAGAGTTATTTTACGAAGCGTAAAGTGCTCAGTACTATGCTAATGGTTTAAAGTATTGCGTTGAAGGTTAAAGCATTTATGTCATTTGAATTTATAAACACCCATTTAGATGAACGCAAAGCACAGCAGCTATTGCGTAAACGCTATGTAGTACAAAGCGCAACAGCGCGCACTATTACGGTTAATGATAAAACCTACCTTAACTTTGCGAGTAACGATTATTTAGGGTTTGGCGATTCGCCGGTGGAATTAACCAGCGCGCCATTACTCGGTAGCCACAGTTCAGCATTAGTGACGGGTTATCAACAACCACAGCAAGCGCTTGAGCAAGCTTTATGTAGTGCTTTGGGTTATGAAGCAGGCATGTTGTTTAATTCGGGCTTTAGCGCAAATAGCAGTGTGATTAAAGCCTTGTTTCAAGATAAAGCGACAGCGCAACACAGTGCGATTTTTCAAGATAAACTCAATCACGCCAGTTTAATTGATGGCGCATTACACGCCAACGCCGCGTTAATACGCTTTAACCATAACGATATAAACCATTTACGCTCACGGCTAGAAAAATCAAAAGCGCGCAATAAGCTCATTGTGTCTGAGGGTGTGTTCTCCATGGATGGTGATACCGCGCCAATTAAAGCGCTATTTACCTTAGCAAAGCAGCATAACGCCTGGCTAATGATAGACGATGCCCATGGTTTTGGTGCTTTAGGAAAATCGGGGCTAGGCAGTTGTGAAGCCTTAATTGCAGCCGACACCTTGCCCGATATTTTAGTGATCACCTTTGGTAAAGCGGTTGCTAGTAGTGGGGCGTGCGTATTAGGTTCGCAGCATTTTATAGATTACATGCTGCAGTTTAATCGTGATTATACCTACTCAACCGCTATGTCACCGTTTATTGCCGCTCATACTTTGGCGCGTATTAAAAGCATAAGAGACGCCAACGACAAGCGAGCTAAATTAAACGCTAATATTGCGCTGTTTAAACGCCTAGCAAAAGAGCAGCACATTGCGTTAATGAATTCTAATACCGCGATTCAGCCAATTGTTTTAGGCTGCGCCGAGCAAACGTTAAAAGCCAGTGAGCAACTAAAGCAGCAGGGCATTTGGCTAACGGCTATTCGCCCGCCAACTGTTTTACACAATACCTCGCGTTTGCGTATTACCTTAAGTGCAGCCCACACCCATGACGATATAAAACAACTCGTTGGTAGCTTACAAAAGGTCATTTCATGATAAGCCCGCAGGCAATTAAAACTAAGCCACTTAGCCCTACAACTGTGTGTTTAGCTGCTCAGGTTTTAAAAAAAACAACAGCGCATAACTTTTCAAAGGCAGCAAACAGTTACAGCCAGCATGCCAATGTGCAAAAACAAGCGGCAAATGATTTATTTAAACTCATTAGTGCAAACCCTAATAAGCTCTGTGTTGACCTAGGCGCAGGGCCGCTTGTTAATACTCAGGCTTTAAGGACATTATTTGGCCAAGTTGTTGCCATAGATTTGAGTTTTAACATGCTAAAAAGCAGTAATTTAAACACCCCAAAACTGTGCGCCGACATGGATAACTTACCGCTGCAAGCTAACAGTATTGACGTGCTATTTAGTAATTTTGCGCTGCAGTGGTCTGCTAATTTAGAAGCCTTAATGCACTCGCTTTACCAAGCATTAAAACCAGGCGGGCAAGCCTATATTAGTACGGTTGTTGCAGGGTCATTAAACGAGATCAAAACCGCCTTTGCAGTGCTTGATTCACATAATCATATTAATCAGTTTGCAAGCCATAATAATATAAACCAATCGGTTGAAAAGGCCGGGTTTAAGATCAACGCATCAAAAAAAGTCATCTATACCGATCAGCACAGCAGTGCATTAGCGGCTATAAAATCGATTAAAGCCATTGGTGCCACCACACAAAATCATGCAACAAGTCGTCGTGGTTTATTAACCAAATCAGCGCTGCAAAAAGTATGTGATGCCTATCCGATTATAAACAATAAAGCCCATGTATCTTACCATGTGGTATTGTTATCATTAGAAAAAGCCCAGTAAAAATAATAAGGCCATGCCATGAACCAGTTTTTTATTACCGGTACCGATACCGACGCCGGTAAAACTCATGTAACCAGTTTGCTGTTAAAGTTACTCGCGCAACATAAAAAGCGCGCAATAGGTTTTAAGCCGATTGCCTCTGGGTGTGAAATGGCGTTTGAGCAGCTCGTAAACGCAGATGCACTAATGCTAATGGAAAGTGCCACAGTCAGTGCTAAATACGACATAATTAACCCATTTGCATTTGCGCCGCCAATAGCTCCGCACATTGCTGCAGAGCAAGCGGGACTAAACATAACAGTAGAAAAGCTCAGCACGGCTTATCAACATGTTAAGCAGCAAGGTGCCGATTACCTGTTAACAGAAGGCGCGGGCGGCTGGGCATTACCTATTAATAACAACGAATATTTATACGACTGGGTAAAAGCAGAGCAACTACCCGTAATATTAGTGGTGGGGATGAAACTAGGCTGTATAAATCATGCTTTACTCACTGCTGCACACATGCAAAGCTTAGGGATTAATTGTGTAGGGTGGATTGCAAACCAAGTTGATGCCACTATGGATGAATACCAAGCAAACCTAGATTCACTAAAAACACGCTTACCATTCCCGCTGCTTGCTATAAGCCCCTATACCGAGCAAACCCCTAAATTACAAATTTATAAAACCCTTCTTACTGCACTTGCTATAAATGCCTAAACTATACTGCTTTGTAATTTTATAAATATACAAAGCAGTTTATATATTAAATACACCGGTTTAATAAATATGTTTAGCGCCTTGAAATACACACCTTGTATGCATATATAACGCTAATTACACAGTGCTATTGTTACTAAGGAAATAACAAATACCATGACCCACCCATTTATTAAGAACTACGCTTATAATACGCAAGTTAAGGCCGAATCAGATCTACCAAAAAGTGCTCTGCTTAAAACCCGTGTAGGTATTTTAGGTGGGGGAATTGCAGGGGCAACAATTGCGATTCGCCTTGCGGCATTGGGCATAAAAACGACTATATTTGAGAAAAAAAAGTCACTTATTGACGGCCCTCCTATGTGTCATCTGCACGCCGGTGGTAATTTATACCGTGAAATTCCAGATCAAGACTGTATAGATTTACTTAAACAATGTATTGATATTTTACGACTATATCCTTACAGCATAGATGTACGCCCAACTGTATTTGCTGTGCCAACGCGTGATGATGATTCACCGGATGATTTACTGCCAAGGTTAAACAAGCTTACTAACGCATATAAAAACTTAATTGAACAAGATCATAATAATAAAGTTCTTGGCGAGCCTGATAATTACTATCAGCTTTATAGCCATGAGCAAATGATAACCTTGAGTAAAAAAGAGCAGGTTGCAGAGCCTAAAACACTAGATGAGTGGATGATCCCTGTTGCTAAGCACCTAAACTTAAACAAAGTAAAATACCCGCTAATTGTTGCTCAAGAATACGGGTGGAATATTTTTAGGTTATCGGCCAGCGCCCAACTTGCGCTTGCCCAGTACGAACACGCTAATGTACTTACCAGCACAGAGGTAAAGCAAGTTAGCCAAGCTGAGCAAACCAGAGCCAATAGCCAATCGCCAACCTGGAAAATTGAATACCAAAACAACCAAAGCGACTCTACGCAAACCGTAGAGGTAGACTACCTTATTAATGCCTGTGGCTTTCAAACCGGTATTGTAGATGACATGGTAGGCGTAGAGGCCAAACGTATGGTCGAATTTAAAGCCTCTTACATTACGCATTGGCAAGGCGCTGGCGGGCAAATTCCAGAAATTATTATTTATGGTAACCGTGGCACGCCAGAGGGCATGGCACAACTAACGCCGTACCCTAATGGCTATTATCAAATTCATGGTATGACCAACTCAATTACCTTGTTTAACGATGGCCTAGCCGATACCAACGAGCAAAGTGCACAGCCGCTGTTGCCAGCTAAATATTTAAATTACATAAACAATGGGTGGGATCAGCAGGTATTAAAAGCACGTAGTCAAAAAGCCATTGATTATGTAGCCGAGTTTGTTCCCGCATTTAAAAATGCCAACACGCAAAACAATGCCTTGTTTGGTGGCCAGCAAATCCCAGGAGAAGACGACACCTTGCGCGTCGCAGATGTTAGCTTATATTCGCATATTAGCTACGCACGAGCCGAAAATGTAAAAGCGTCATCTACCTTAATCGCAGCCGATGAAATAGTGGCTGAATTTACTAAACTTGGCTTAATAAGCGACGATGCGCACATAAATGAGCATCGTACACATCACCAGTGGACGTATCTTCAACAACACAACCATGCAGATATAACCAAGGTGGCACAATTACTCGCAAAAGAGCGCGGTTTTCCTACAGATATGGCAACGATTAATAATTGCATTACAAGTAGCGGAATAACCAGCAACTAATTGTTTTTATTGGCGTAACGAGATTAAATAATTGCGTTACGCCACACTTTACTCAGTTTTTAAACTCCCCAAAAAATTTATTAATAAACCTGCAAATAACCCTTGCGTTATGACATAGTTTGTCACAGAATAGCCCTAACGCTTTGACATAGTGTGTCAAAGCGTAATGATTGCTTTAACCTAATTGAATTTTATGTTCGGTGATCAAACCTATTTTTGTGAGGACAATATGAAACGTATATTTTTGTTTTTATTAACTAACCTAGCAGTTATGTTGGTATTAGGTGTAGTGCTTTCAATAATAATGAGCGCGCTGGGTTTGAGCCATCGTAGCCTTGGCGGAATATTGCTTATAGCCTCTGTATTTGGCTTTGGTGGCTCGTTTATTTCGTTATTTATGTCTAAGTGGATTGCTAAAAAATCAACGGGCGCACAGGTAATTACTCAACCGCGCAATGAAACCGAGCACTGGCTTGTCCAAACTGTATCAGCACAAGCTCAAAAAGCAGGTATTAAAATGCCTGAAGTAGCAATTTACGACAGCCCAGAAATGAACGCCTTTGCAACTGGCCCAAGTAAAAACAACTCGCTGGTGGCGGTTAGCACAGGTTTATTACACAACATGACCCAAGAGCAAGCCGAGGCAGTGCTTGCCCACGAAGTATCGCACGTGGCTAATGGTGACATGGTAACACTAACGCTTATTCAAGGCGTGGTTAATACCTTTGTTATTTTTGCCGCAAAAGTGCTGGCGGGCATTGTAGATAATTTTATAAATAGCGATGAAGAAGAGGGCGGCAGCAGCTGGACTTACTTCTTATTCGATATGTTATTCCAAATATTATTTGGCGTACTGGCAAGCATAGTGGTTGCCCATTACAGCCGCAAACGTGAGTTTGCAGCCGACAACGGTGCAGCTCAGTTGGTAGGCGCAGACAAAATGCGTTCAGCCCTTGAGCGATTAAAGCAAAACCACCCATCGCAATTAGAAGGCTCAATGATGGCCTTTGGTATCGCAAGTGGTAAAGGCATGGCTGAGTTGTTTTCATCTCACCCACCGCTTGATGCACGTATAGACGCACTTCGTCGTTAAAAAATTCAAGTTTTTCACAGTACTTGTAAACAAAAAGCCTGCACTTGCAGGCTTTTTTATTTTTAATGTTTTTTATTGCGATTGAATAATGTCAGCAATGCCCTCTGGCGAGAGTATTTCAATCCAGTAACCATCAGGGTCTTTAATAAAGGCAAGGCCTTTCATTGAGCCGCCATCTGGCTGTTTTACAAACTCCACATCGTATTTAGCAAAGCGCTCACAGGCAGCGTAAACATCGGGCACGCTAATACCAATATGGCCAAAGCCTTTTGGTTCTTCATTACCACTGTGATAACCGCTAAAGCTGTCGTCGTTTTCAGTTCCCCAATTATGGGTAAGCTCAATCAGCGCAGGGCGGCGAAACACCCACTGTGTTTTTTGTTTATCATCGCCTTTTGGCATATCTTGCTCATAGCCTAAAAAGTACAAAGTAAACTCCATACCAGGAAAGTCGTACTTTCCTAATAGTTTCATGCCCAATACGTTTTCATAAAATGCCAGTGACGGTTTTGGATCTTTAATACGCAACATGGTTTGCTGCATCACAAAGCCCTCAGTGGCCTGTGCAATTTGCTCTGGAGATTCGTTATAGCTAGACATGAGATAATCCTTAATAAAATGACTGAAAAAACCTTAATGGATTTAAAAAGGCAGGGTATACGCTCATCATAATAAACAGCAGCAAAAATTAAAACCACCTTGCTAAATTGTTGGGTGCTTTGTAAGCAGAAAATGGCATATTTATGGGTACTGTATATTTATACAGTTTGTGGCATTTTGTCCAATATTACTGATCTCTACCATTTTGGTATATTTGTGCATTTATGAAGTATGAGCCGAAGTTAACTAGTTGTTTACAGGTGTTTATTTGAGGGCTAAGATAAATTCTATGTAATATATGGACATTTGTCGGTTTATAAAACGACAAATGTCGTAGACAAAGTTGTTAAGTTTCTAAGTAGGTGAACGTGGATAGTTGTCCAAATAAAGAAATATTCAATTCCTTATCATCCTCATTCGATAGAATTGATGAAGCTGCATGGTTCATTCGATTAATGGAAGAAAACTACCATGAAGCTGATAAATTTAGGTGGTCTTTAAACTCTTTTTTGAGAGCATTAAAAGAAATCATGCAATTGGTCACCATGGAAGTTCAAGGTGATAAAGGGCTTAAAAAAGTGGTCACTGCTAAGAAGGCAGAATTATCCAAAGATCCTTTAATATCTTTCCTTTATAAACAGCGTGACATAATTGTACATAAATCTATGTTAAAGCCTGCAAGCAAGGCTGGTGTTGGATTTACTCGTGGTAGAGGTATGAAATTGGGTTTAGGTTTTCCTATTGACCCGCTCAGTGATAGCGAAATAGGAATTAAAAAGTATATTAATTACGCAGCTAAAGATGTTGATTTCCTCGGTATTTTATATACCGAAGAAGATGGAGGTGGCGAATATACATGTGTGCAGCGAGAATGGAAATTGGAGCAATTTCCTGACGATGAAATCACTGCACTAGCAGCATCTGCTTGGGAGAAAGTCACACAAGCATTTTTTGATGTAGCTGGGGAAATGGGAGCCAAATTAGTAAAACCAACTTTTACACTAGGCAACCCAAACCATGTGCAATTTGAAATATATACTCCTGAATGGGTGAAAAATGAATTAGAACATGCAAAAAAATGGCATGCTGAAAACGAAACTTAACAAGTTGCTTAAACGGACAAAAAACAGTTGGCTTTTGCTCGTTCCTCGCTAATTTTAGCCAACTATTTTATTGCCGCTTAGCAAAGCGTTATGTTTACAAGGAAATTCGGCGTATGTTTAAAAAGCTATTTATATTATCGATATTGGTGTCATTATTCGGTTGTCAAAGTACCAATAATTCGAGTGGAGATAATGTAAATATTTACGGAGTTATATTTGCAGTTAAAGTAGATAAAGACGGTAAATTATCAAATCTACGCTTTTCAAAAGCAACTAACCCAATAAAAAATATCGATATTAATTTTCAGCCACCTTCTAACTATGTTAAAAAAGTGGAAGCTAAATTAGCTAAGCGCCAATTCGAAGTACCTAAAGATGGTGCGGATTTAAATAAAGAATCATTTATCCCATGTTTCTACGTTAAATCAAATCCATCTGACATAAAGTGCTACGGTGATGAGTAAACATAACAAGAAAATAAACAAGGACTTAAAACAGTTGGCTTTTGCTCCTTCGTCGCTTATTTTAGCCAACAAAAAACCAAATGGGGTCAAATCTTGACTTCAGACATCAATACATGCAGCAATCTTATAAGCTGCTTTTAAAATGCTGGTGACTCACTAGCTAATTAATCTTTGTGTTAAATTAAGGAAAAGGATTTTTAATGGAAGGTATTAATTATGAAAGGTATTAAACGTATTTGGTTTTGGTTTACGCTAGTTGTGTGCCCATTTTTAATTATTTTAGGTGTGGCTACCTTTGCACAGTTATTAGGGATGTACATGTATTCTGAGCAATTTAGTTTTTCGTCTCTATCTAGCTTTAAAATTGCTTTTATGTGTGGCGGGATTTGTGCGTTTTCTGTATTTTTTAAGCACATCAAAAGAGGCAAAAATACGCTTTGTGCAAAACGAGCCACTTAATATGTGATAATACCGTTGTTAAAGTGGACTATCCAAGGTTTGCTTGTTTTTTCTGTCTCTCGACAAACTAATATTCGGTTTTTAAAAGCTATTATGCAGCAAGGAGTAGTATACACATGGATTTTAAAGTTGATTTTTCTTCTTATTCTTTGGATGACCTTTACTCGTCAGCTAAATTGATTGATCGTGAATCGTATCCAGAAAGAGCAAGAGAAATTGATGAATTAATTCGTCAAAAACAAACTGAACCATCTCTACAAAGTAAGCACATAAAACAGGTAGGAGAAAAAGCTTCTAGATCAGTACGGTTACTCGCTGCGCTTATTGATGGTTTTTTTGCCATGATAGCTATTATTGTGCTCATATACTTTATTGGTTTTGATTTATTCAAAAACCCGACATTGATGTCACTGTTTGGTTCTTTTTTGTATGGCCTGTTTTTTACCGTTGCTTTGCATGGTTATTTTCTTCACTTTTATGGCCAAACAATCGGTAAACACTTTATGTCAATTCGCATCGAAAACTTAGATGGCACTAAAGCTAGTTTTGCAACTATATATTTTAAACGTATGCTGCCAATGCAACTTATGGGCTTAATTCCGGCAATAGGTCAGTTAATAGTGGGCTTTATTAACCCCATGTTTATATTTGGTAAAGAAAAACGATGCCTGCATGACTATATAGCTAAAACAAAAGTGAGCTACACAAATAGATAGCAATTTTTTCTTTTTAATAGTTTTTAAAGATTTACTTAAATAGTACCAAGTTTTAGCTACGACTTTAGAGAGGAAAATGTACTGTATAAACCCCCTAAATTTAATGCTTAAGTGATTTATAAAATGCCTATTGGTTAATTTTATCAAATTTTGTACCCTTTTTGTTTACATTTTAATTTCATATGCTAATTTTTAAATGCTCAGTTGAGCGAATAATAATCAAATTTAAGGATTGAAAATGAAAAATGTATTAAAAGCGCTATTAATTTCTGGTGCTGCGCTAACAGCAAATTCTGTTTTTGCAACTGATCTAGTATGCGATGTATATCCTAATGGCTCAGGTGGAAACTCAATGAACGGAAGATCTAATTGTTTTACCATAGACTTTAGTTTTGGTAATGAAACAACAGGGAAGTACTATTTACAGAATATTTCAAAACCTATTAACAAAGTAATTTGGCAAGGCGATGCATCTTGCACAGGTGGTACATCGTGCAATATGAATGTAAGAGCTTACAGAAGCTATAGTGCATCTGCTTTAATTTTATATAAAGATGGAACGTATGAAACGACAAATATGTCTCGTATGAGTTATGAAACAGGGCATTAGTAATCATCGCTCGAAATAGAAAACAATATAGATCAGTATTTATTGTTTGAATGCATATAGCGGCTTAGTTTTAGTCGCTATTTTTTTACAGGATTAAGCGTTACTCAGTCAGAAATAAGGAAATACTATGAAACAGATAATGTTGATGTCGTTTATGTGTTTGCTAATTAGTTGTTCGAGTTTAGCAACCAATAGCAAAGAGTTAAGTAAATCTGAGCAGAATGAAAAATTTATTACTCTTGTCAGTCACGCTAAAACCTATGATCTCTCCCATGTTTGGGATGAAAGCTCTCCCATAGCATCTGTTAACCCAAAATACTCAATGACACTTAATGCAACTCATGCCGATACACGGGGTACATTTGGTGATAACGGACAACTCTCATTCGCATCAGAAATAATGCAATGGAGTGGTCATCATGGAGGTCCTACTATTGATGCGTTAGGTCATATTGGTCGAGACGGTTTATTGTATGGTGGAGTAAATGCTGCGCAAGCGACTAATGATCGCGAAGGAATAGGGCGCAGCGGTGTAGGGGCTGAGCTGGCTATTGATCATTACCCTGTTAGCTTATTGAGTAACCGAACTGTATTGCTTGATGTGGCACGCTTTATTAATGGTGACGAAACCCCATTGGGAGCGGGTTTTGATGTAACGGCTTCACATTTAAAAATGACAGCAAAATCACAAGGGGTAAAAATTAAAAAGGGTGATACCGTTTTTATTAGAACTGGATGGGGGCAATATTTCAGTGATAACCCACAGCTATACATTGCTGATAATGCCGCAGGTGTTGGTTTAAGTGGTACACAATTTTTAATTAAGGCTGGCGCAAGTGTTGTAGGTAATGACACCCTAACATTTGAAAAGCGCCCCCCCATTGCTACAGATCCTTCATTTCAGGTTTTTCCGGTACATATGATGTTATTAGCAGATAACGGCATTTATATAATAGAAAACTTGTTCCTTGAGGAGCTAGCAAAAGAAAAAATCTATGAGTTTATTGCCATTGTGCCGCCACTTAAAATTCGCGGTGGTACAGGATCAGCATTACGAGTCTTTGCGCTTACAAGTGACTAATAATTAAATAAAAAAATGGGGTTAATGGTGGTGGCTGTGTATGCATAGATTGTTTAGCGTTTTTTTTGAAATAAGTAACATACACAAAGGTTATTTGTGTTTTTCTTTACAGAATATAAAAATATTATCTGTAAAATTAAAAATAATAAAGTAGGCGACTCAAGGATGAACAAAGGATTATTAAAATCGTGGAATGACGAGAAAGGCTTTGGCTTTATTAAATCAACTACACTGCTGCACGATACCTTTATACACATTTCATCGCTCAAACATATGAGCCGTAAACCCAAAGTGGGCGACATTATCTACTTTGAGGTTGCGACTGAGCCTAACGGTAAAACTAAAGCTGTAAATTGCCGTATTGAGGGCGTACTCGCACAACCACACATAAAAACTTCATCCAGGCCGGTTAGAATAAGCAAAACCTCAGGTAAAAACTCACCGTTAATGAAACTTATAACGCTTGGTATTATTTTTAGTATTGGTTTTAGTGTGTATAAAATCGGTTTTTTAAATACCAAGCAAACACCTGTAGTGACTAATGCTAACTTAGAGTCATTTATGCCTGCGAGTTCAAACTCAATTACTAAAACACCACCAACATTTCGTTGTGATGGCCGACAACATTGTAGCCAAATGACCTCCTATGCAGAGGCATTATTTTTTATTCAACATTGCCCAAATACCAAAATGGACGGGGATAAAGATGGCGAGCCTTGTGAACGGCAGTTTGGAAATAGATAGTTTTTATATTGGGGTTATTAATAAACTAAAAATTAGTTGATACCTGTTAAGTGGAATACGATTTTTAGTAATACAGTTATAAATAGCTGGTGGATTAAAGCCATTTATCATGGAGGTTGTTATGTTTAAAGTAATAATTGGGTGTGCTGTGATATTTTCGTTTGTTTGTATGTTACTAGCCGCCGCACCTTTTACGCCTGCGATATCAGGATCATTTATTATGCTTTTATTTGCTGGGGCTATTGGTTACAAGGGCTATTTGCAATCAAGTTTGATACTGCTGTTAATTAATACGCTGGCAGTTATTGGCAGCCCAGCTATAAATATAGAAAACACCGAAACATTACTGTTTTTACCAATATTATTTTTAATCTCATTTGGTGGTGTTTTATTAGGCGTAAGAAAGTTAACTTTAAAACACGTTTTGTAGACGAGAGTTTTGCCCACGTTTGAGGTAAAGCTTTTTGTTATTAAGCAATAAGGTGTAGCAGCGCTTTGCTCCCTTTGTGAAGATAGCCTTTCACATTGTTTGTTTCCTCTAAAAGCAAAGCGTCTGTTATTTCTCCTTGTGAATAAAGCCCTTAAATAGCTATTACAAACTTAAAGTTAAAGCGCTTCAAAAATGGCTGCAATGCCTTGCCCGCCACCAATACACATTGTGACTAGCCCATATTTGCCTTGAATTCGTTTGAGTTCGTACAAGCATTTAGTTGATAAAATTGCACCTGTTGCGCCTACAGGGTGCCCTAACGCAATGGCGCCGCCATTCGGGTTTACTTTATGGGCAGGGAAATTTAACTCGTTTGCAACGCACAGAGCTTGTACTGCAAAGGCCTCGTTAGACTCAATTACATCCATATCGTCAATGGTTAAGCCGGTTTTTTCAAATACCTGTTGTACTGCAGGAATAGGGCCGATACCCATTAAAGTAGGATCAACGCCTGCTCTGGCATAACCCACTAAACGAGCGAGCGGTTTTAAGCCTTGTTCATTGGCTTTTTGCTCTGACATAAGAACCAACATGGCTGCACCATCGTTTATACCGGATGAGCTTGCTGCGGTAACGGTGCCATCTTTTTTAAAGTAGGGCTTTAAAGTGGCAAGTTTTTCGGCTGTGGTATCGGCGCGAACGTGTTCGTCGGTGTCAAAAAGGTACGACCCTTTTCGCGACTTGATTTCTATTGGGAGGATTTGCTGTTTAAAATGGCCCGAGGCAATCGCTTTTGCGGCTTTATGATGACTGTTTGCTGTGTACTCGTCTTGCTGCTGACGGCTAATTGAATATTTTTCTGCGATGTTTTCAGCAGTTATTCCCATCGGGTTATTATCCCATGGGTCTTGTAAGGTCGTGGTGAGCTCATCGACCATAGTGCTATTGCCCATTTTTTGCCCCCAGCGGTTACTTTCGAGGGTATAGGCAGAGCTACTCATGCTTTCAGCTCCGCCAGCAAGGGCTGCATCTACATCACCTAATTGAATTTGTTGTGCCGCTTGAATAATGGCTTCAAGGCCAGAGCCACATAAGCGATTAAGCGTTACAGCGTGGCTGCTTATAGGCAACCCAGCATCGAGACCAATGACTCTTGAAAGGTATGCGTCTTTAGGGCCGTTATGAATAACTTTGCCTACCACACATGAACCTACTTGGTTAGGAGATAGTTTAGACCGATTTAGGGCTTCTTTAGCGCACAAAGTGCCAAGCTCAGCTGGGCTAAAATCTTTGAGGCTGCCACCAAAGCTGCCGATAGCGGTACGAACCGCACTGAGTATTACTACGCTGTTGTTTGTATTTTTTGTCATTGTGTTCTCTTATTATTTTTATAATCACTTTGTGCTGGTGTATGTTTAATAGACTAATGCGATTAATAGTTTTATTAATGCATCAAAGCATAATTTCTCAATAAACTAAAGGCGAGGTTGGTTCAGCTGTATATGTATTTTAATAAAGGGAATAGTAAAGTAGGTGAGTAGTAATAATATTTTTGTTTAAATTTATGAAATAGGGCTCTCATTATGAGAGCCCACAGGTGTTTATAAATCAATCATTTCAATATTAACAACGACATTTTTAAAACCCGCATCTTCAAACTCTTTTTTTAACTTTTCTGCACTAGAGTACTCACTAGATGAAACACTTCGCTTACTTCTTTGGTTAGTGACAAGTGGGGTTTCGTCACCAAAGTAAACACTGCCCGCAAATTGGCTTTGTGCATAAAAGTGGCCTGTTAGGGTTGTTTTTTTAGGTCTTAAAACATGGCTTAAATAGTATTGCATTGTTGATAAGCTTGTTTGTTGTATCATCCAAGGCCAATCCCATTTTTTATTCTCACCTGGTATATAGCGGTGTTCCCATTGATACTCAATGCTTTTATCTTGACCTGCCCAACGGCCAATTACAAAATTAGCAGTGTCGTTAGGTCTGTTTTCTGGGTGGCTTAATAAAGCATTGCCTCCCCAACGCATAAAGCCATTTATTGATAGATCGTAGGTAATATCAGCATCGAATGCATAAGGATACGATATTGATGATTTAAACAAATCGACCTTTGCATTAAGCTGTGTGTATGCTGGTACATTGGTTCTTGCCTGTACAACTACTCGCTCAGCTTCTGAGCCGCCATTACTTGTTCCCCATGCTTGCTCCGCTGCGATTGTGACTGATAACGAAGTGTCTGATCCGCCAGTAACAGAGGGAGACCTCCATGTATTAGATAATGTTACAGACTCAGAAATACTGTAATCATTGGTTTTAGACCAGTTGGTTGCCGCATCGTATTCAATTGTAACCACTGACATTTGAGCTGCTGACGTGTCATTCACTGCAGGGACTGTTAACGTTTTTATTAGTTCTTTGTCGGCAGCAACAATATCACCTGTTATTTTATATGACTCGTTATCCATCACATATTGAAAGTTAGATACGGTAATAGCTGACTTTTCATCACATCGATAACCATCACAACTGCCACCATTGTAACCTTGTATTTTCCACCCTGAGCCCGTTTTGGTTACCTCCATGTCATCACCCACATAGCTAGAGCGATTTCCACCAACCCACGCAAATCCCATTGTATGGGCAAGGTATGAAAGGGGTTTTATAAACCCCTCTTTTTGATTCACTAAGTCCCATTCAATTTGGCTTTGACTGCCTGGCGATACTTTTACGGGACTTAATGTAGGGATCTCATTAATAGGATCGTTAGGGTAGCACCAAGAATTTGCAGCAGTCCCTTGTTTTATTTCACCTGCGTAGCCAGAACCCATAATAACCCAGCCATTAGCTAATCCCGTTATTTGCCACTTACCCATTTTGTTAGTAAGTTCATTTCTGTAGGTTTGCGCTTCAGCCTTTGTAATTAGTCTATTATCAGCTGAGCAAACTCCAGCACCTAAGCTTTCATTTTTAAGTTGATCTGGATAAATTGCAGTTGTATTAGCACTTACAAAACTTGTATGCGACAACAGCAATAGGGGTAATATTTTTTTCATTAAGTTACATCCTTTAAAATTATATTTAAATGAGGTCCTAATTAAATAATCTAATTTTGGACCAATTTTGATTCTAAAGAACTCGCTTTATTTTTATAGAGTGTTATATGAAAGTTGATTTTTCAAAAATATTAGTTGCTTAAACATTACAAAAATTAATTAAATTATTAATGCTGCGGTAGCTACATTTTGATTCCTTTGAGAGAGTGCTCTAAAAAATCAATTAAATAGCGTGTGCTTTTTGGAATTAATTTATCAGGCCATATCAGGTTTACATCTCGCTTTATGGGTTTGAACTGAGTTAATACTTCAACTAAGCTTTCGTCTTTTATATGCGGTAATAAACAATATTTAGGGCCATAATATACACCTCTTCCTTCAATAGCAGCTAAGGCACACATTTCTATATCGTTAGAAATAAAGTTAGGTTGAGGTTTAAAAATTACCTGTTCATTTTTATTTGCTTTAAAGGACCAGTTTTCGAATGGCGAGCACGATATGTGGGGTAGTTTAGCTAAATCGTCAAAATTACTTGGTATGCCATATTGCTCAATTAAACTCGATGAACAAGCTAAAACAAAACTCATTTGGTTAATGACTTTACATATATTTTGAGAGCTATCTAGTTTTCCAATTCTAATGGCTAAATCAAACTCGGTGGCTTTTAAATCAAGGCGTTCATCCGATAGCATCATATGAATCTTAATATTTGGATAAAGTAATGTGAATTGATTTATAACGCCTGAGAAGTACACACTCTTTATAAAGTTTTGCGGCGCTATTAGTTTAATTTTACTCACTTTATTTTCACTGAAATTCTTAAAATTGCACAGCGTAGTTTGTAAACCTTCTACATGGGCTAGGCAGTGGCTATAAAAACTCTTTCCAGGTTCTGTTAATCGCAAACTTCCTTTTTCACGATAAAACAACGCTAACGATAAGTCTTCTTCAAGTTTTTTTATTTTTCTTTGTAAAGTGGGTAAAGGAATATTTAACTTTACTGACGCTTCATTAAATGTTTTGTAATGATTTACTTTTATAAAAAGCGCGATGATATCAAGCAAGGTAAATCTCCTGTATAAATTTAAGACATGAAATTGTATTTAGTACTTAATAATTAGTTAAAGTTATAAAACTAATTATTTAATTAAAGTACTCATTAGTCCCTTTTGTGGCAACAAAAAATTTACCTTTGTATTAGAACATTTAATAAATTATTGTGAGCGAAGGTGTACTTACTTGAGGTATTAGTAATTAAAGATTCTGCAAATAACGCGTTTTTTAAAATAAAAACTCAGTAGAAACAATGCGTAACATTTTACGATACGTTTTAATAGACAAACAATAAACGAGTAATTACGCTAGACACACTTTTTTGGGGAATAATCATGATGCATAGGATCTGATTACCTAAATGGAATTTGCCACGATAAATCAACAGAACTGAAGGTATTAAAGATGAATGTGTTTATAAAATGGTTGATTTTAGCTGCATTAATTATTGCTGCTATTGCCTGTTATTCTTATGGTAGCACTACTGGCTTATTTATTTTTATTATTGCGGGCTTTGTTTTTGAAATGGCATTTTGGTTTAAGGTGTTTCCTATAAAAATAAATCGTCATGATAGGAAGCCTATTTAACCGTCTTAAAAAATGAATTGTTTAAGTGGGCTTGCAGCTTTGAGCATAGAATGAATAATTAGTCTGCTATTACTTTGCTTAAATATTAGAAAGGCTGCATTTTTTGCAGCCTTTTGGTTTTTTAAACTCAGTGGGTAACTCTATCGCCCCAAATATCTTCTAGGCGACTATCACGGCCACAACGCCAGCGATAGGTGTTATAACGAATAGGATTATTTTTGTAATAATCTTGGTGATAACTTTCATCGCCCTTTATAGGGTAAAAGGTTTTAGCATCAAGAATAGGGGTTACCACTGTTTGGTTAGTAAACTCATTCATAACGGCTTGTTTAGATTTTTGAGCTAGCTTTCGTTGCTGCTCATTGGCTACAAAAATTGCGCTACGGTAGCTTGGGCCTTTATCACAAAACTGACCTTTTGCGTCAAAAGGATCAATATTCACCCAGTAATGGTTTAAAATATCTTGATAGCTTAATACATTAGTGTTGTAGGTAACCAGCACAGCTTCGTAGTGGCCTTGGTGATTACCATTGTAGGTTGGATTTTTAAGTTCACCACCAGTAAACCCTGAGATCACATCGGTTACACCTTCGAGTTTTTCAAAGTCACTTTCCATACACCAAAAACAGCCACCGGCTAAAATAGCTTGTTCGGTTTTAGCGTATGTTAATGAGCTAAACAAAAGCCCCACAGAGGTCAATGCTAGCGCTAATGTGTGTTTCATAAAAATGTTCACCTTTAGTTATGTATAAATACTTGTATAGTAAGACCCGCTAACTTTAAAAACTCTTTCATTACAAAGTTGCTGAAGGGTTTGAACTCACTTTATATAAAACGGATGCGAGATATGAAAAGTTTAATGACGAATGATCATTTGCATGATGAATTATTAATCATTTTACAAAACAACTTTGCTCCCTCAGGGTATAAACTACCAAACGCTGATGAGTTGATACCTCATAATCAAAATGCCCAATACCATGGCTATGCATTTACTTTAAACCAAAAACGTATAATTTACAGAAAAGCTAAAATTACACCCGACAGACCTGGCGCTTTTTTAGCACTATGGAAACGCCCAGCGGATTTGAGTAATTCTAAACCAATTCCATTTGCCAATGAGTTTGACTATTTATTAGTAGCGGTTTCAAGTGATGGATTAACCACTATTAATAACCAAGTAGCAAATATACAAAAAGGTTTCTTTTTATTTCCAGTTGAGTTGTTAGTTAAAAAAGGCATCGTCACAGGTAGAAACCATAAAGGCAAAACGGCTTTTAGAGTATTTCCGCCTTGGAGCGAAAGTAGGGCATTAAAAGGGACTGGCGCATTTAGTAATTCTGCTAAAGTCACTCAGCGTTGGCAATGCGATTATTTTTTAAATCAGAACCAACATGGCTTAGTTGATTTAATTAAGTTAAACAATATTTTAGCTAACGCTGTTTAAATTTGAATTATTAAGTCACTTTACGAGCATTGTCATATATAAGGTTGTTTACTAAAGTGAGATCACACAATCATACAAATATCAGGTGAAATATGAACCAGTTAACTGAAAAGTCAATCAGTTGTCCTTACTGCGGCGAAACCATAGAAGTATTAATTGATGTGGCTGATATTGATGAGCAATACATAGAAGATTGTCAAGTATGCTGTAAGCCCATTACGTTTGTGGTGTTTGATGATGAAGACGAGCTTGGCGTAAATGTGTATAGCGAAGATGATGCGTTTTGAAGGAATCAACAAGGCGAATGACATTACAACCACTTAATAATACGCATATTATCGAGCTAATGAGTTGGTTTAATGATCAACATGACATAACTCAATGGGCTGGCCCTTACTTTAGGTACCCATTTACGGCGCAGACTTTTATTGAAGACTTAAACCTTGATGTCTCGACTTCTTTTGTATTGGTTGGACAACAAAACGTATTACTCGCTTTTGGGCAATATTATCAACAAAAAAACAAATGTCATTTGGCGCGTTTAATAGTAAACCCTATACGAAGGGGGGAGGGAATTGCAGCCTCCCTAATTAAAGCATTATGTAAACATGGGCAATTAAACTTAAATGTTAATGATTGCTCATTGTTTGTTTATAAAAACAACCTAGCAGCAGTATCGGCTTATAAAAAGCTAGGCTTTAAAGTTGCTGCTAATACCCCAGAAAATCAAAACTTAAGCCCATTACCAGAAAACTGTGTACATATGGTTAAGTGATAAATTTTCTTTAATTTAGCTATTTTGCTGTTCACGCGCTAATTGGTTAGGCAACAACTGCTCTACAATTTCTCTCGCTGGTAAGGTGTAACGTACACCATCAAACATAACCGATGTGAACTCGTTAATATTAGTAATGCCGGTAAGGGTCCAACCTTCACCACGTTTTGGGCAGTAAACGGTCGTAGTTGGTTGTATTACTTTAAAGGTGTCG
Source organism: Pseudoalteromonas sp. 23_GOM-1509m (assembly GCF_000518425.1). Taxonomy (NCBI): domain Bacteria; kingdom Pseudomonadati; phylum Pseudomonadota; class Gammaproteobacteria; order Alteromonadales; family Pseudoalteromonadaceae; genus Pseudoalteromonas; species Pseudoalteromonas sp. 23_GOM-1509m. The sequence continues at coordinate 418,587 of NZ_KI912432.1, forward strand.
CTCATGGCTGCTCTCAATTAATGCTTGTTTAAACAGTATGGTAAGTTAATAATGCCATTCTATAAAGTTCTATTTAAAGCGCTGTAGTTATTTATAATGCTGCAGTGGTTGAACTTGTTTACTCTGTACGGCATTAGCATGTTTAAAACTATAAAATTACCTCGCGTTACCTTACGTTTAATTACTCACAAACATGGCTCAGCGTTATTAACTATTTTAAATAACCCGTTAGTGTATGAGTTTAATGACTATAAAACACCTTTAAACAAAGACCATATTAAACAATTAATTCAAGATGATATAAGCGGATATTACGAAGGTGAAGTGATTCGACTCGCTATTGAACATAATATGAGTGGCAAACTACTGGGTACATGTGGCTTATATAAAATATGTAAACAAACCAAAAGTGCTTATTTGGGCTTCGAACTCGATCCTTTTTATTGGCAGCAAGGTTTAATGCAAGAAGTGCTGCGCGGTTTTATGAGCCAGATACCGAGTGTATTAAAGATAGAGCAATTATATGCTGAAATTCACGGACATAACGTTCGTAGTTATAATTTACTGACTAAGCTTGGGTTTGTGTTAAACGAGCAATTAAACAATGGTATTTGGCATAAGCAATTAACTAAAATGGATGGCGCATGAGAATTAAAAAAGCGATTATTTTAAATGTATTGTTTGCTGTTAGTGTATTTTGGTTTGCAATAACTGGGTGTAGTTATTATCAAAATAATGTTTCAGACTTTGTTGATGTAACCTTAGATTCGAAAGTGCTTAATGAGTCTCGTAAGGTATTTATAAGGTTCCCCGATGATTTTGATAAAAATAAAGCGTATCCACTTATTATAAAAACAGATGGTAATTTTAATTTAGCTAATTGGGATAAAGCGCTAAAAGCATTAAATCCTGAAAGTATATTAAATGAGGCTATTTTAGTTGCTATACCTAATCAGTTTTTTACTGATACCCGAAATCGTGATCTTGTACCACCTTATGCAAGGAAGGACGTTAATACAAATCCTCGACCTAAACATGAAACTTCGTCAGAAATTTTTGGTAAAGCTGATTTGTTTTTAGCTTTTATAGAGCAAGAGCTACTTACTTATTTAGAGGCTAACTACAGGTTAACTGAAAACCGTATATTAACGGGATTTTCGGCAGGGGGCAGTTTTACTTTATATACGCTGCACACCAAACCAATGCTATTTAATGGTTACTTTGCATTTAGCCCTGCGGCTTGGTATGACGATATGACCGTAGTAAATCATCTTAATACCTTTTTACAAGTTAAAACACAGAGCTACTATAGACCCGCCTTATTATATTTTACTGTTGGCGGGGCTGAGCATAAATTAATGCTTGAGGCGTATAATAACTTGGAGCAAAGTTTAGTAAGCCATACTAGTAACTGGTTAGTGTGGGGCAGTAAAGTAAACCCTGATGCAAAGCATAATGATAATCCAGCATTGAGTATTACGGGGGCTTTAATGGCCTATGATGAATTTATTAATTAATAATATTGTTAAACTTTAATTAAAAGTAGTACTAGCAAAACGGCTTAACTGTATATATGTACAGTTAAGCCGTTTTGCTATAAATTATTTTATGGTGTAAATGGCTGGTGGATGTAAGGTAACACATGTAAGAACACATCATACTAAATTGTGTTTAAATGTAATCTTAGCAATGGCGTAATATAAATTATCGATTTACTCATAAGTGGAGTGGTGGGTTTATAACGCTTATTGAGTTTGGCTATCTGGATCGTTAAATAAAGAATTTAAATAACAAAAAAGGTGGGCGGTGCTTTATTTATATCAGCACCGATCTATACGTTTAGGACTTAATTACAAAAGCGCTATTTTATTACTTAACTGTCTAAGCATATTTTCAGCATTTGGTAAGGGATCGTTTAACCCATCTATTAAGGTCATAAAATAACAGTCCATCATTACGCTTGCTTTTGTTTCATCAAACTTCGGTTGTTCACTAAAAAGCAGTTGTTTAAACTCATCCATCTGCGCTTTAAAAAAAGACGTTCTCCAAATGATGTCGCTAATTAATAGCTTACTAAATTCACTATTTTCACAATAAAAAGAATAAAGCGGATGAGCGTAATGACGTAACTTTAAGCGAGGGGAGTGCTGCGTATCTAACTGCTTTGCTTGGTTAATAATAACGGCTATTTGTTGTTGCATACCGGCCATCAATAAATCAATTTTATTTTCAAAATGACTAAACACTGTACCTACAGCAACATTGGCTGCAACCGCTATTTCTCTTGTTGATGTGTGATCGTAACCTTGCAGCAAAAATAATTCCCATGCTGAAGCTAAAATTTTATCGCGTGTCTTTTCTTTTTTACTCATTATATTTCAATGCTTTACTTGTTTGTTAAATAAAAGGGCTAAATCATTATTTGATTAATTGAGCGCGCTCAATTAATATTGTGAGCGCGCTCATTTTTATAAGGATGTTACATGAAGTTTATCAAACGTGTTATTGGTTATGTACTTTTTATTCCACTAATTTATTTTTATTCTTATTTGCTAGGGCCAATATTAAAAGCAGTTTTAGTCCCAGGAGGGGTTGCTTTTTTATGGCTTATTCTAGGGCCAACAGAGGGGACGCGTGCGTTAAAAAAAGCATTTAAGAAAAAATAGCTCAAGCTTCAACTAAACAAATCGAAAAAAAGCCCTGCTATTTTGCAGGGCTTTAAGTTTAGCTTTGTGCTTTTAAGCTTGAAAGCTCAACTTATATTAAAGAACGTATCTAAAACCAAAAGCAATACCGTCATCTTCAGATTGCTCCATTAGCGCTTGCTGCTGTTTATTATTACTTTCAAAATCACCAAAGTCTTTACGTGCTTCTACATAAAGTTGTGTGTCTTGGTCAATTAAGTAATGCACACCAATAACTGCAAACTGACGCTTAAATACATCGTTAGGATCGGCATTAAAGTTTGGTTGAATTACGTAGTCATCACCTGCATCAAATAAGTTATAGGCAATAAATGGTCTAAAATCGTTATCAAAGCGATACGACACAAATGTTTCAATACCAATCGCATCTTTAATTAAACGACCTATGTTATCTGTATCGTGGTTTTCGTTTTTGTTTATATTAGCGGCTACATACAAGCCTGGCGCATCAATATTGCCCCAAATAACACCTGCACCATAAATTAAATCGTCAACAGAGCGGGTTGTTCCGTCGCCATAGGTTAATTCAAACTCGCCGCGGTTAATACCCGCGGTCAGTTTTAGCTTATCAGTCACGTTATAGGTTACTGCACCGCCAAACGTATAGTTAAATTCAACTTGTTGTGCAGCAGCATCCCCAGACTCAAAATTTGCTTGGCATTGTGATTCTGTAATATTACTTACATCACAAGTATAAAAAGCGCTATTTTTTAACTGAGTTTGAACACTAAAGTCAAAGTCGTTGTAGCTATTACGGTATTGCAGTGTTTTATCACCACGACCAGTACCATTTACTGCACCATCGTCTTTGTTATAAGTGTAAACACCGGCAGCATTACCATCCCATACATAGCTGTAGTTTGTTGCATACACAACATCAAACCACGCACCCCATTGTTTACCAATCGTAATTTGGCCGTATTTATCGTGTTTAAGTCCTGCATAACCTAAACGATTATATAAAAACTCATCTTGAATAGATTCAAAACGGTTGTTGTATACAATATCGCTACTGCCAACAGGGTTGACACCCCATTCAACTAAAGCCATTGCTTCCCAGCCGTTTTTTAGTTGGCGTTTAAAATCAAAATTAATTCGTGAGGCACCATTGACGATTTCGTTTTGACCTTGAGTATTTATCACTCGCGCATCAATATATCCGCCTACTGCGACTGTATTTTTTTCATCCTTAAACACTTCTACTGCTGAAACACTTGGAGCAGCTAAAATACCCGCAATTGCTAGCGATACTAATTTTCTTTTCATTGTGTGTGCCTTGCCTAAATTAAAGACGTTTTTATAATTACTAAATTCGAAGTCGTGCAGACTAGCAAAGCAATAAAAGGATCAAAAGTGAAAAATTATCAATGACAATTAGCACAAAACACGCAGCTTGTTCATTTTAAGTTAATGCTGTTTTTATTTTGTAGCCGTATAAACTGCCATTTAATTTTGGAATAAGACATTAGGCTTAAATGCAGGAGAGGGAGTGTTGAATTTTTTTCATAGTTGCACCTATCGGCATGGGTAGAGCTAAAACTCTAATACTATAAAAAACGTTAATATAGCCGTATTAATTGTTAATAAAAGTAAAATGCGACCAAGTCGCCTGTAAACGCGATTAAATAATTTATAAAGGGTTTTATGCTAGTTGTTTTTTTATTAAACATTTTTTTACTGCATCAACAGTACAATAATGAGTTTTACTCACCTTTTTAGCACATTTACTCGCCCAGTACTTTGGCTATTTAATTGCTTTTATAGTTAATAAACAGCCACCGTTTACTTTGAGTTTGGTGCTATAAACTTTCATAGAAAAAAACGGTGGTTTGGTTTAAACTGCGCGCAATTTAAATACTTCAGTCTCCCTTGGAGGGTAGCGCTATTATTAGTACAGCTAACATCACCATGCAATTTGGTGCTAAACCGTTATTTGAAAATATCTCAGCTAAATTTGGCGAATCAAACCGTTATGGTTTAATTGGTGCTAATGGTTGTGGTAAGTCGACCTTTATGAAAATCCTTAGTGGTGAATTAGAACCATCTTCGGGTAACGTAAGTACTGATCCAAATGAGCGCGTTGCTAAACTAAACCAAGATCAATTCGCCTACGAAGAATATTCTGTTATTGATACCGTGATTATGGGTCATAAAGAATTGTGGGATATCAAACAAGAACGTGACCGTATATATAGCCTACCTGAAATGAGTGAAGAAGACGGCATGAAAGTAGCCGATCTTGAAACTGAATTTGCTGAAATGGACGGTTACTCGGCTGAATCTAAAGCGGGTGAGTTACTATTAGGTGTGGGTATTGCTACAGAGCAGCACTACGGACCTATGTCAGAAATTGCACCAGGTTTTAAACTTCGTGTGCTTCTAGCTCAAGTTTTGTTTTCAGACCCTGATATCATGCTGCTCGATGAGCCTACCAATAACTTGGACATTTATACAATTAAGTGGCTTGAAGATGTATTGAATCAACGTGACTGTACCATGATCATCATCTCGCATGACCGTCACTTTTTAAATTCGGTATGTACGCACATGGCCGATATTGACTACGGTGAACTACGTATTTACCCGGGTAACTACGATGAATACATGTTTGCAGCTACTCAAGCACGCGAACGTTTATTAAGTGAAAACGCCAAAAAGAAAAGCCAAATAGCAGAGCTTCAACAGTTTGTATCGCGTTTTTCTGCCAACGCATCAAAGGCAAAGCAAGCCACTTCACGTGCAAAACGAATTGATAAAATTCAATTAGACGAAGTAAAAGCGTCGTCACGTCAAACACCTTTTATTCGTTTTGAACAAGAAAAGCAGTTATTCCGTAACGCGCTTGAAATGACCAGCTTATCGCAAGGTTTTGAAGAAACTTTATTCTCAGGTCTTGAGGGTTTAGTTGAAGTGGGCGAGCGTATTGCTATTATCGGTGAAAATGGTGTGGGTAAAACCACATTGCTTAACACCTTAGCAGGACGTTTAGCGCCTAAAAGCGGTGAGTTTAAATGGTCTGAAAATGCAAACATTGGCTACTATGCACAAGATCATGCCGATGAGTTTGAAAAAGACATGAATTTGTTTGAGTGGATGGAGCAATGGCAACAAGAGGGCGACGATGAGCAAGTTGTTCGTAGTTTCTTGGGTCGTATGTTGTTTTCACAAAACGATATCAAAAAATCAGTAAAAGTAATATCTGGTGGTGAGCAAGGTCGTATGCTGTTTGGTAAAATCATGATGCATAAACCAAATATCTTATTAATGGATGAGCCAACCAACCACATGGATATGGAATCAATTGAAGCGCTTAACTTAGCACTTGAAGCGTATGAAGGTACCTTGATGTTTGTGTCACACGACCGTCAGTTTGTATCATCAGTTGCCACCCGTATTTGGGAAATTAAAGACGGTAAAGTTATCGACTTTAGAGGTAACTACTCAGAATATTTAGCGAGTAAAGAAGCTTAATTGCTGATTGTTTCGCTGTTTAAAAAAAGCCATGTTTAACATGGCTTTTTTATTGCCTGCTGGTCGCATTAGTGCAGCATTTAAGTATATAATACCCGCCATAAAACCGGACATAAGTCCGCTATTTTTAAAATACATTACTGAGGAGTATTTATGACTGTTGGCATTATTATGGGTTCTAAATCAGATTGGCCAACCATGGAACACGCCGCCCTTATGCTAGAAAAATTTGGCATTGAGTATGAAACTAAAGTGGTTTCTGCCCACCGCACTCCTCAATTACTTGCCGATTACGCAAGTTCAGCCGCAGAACGCGGTATTAAAGTTATTATTGCAGGCGCAGGTGGCGCGGCGCACTTACCGGGAATGGCGGCAGCGTTTACATCTCTGCCAGTTTTAGGCGTACCCGTTAAATCTAAAGCGCTAAACGGTGTAGACTCTCTGTTATCTATTTGCCAAATGCCAAAAGGTGTTGCGGTAGGTACTCTTGCTATTGGTGAACCCGGTGCTGCAAACGCAGGTTTATTAGCGGCACAAATTTTAGGATGTCAAAATCCAGAAATCTTCGCAAAAATCGAAGCGTTCCGTAAAGAACAAACTGAGACTGTTTTAGCTAACCCAAATCCTGCAGAGTGATCATGAATATTTTAATTTTAGGGGCAGGGCAGCTAGCACGAATGATGAGCTTAGCCGGTGCACCGCTTAATTTAAATGTGGTTGCTTATGATGTAGGCAGCAAAAAGATTGTACATCCGCTTACAAACGAAGTGTACCCAACATCGCTCGAACAGGCGATAGAAAACGCTGATGCTATTACGGCCGAGTTTGAACATATTCCAGATGATGTACTTACACAGTGTTGTAATAGCAATAAGTTTTATCCGGGCAAACAAGCCATTAAAACCGGTGGCGACCGTGCGCTTGAAAAAGCGCTCCTAGATAAAACCGCTGTTGCATGCGCGCCATATCAATTAATTACTGAAAAAGCGCATCTTGAACTCGCGGTTCAAACACTTGGTAAGCCATTAGTCATTAAAACATGCCAAGCGGGTTACGATGGTAAAGGCCAATGGCGCTTAAAATCAGACGATCAAATTGAGCAAATTTGGGCTGAAATGGCTGATTTTATTGCATCAGGCACTGAGCACGCTCCGCACACCATAATTGCAGAAAAAATGATCCCGTTTGATCGTGAAGTCTCTATTATTGGTGCGCGCGATAAACACGGCCATGTTGCTATTTATCCATTAACTGAAAACGAGCACACCGAGGGTGTGTTAACGCTTTCGGTTGCAGGTAAAAACAATAATAGCCAACTAGAACAACAAGCAATCACGGCATTTACCCGAATTGCGAATGAGCTTAATTATGTGGGTGTACTCGCCATTGAGTTTTTTGATGTGCAAGGTACATTACTGGTTAATGAAATTGCGCCGCGAGTTCATAACTCAGGCCATTGGACGCAACAAGGTGCTCATTGCTCGCAATTTGAAAACCATATGCGCGCTGTTGCCGGCTTACCTTTAGGTAGTACGCAACTTAAGCAACCGACTGCTATGATAAATGTATTAGGCCAAGCACAAATCCCTACTGATGTGTTAAAAACAGCAGATGTAACCAGCCATTGGTACGGTAAAAGTGTAAAACCTGGTCGCAAAATGGGCCACATTAATGTATCTGCTGATAATTTACAGCAATTAGGTGAACGCCTTGGTGAACTCGCAATGTGTTTACCAGAGCAAGATTACCCCGGTGTATTAGCTACCAGCAAATCGCTATTATAAGTTAAAAAACAAAGCGATAAATTGAACTTAACTTCAATATATCGCTTTACCTTCTAAAGGTTCTTTTCAATGATCCATCCAAAGTTTCGTACTATTGTGTTTGCCTTTTTTATGGCACTTTTCATGTCAGGTTTTATGTCGTTAGTTATTTCTCTATTTAATGTTGGTATGGTCGATAACATCGTATCTATCTGGCTTAAAGCGTGGTTATTTGCCTTTTGTATTGCCTTTCCAACGGTTATATTTGTTGCCCCTGTTGTCCATAAACTGACTAATAAACTCATTCGCGCTTAACGTTATGATTATCGCTAAATTACATAAACCTGTATTTATAATATTACTGGCTTTGTGCATCACTCCATTTATTGGCGCTGGTAGTGCCTTGGTTATGGGGGCGTTATTTGCGATTACCTTGGGTAACCCGTTTGCTGAGTTATCACAAAAGGCCAGTAAATGGATGCTAAAGTTGGCGGTTATGGGGCTGGGGTTTGCTGTTGATTTTAATCAGGTAATTGAGGTTGGTCGCAGCTCTTTAGTGTTAACAATTGTCAGTATTACTGCCATAATTGGGCTTGGCGAAATTTTAACTCAAGTGTTTAAACTTAATCGTAACACAGGCGTGTTAATTTCCTTTGGAACCGCTATTTGTGGTGGTAGCGCTATTGCGGCCATGGCACCGGTTATAAAAGCCAAAGATCATGAAGTGGCTGTGGCGCTGGGTATCGTATTTTTACTCAATGGTGTAGGGTTATTATTGTTCCCTGCAATTGGGCACTATTTTGAATTAACCCAAGAGCAGTTTGGATTATGGGCTGCACTTGCAATTCATGATACCAGCAGCGTGGTAGGTGCATCGGCTACTTATGGTGCAGTGGCACTGAGCATAGCAACAACAGTGAAACTTACTCGTGCTATGTGGATTATTCCATACACCACGCTTGCGGGTGTGTTTATGCGCTCAGATGAAAAGGCGAGTATTCCATTATTTATTGTAGGTTTTTTATTAGCCGCATTAATTAATACCTATGTGCCGTCGCTTTCATCTTATTGGGAACTGATAAACATTGCAGCGAAACAAATATTAGTGATGACTTTGTTTTTAATTGGCAGTGGTTTGTCGTTATCGGTACTAAAGCAAGCGGGAATTAAACCGTTTTTAATGGCTGTGATTCTTTGGATCGTGGTTAGCAGTATTATTTTATTATTAATTTTAGATGGATTCATATAATGAGACATGATCTCGGTATTAAAATTATTGGTGGCTTTTTATTGTCATTGGTTTCAGCAAGCTATGTTCACGCAGAGTCATTACGTGTAGCAACGTTTAATGTCAGTATGGATGCAACCAATTACACCGCTAAAAATGAAAAAGTAAAAAGCGATGCCTTAGTTAACGCGCTGCGCTCTGACCACCAGCAAATTAAAAATATTGCTGAAATAATCCAACGCGTTCGTCCAGATGTGGTGCTTTTAAATGAATTTGACTACGTCCCTAAATCACAAGGGATAGAATACTTTAAAACCCATTACTTAAATGTAGGGCAAAATGATCAAGCGGCTATCGATTACCCTTATGTTTACATTGCACCGGTTAACACGGGCTTAGCCACAGAATTTGATTTAGACAACGATGGCAAAAAAAATGGTGTGATGGGCGATGCACAAGGTTTTGGATTTTTTGAAGGCCACTACGCAATGGCGTTTTTGTCACGTTACCCGATTGATTTTGACAACATCAGAACCCTGCAAACGTTTAAACACAAAGATTTACCGAATGTGAAAATGCCGGTAGACCCAAAAACCAATACAAATTGGTATAACGAAGAAGAATGGCAGGCGCTGCGCTTAAGCTCTAAATCGTTTTGGGATATACCGGTAAAAGTAAATGATAAAGTGGTTCACATGTTAGCCTCGCATCCTACGCCGCCTGTGTTTGATGGTGATGAAGACAGAAACGGCATTCGTAATCATGATGAAATTAGATTAATTGCTGATTACGTTAATAACGAAAGTTACCTGTATGACGATAACGGTAAAAAGGGCGGCCTTGCAGCAAAATCACGCTTTGTGATTTTAGGTGACTTAAATGCTGCCCCTGAAGGCGATAAAAAGCGCACAAATACAACGGATCAATTACTTAAAAGTCCGATGATTAATGCCGGATTTATTCCGACCAGTGAGGGCGCTAAAGAGCAATACCCACAAGCTTATGCTAAAAATTACACCGCTAACTGGCAAGCGCGCGTTGATTACGTTCTGCCTTCAAATTATGGATTAACCATTAAAGATGGTGGTGTGTTTTGGCCTAAAAAACAAAGCGAATTGTACCGTTTAATCAAAGATAGAAATGCATCAAGCGACCACCGCATGGTATGGCTTGATTTAACGGTTGAATAAACGGGTTACTCACCCCGATATCAGCGTTGTTTATCTTAAATAATTGCAATTATAAAGGTGCTTCTGCTTAAATACGGTTAATTATAATAACCGTCAAGAAGCACTATGATTTTTAAATTTTCATCTTCTAAAACACTTGTCGCAATGGCTGTTGCGTCAAGTGTTATGTTAGCGGGCTGTACAGCAACCGCCACAACTTCTAATGACTCAGCTATTCAAACAAATACCAAGGTTGCAAGTGTTGTTAACACACCTGCAGACATGGGTTTCTCAAAAATTACGCTTGAACAAGCGATGGCTCACCCTGATTGGATTGGACGCCAACCGCAAAGTGCATTTTGGAGTGCTGACTCAAGTACCGTTATTTACGCGCGTAAACAACAAGGCAGTGAGCTAAGAGACTTATTCACTCAAGCTGTAAACGCTCAAACAGCAGAGCAAGTGGCTTTAAATCAGCTTCACAGTGTAGGCTCAAGTAAAGCTGTTTTTTCTAACGATAAATCACTGCAAGCTTATGTGTTTGAGGGCAACGTATTTATTAAAAACGTACAGTCAGGCGTAATCAAGCAAATTACGCAAAGCTCTGCGACCGAATCAAAACCACAATTTTTAAACGATGGTAATTTAGCGTATCGCCAAGGTAATATCTTTTTTAAAGTAGATTTAACCACAGGTTTAACCCGTGAAATTGCTAATTTAAAACTGGCTGACAAACCACAAGGCGTAAAAGAGCCAACAACTTATATTGCCAAAGAGCAACATAAGCTGATTGATTACATTGCACTGCAGCATAAAAACAAACAAGATAAGTATGCGCGAAATGAGCAAGTTAAAACCCAAAATAGCTCAATTTCCAACACGCATTACTATTTAGGTGATGGCAGCACGGTTGATGAAGCCCAGCTTTCTCCAAATGGCGACGCGTTAATTGTGGTTGTTCAAGAAAAAAGTTCATGGCGTGGTGAAGGCGATATTATGCCTAACTACATCACTGATGATGCGACTATAGAGCCTAAAAAAGTTCGCCGTCGTGTGGCTGACGCTAAAGAGCAAACTTCTGAAATTGTTTATATTAACCTTGCAGATCAAAGCCAAACTACTTTAGGGTTTAATACCTTGCCTGGTTTTGATGAAGATGTACTCGCTGAGGTTAAAAAAGAAAACTATGCCCGCGAAGGCAAAACGTATAAGTCTAAGAAACAACCGCGTGGTATTAATGTAATTTCAGACTGGGGATGGGATCAATCGCCTATCAGCTGGAACGATGATGGCAGCCAAGTGGCGATTATGCTTGAAGCATGGGATAACAAAGATCGTTGGTTGGCCACTGTTGATTTTGAAAATAACAAACTCGTATCTCAACACCGTTTACATGACGATGCGTGGATTGCGTATGCGTTTAACGACTTTGGTTGGTTAAATGACTCAACCACGCTGTATTATTTATCGGAAGAGTCGGGGTACAGTCAGCTTTATAAAAAATCTTTAAATGGCAAGGCTACGGCTTTAACACAAGGTCAGTTTGAAGTGTCTGACTTAACGCTTACTGATGACAATAGTGCTATTTATTATAAAGCGAATATTGAGCATCCGGGTCTTTACGAAATATACCGCGTTAATCCACAAACAGGTGTTAGTGAGCAAGTAACCGACTTAAACGGTATGACGGATTACACCTTAAGCCCTGATCAATCTAAGTTATTACTTAGACATTCTAAAATCACTATGCCGACTGAACTTTATGTGGCAGAGGCTAAAGCAAACACAACCGCGACTCGTTTAACCAATACGGTATCTGATGCGTTTTTAGCTAAAAAACTCACAGCGCCTAAAATTGTTGCTGTGCCATCAAGTCATACAGATCAGCCCATATACGCCAAAGTCTATTACCCCGCTGATTACCAAGAGGGTGAAACAGGCAAAACCCGCAAAGCGGTTATTTTTAACCACGGTGCAGGGTACTTGCAAAATTCACACATGGGGTGGTCTGGCTACTTCCGTGAATTTATGTTCCATTCATTACTAGCAGATGAAGGTTATGTAGTAATGGATATGGATTACCGCGCATCTAAAGGCTATGGTCGTGATTGGCGAACGGCTATTTATCGCCAAATGGGAACACCTGAAACACAAGATCTAGCCGATGGCGTAAAATGGATGGCGGATAATGCCAATGTTAATACCCAAGCGGTAGGGACTTACGGTGGCTCTTATGGTGGGTTTATGACCTTCATGGCGTTATTTACCGCACCAGACTTGTTTCAATCAGGCGCAGCGCTTCGTCCAGTGACTGATTGGGCTCATTACAACACAGGTTATACGGCTAACATTTTGAATCACCCTGATGTTGACCCGATTGCCTATGAGCGTAGTTCACCTATTTATTATGCAGAAGGGCTTAAAAAGCATTTATTAATAAATGCGCCTATGGTTGATGATAACGTGTTCTTTCAAGATTCAGTGCGTTTAGTACAGCGTTTAATAGAACTTGAAAAAGAAAACTTTGAAACAGCAATCTTCCCAGTAGAACCGCATGGTTTTGTTCAGCCTTCGAGCTGGTTAGATGAATACCGTCGAATTTATAAACTGTTTAAAGAAACGCTGTAATCGACTAAAAATAAAAACGCCACTTATGTGGCGTTTTTTTAACTGTGTTTAGTATCGTTTTTGATGTGTTTTACAACCAGCGGCACAGCTAATATAACCCCACCAATTGCGCCAATTAAATGCGCATCAACGGCCACCGTTGATTGAATAAGTTGACCTATTTCTGCGCTTGGACCATTAACTTGCTCAAGAATAAGTTTTATCCATACGCCAATAAACAAGATATAACCTGATTTTAACCCAACAGTGACATCTTTTATCGCCCCCCACACGATCACGCCATGCAATAGCGCACTCAGCCCTGTATAAATAATGATTGTTGGACAAAACCAATAAACCCCCAAGCCACACCAAAGCGCAAGGAGTGCAATATTAAAGCTGTATTGCTTAGGTGTAGTGTATTCACCGTGCAATAACCAAATAAGTGCTATACCAGCACAATTTAAACCTAAATGTGCCCAGTTAGCATGCACAAATTGGCTGGTAAATAAGCGCCATAGTTGGCCTTGTTCAATTAATGGGCGATTAAACTCAAGCTCATTGTTCATACCAAGCCATGCTAAGAGCGTACTTAATACAATTAAACACAAGGGGGGTAAAACATAACGCGGCTGAAGGGGTAAATTAAGCATTTAATGATCATTTTTTTATATTTATTTTTGCATATTGTGCCTGTTTAACTTTAAGATGCCAATTATCTTCCATGCAATTTAAGTTTAATCAGTAATTATGAATTTTAAGCTCAACTCTTTATTTGCTCTCTCTTTAAGTGCACTGTCTTTACCTTTATTTGCACAGCAAGCAAGCCAAATTGAAACCCGTGAACCAGAAGCCGCCACAGGGGTAGTACAAAAGCAGTTAGTACCTGGCGATAAATACATGGTTGCAGCTGCAAATCCTTATGCCTCACAAGCGGGTAAGGCCATTTTAGCCCAAGGCGGAAGCGCCGTTGATGCGGCTATTGCCACCCAATTAGTGCTTACATTAGTTGAGCCGCAATCATCAGGCATTGGTGGTGGTACGTTTATGATGTATTACAACAAAGCTAACAATAAACTCACCAGTTTTGATGGTCGCGAAACAGCCCCCAGTAATGCCGATGAAAACCTGTTTTTAAATGAACATGGCAAAGCTGTTAAATGGATTGAAGCAGTTGTAGGTGGTCGCTCGGTGGGTGTACCAGGTATTTTACATGCGTTTGCCAGTGCCCATAAACAATATGGTAACTTGCCATGGGCAACGTTATTTAAGCCAGCTATTTCGCTAGCTGAACAAGGGTTTGAAGTATCCCCACGATTACATGGTTTACTCGTTAGGCAGTTAAACCCTGGTGTTATGAGTATGCCGGTCATAAATGAGTATTTTTTTCCCAATGGTGAAGTGATCAAAGTAGGCAGTATTAAAAAAAATCAGCCGCTTGCTAATTTATACAAAGACATTGCCTCACAAGGGATTGACGCTTTTTATAAAGGTGATAATGCAAAAGCCATGGTTAGTGCAGTGCAGAAATCAAAAATTGCACCGGGTAAATTATCTGAGCAAGATCTTGCTGACTACACCAGCAAAGAGCGCGCCCCTGTATGTATTAAATACCGCGTTTACAAAGTGTGCTCAATGGCACCACCTAGTAGTGGCGGTGTTGCAGTGCTACAAATTTTAGGCTTGCTTGAACACAAAGACATGGCCAATATTAAAGCTAATAGCGCAGAGGCTATTCATTACTTTAGCCAAGCATCGCGCATTGCGTTTGCCGATCGAAATAAATACATTGGCGATCCTGATTTTACCCAAGTCCCTACCGAGGAGTTATTAAACAAAGACTATATCGCCACCCGCGCAAAATTGATCACTGAAAAAGATCAAAAAGCATTTCCTGGTGATCCAGTTGATTACTTAAGCTACGCAAATGATGACTCTTTTGAACTTCCGTCTACGTCACATGTCTCGATTGTTGATAGCAAAGGCAATGCTGTTTCGATGACCAGCTCTATAGAAATGGCGTTTGGTTCGACGGTCATGGTTAATGGTTTCATTTTAAACAATCAGCTGACTGATTTTTCACTCTCGCCGCGTAAAAATGGCAAGTTAGTGGCTAACAGAGTAGAAGCCCATAAACGTCCGCGCAGCTCAATGTCACCCGTGATGGTATTTAATCAAGATGGGAGCTTACGTTTAGTGGTCGGCTCTCCTGGTGGTAGTCGTATTATTGATTATGTTGCGCAAGTTGTTATTGGCGTTTTAGATTGGGATTTGAATGCGCAACAAGCCATTAATTTACCGCGAACCACTAATCGCAACGACTACACCAGCGTAGAAAAAGGCACTGCACTTGAAGCGGTGGTACCAAAGCTTAAAAAGCGCGGCCATGATGTGCGCGTGATTGACTTAAACTCTGGGCTGCATGCGGTAGAAGTTAAAAACAACCGTTTGTATGGCGCCGCCGATCCTCGCAGGGAAGGGATGGCATTATCGGATTTAAGTAATAATAAAGCCTCATTTAAATTCTAAAACATGTATAATCAACAGCAGGTTTGCAGCTAATGTATTACCTGCTGTTATTTATGTAACAGTTTAATAGTTAATGATTATTTGATTGAAAATAGTATGTTAACTAACGTAAAAAATTAGCAAATCTAAAAATAACTGACACTGTTGTAATCATTGCACACAGCAAACGCTGGTCTAATGCCCGTTTTAATTTTTATAAACTCACAACAGCCAGCTAACATATTCACCAAATATGAGTGGCTTTATACTAAAGTAGCGCTTGTATTTGTAAATTTTCAATGGTCTGACAAGCTTAAATGTCATTGCAATTTAGCCTTTAACAATGATAATGGCAGATCATTACTTAAGATTCAGTAAAGCTTGGAAATATGACTACAAATACCGATCCAAATTATCTTTATATTCCTTATTCTGGCCCAGGCCTAATTGAAACCCCGCTATTGAATAAAGGAAGTGCTTTTAGCCAAAAAGAACGTGAAAACTTTAATCTTGCTGGTTTACTTCCTCCTCGTTACGAAACAATAGAAGAGCAAGTTGAGCGTTGTTACCAGCAGTACTCAAGTTTTAACGACAACTTAAATAAGCACATTTATTTACGCGCCATTCAAGATAACAACGAAACGCTTTATTACCGCTTAGTGCGCGATCATATCGAAGAAATGATGCCTATTATCTACACCCCAACGGTGGGTGATGCGTGTGAAAAGTTTTCTGATATTTATCGCAGTGCCCGTGGTTTATTTATTTCCTATGAAGATCGCTTTCACATTGACGATATTTTACGTAATGCCACAAAAGGCAAAGTAAAAGTGATTGTTGTTACCGACGGTGAGCGTATTTTAGGCCTTGGCGACCAAGGTATTGGCGGTATGGGCATTCCAATTGGTAAACTTTCTTTGTATACCGCGTGTGGCGGTATTAGCCCAGCCTATACGTTACCGGTTATGCTCGATGTGGGAACCAATAACGAAAAATTATTAAACGACCCAATGTACATGGGTGCCCGCCATAAACGTATTGCACAAGATGAATACGATGAGTTTTTAGATTTATTCATTAAAGCAGTTAAACGTCGCTGGCCAAATGTGTTACTGCAGTTTGAAGATTTTGCTCAGCCTAATGCAATGCCATTATTAAAGCGTTACCGCAACGAAATTTGTAGCTTTAATGATGATATTCAAGGAACTGCATCGGTCACTGTGGGTTCTTTATTAGCAGCATGTCGTGTTAAAGGTGCTAAATTATCAACTCAAAAAGTTGTTTTTGTAGGCGCAGGCTCTGCAGGCTGTGGTATTGCTGAACAAATTGTTAGCACTATGGTTGCTGAGGGTATTAGTGAAGCACAGGCACGTAGCCAAGTCTTTATGGTTGACCGTTTTGGCTTATTAACAGATGGTATGCAAGGCTTACGCGACTTTCAACAAATGCTTGCACAACCAACTAGCTGCCTAGCAGATTGGACTTACAGCGGCGAATACGCGTCGTTATTAGATGTAATGCATTGTGCTGAACCAGATATTTTAATTGGTGTATCTGGCCAACCTGGTTTATTTACCGAACAAGTCATTCGCGCTATGCATGCTAAATGTGAATCGCCAATTATTTTCCCGTTAAGTAACCCATCTAAACAAGTAGAAGCCTACCCAGAAGATGTAATTAAATGGACCGATGGCAAAGCAATTGTTGCAACTGGCAGTCCATTCGACCCAGTTGTTTATAACGGCGTGACTTACCCAATTCCACAATGTAATAATAGTTATATATTCCCAGGTATTGGCTTAGGTGTTATTGCCGCCAAAGCGACGCGTATTACCGATGCGATGCTAATAATGTCGAGCGAAATGTTGGCTGAGTCGTCACCTTTAGCTAATACAGGTAAAGGCAGCTTACTACCGGCACTGACTGAAATTGAAACGCTTAGTAAACGTATTGCGTTTGCAGTGGCTAAAAAAGCAATTGAAGAGGGCGTAGCCCTTGAAATTTCAGATGATGCACTGTGGGCAGCCATCGACAAAAACTACTGGTTACCAAAATACCGTAACTACAAGCGTTGTAGCATTTAATAACAGTAGAGATTAAAAAAACAGGCTTTTGCCTGTTTTTTTATGCTTGTTCATCTTTAATTAACCGCATAAGGTGTTAACTGAGGCAATCAAATTTAAAAGGATAGACTTATGAAAACGCTTTCGATTTTAACCGCCGCATTACTCAGTACATCAGCTTATGCGAGCAACGCCCCAGAAGAGCCGCATATTTATGTTAAAGGTGAAGCTTCACTAACGACGATGCCGGATCATGTTTTATTAACGGTGGGCATTACTGAAATAGATAAAGACTTAATTGCAGCAAAAAAACAAACCGATACCACTATGGCCAGTGCAATAAGTTTAGTAAAAAAACTCGGGGTAGATGATGCGGATATTAATGCCGGTCAAATTTCTATATACCGTGATAACCAATATAATCGTGAAACAGGTAAACAAGAGTTTACTGGCTTTAAAGTATCAAGAACGCTCACTATTAAACTCTCTGCAATTAATAAATACCCTGAATTACTACAAAGCTTAGTTAATAATGGCATTAATGAAATTAGACAAACGCAATTTTTAGCTAGCAACTACGATGAGCTGCATAAAAAAGCACAAAAAATGGCAATTAAACAAGCCAAAGCCGCGGCAAAAGAGCTAAGTGACGACTTTGATGTAGAGTTAAAAGGCTTATATAGCGCGTCTTTAACCCCGCTTGATATGCGATCTACACCGTACATGCGCAGTGAAAAAGTAATGATGGCAGACAGTGCACCTGGTAATTATGTCCCTGATGCCTATCATGCGGGTGAAATTACAATTAGCGCGTCAAGCTATGCAATTTATTATATAGATTAGGGTTTGATGATCTTTCAATACCAAATAGGCGCTGCCGAGGGCGATAACTCTTTGCCCCTCGGCAGAATAAATAGCTCTACAAAGCTTACTCGCTAATAGGTCGGTGCTGCTCAAAACGTGCCACCAACTGCTTACCTTGTAACTCACTAATTCGCACTATTGCTTGTAGCATATTTCTAATTTCTCGTCGGTCATACTCATTACAAATGTGCTGATTAATATCATCAACAATGGCACCTAAATAATTAAACACACTGTTTCGAGCTTCAACATCCTCGTTGGCAATAAACAAAATATTTTTAAATGCTTCAATAACGTTGGTCATTACATAGGCATCTGCTTTGGCATAATTACGCAAAGGAGTGAAGTTATCGTGCAGTAATTCATCAAAACTGGTTTCATGAAAATAGAGCAAAGGGGCTTCTTCTGGTTGATAACATGCGTAGTTAATCGCATTAATCTTTAGGCGAGCAATCAATAAAATACTCAGCATATCAATAGCTTTAACCGCTGTGCCCGGATCGTTAATCCCTGGGCTCATTGCTTTAACCGCAATTTCAGAAATTTGGGTTAATCCATAACGGTAATGATCGCTAATGTATTCTTCTATATAAAAAATAAAGCAGTCTAAGATTTTCTCTATTAACTCTTCGTTTTCACAAATGTCTTTATTACACTTTAAGAACGGGTAGCCTTTAACGGTAAAGTAACCTTGCTTAACGGTAATAAAAAGTTCTATTTTTTCTTCAGCCAAAATAGCACACAGCTTATTTGTGTGAACCCCTTTGTAGTAACCCTCAGTAGTACTTTTTATTGAATGCCAATTTGAAAATTCAGGAAAGTTATCAACGGGGTTATCGCCTTGTTTGTTGATGATGTCTTGGATCTCTTGTTTGGTTTGTCTAAATAAACCATTTAATACGTTATCAACCTGAATCGCTTTTGAAATAGAGTGAATAAAAAAAACGAACAAGCCCAAAGAAATCAAACCAAAAATTAACGCAAAGAGTACCCCTAATGAGGGTATTGCCGTATTTCCGTTATCTAACTTATTAATATTAATGAGCATTATAATAGAATAAATAATACTGCCTAAATAAAACCCTAATACCATTTGATGCGATTTACGGGTAATAAGCCCAGGAACGACTCTGGGTGACAAGCTAGCGCTGGCCGCATTTAAAACCACCATCACCATAGAAAAACTAAATACGGTTAACGAAATAATACTGCCAGCTAAGGTGCTTAATATGGTTCGTGCGTTTTCTGCACTGTCTACTAATACAAATGAGATTAATGATTTAAATTGCTCAATAGGGGCTAAATACTCAACAGACATAGTGAGTACAGCAAAAATTAAAAACGCAACTGACAGGAGTGAGGGATAAAAGCCAATACTGTTTATTATTTCACGATAGTGATTGGTGATTTTTGTTCTTAAATACATATTATCCTTACTTATTACTATTCCAATGTATAAATTACTCTAGCATAGTTCATGATAAAACTACTGATTTACCGCTTAACTTATGTGTTATTATTGCTGAAAAATTAAATGGACTATACTGTGATCATATCGAGCTATGCGGCCTTATTGGCCCTTTATTATATTTATTTGAGTGTTAATGTTATAAAAATACGTAAAGCCGAAGGGATTTCGTTAGGTAATGGCAGTAATACCGCGCTTGAACGTGCAACCCGAGCGCATGGTAATTTTATTGAGTACGTGCCCATTAGCTTAATTTTAGTTTTTTTATTGGAGTATCAGGGGTTAGCAAGTCATTATGTGCATGCGCTAGGCGGTTTATTATTTATCAGCCGTGTTGTTCATGGTTCTGCCATTATTAACAATAATTTAAAGGCACGTGGATTGAGCATGATGATCACCTTTGCTATTGTGATAGTAAGCGCGGTGTTATTACTTTTAAGTAGATAAACGATTATGCGGTTAGCTATTGTTTTTACATGTGTTTATTTTTTCAGTTCGCTGACATCATTTGCATGGGCAATAGAAAATAATAGCAAAAACACCGTTTCTAGTTTGCATGTTGTATACCCCAAAACAATGCGCAGTGGTGAAGATGAAATTTTTTACCCGTTAGTACTATTAAGAACAGCTCTGCAATTCAGCGGAGAAAATTTTACATTACAACCCTCAAGTATTTCGATGCCACAGAGCCGCTCGTTAAAGCAAATTCTTCATAATGATGAAATAAACGTAGCTTGGACCATGACCTCTAAACAGCGTGAGCAACAATTACTACCCGTTAGAGTGCCTATATTTAAGGGGTTATATGGGTGGCGTGTTTTGGTAACTACACAGGATAAAGTGAATACCTTATTAAACATCAATACCCTGAGCGACTTTAAAAGCATACATTTTATTCAAGGGCATGATTGGCCTGACACACAAATACTGCAGGATAACGGTTTAACTGTATCGACATCAATCGAATATAGTTCGTTATTTAATATGTTGATAAAAGGCCGAGGTGATGTATTTCCTCGTTCTGTGTTAGAGGTTGAAACTGAGCTCAATACCTTTAAAGATGAAGCCGGTGCGAACCTCACGATAGTGCCACACTTATTGTTGCAATACCCAAGTGCAATCTACTTCTTTTTTAGTAAAGAAAAGCCCGAAATAGCGCAAGCGGTTGAGAAAGGCTTAGCTATTATGCGTAAAAACGGTGAGTTTGATCGTTTGTTTAAGGCTTATCATCGCAGTGCGATTGAGCATGCAGATATAAAAAATAAAATCATCATTAAATTAAAAAACAATCAGTTACCCGCATTAACACCCCTTAATGATGCATCACTTTGGTTTTCAGAAAAAGACATTTAAAACGCCATGACACAAAAAATATTTATTATTGGTTTACCACGCACTGGGACGACTAGCGTATGTAATGCATTTTTAGATTTTGGTATACCTACTGCCCATACTGCTTACACTAACGCTTGTTTTGAAAATGCGGTGGCTATCGCAGACACACCCGTATTTAACGATTATCAAACATTAGATAAATATTACCCAGGTTCTAAATTTGTATATTTAAAGCGAGAACTTAGCGCGTGGTTGCCTTCAATCAAACAGCTTTTACTGCGTATGCATACTAATTTAACGCGTGCTGATGGGGGCTTTAATATTCATTTAAAGCGCTGTTACTTAAATACGTTTAGTGATTTTTCACTCGAAAACATTAATCAGGATGAATATTTAACTAATTGTTATAACACTCATTTTAATAGTGCTAATGCTTATTTTGCTGACCGGCCTAATGATTTTTTAGCCATTGACATAGCAAATCCCGAGAGTTTTAATAAGCTATGTGAGTTTTTAAATATTACCAGCAGCTTAGCTGGCTTTGAAAAAATGAACATGGGCGGTAAAGTCACTGCATGGAATGATATAAAGCACCCATTAAAAATTGAGTCAACGTCGAAAGGGCGGATTGATAAGTTTTTGCCTTATGAAAGTTAAATTTAAATCGCAACCAAAGATTTTTATTTTTAAATACGCTAAAATCCACGCATTATTTTATAAGTTGTATCCCTATGTTTGAATTAAAATACCACACGCCATTTGAATGGACCGAAGTTGTTTTAGCTGACTTCGAAACCTTTTTACAAGACCACGCTGCTGCTGAGAAAAAAGCATCTGGCATGGCTATGTCAATGCTTTCACATTATCCGGATAAGCGTAAATTAGTTAAAGCCATGACTGACTTAGCTCTTGAAGAGTTAATTCATTTTAAACAAGTACTTAAACTATTAATTGAACGCGATACTAATTTGGGTGACGATAAAAAAGATCCATACATTAAACAAATTCGTGCACACTTTAGGCATGGTCGTGACGGTTTTTTAATGGACAGACTATTAGTAGGTGGGGTAATTGAGGCGAGGGGACATGAACGTTTTTCTTTAGTTGCCGAGGCACTACCTGAAGGAAAAGAAAAAGATTTTTATGTCGCAATTGCTAAATCAGAAGAAAAACATAAAAATTTATTTGTGGAACTCGCCTACGAATACTTTGATAAGCAAGAAGTTGACGAACGCTTAGACGAGTTACTAACAATAGAAGCCGAAATTTGTAAAAACATTCCTTTTACAGCGGCTCTCCATTAAAAATCACAGTATGTTGTTTTAAAAGCAACATACCAACTTTTCAATTTATAACTACTCCCTTCATACTAATTAAACAATCAAATAAACCCTAAGTAGATCAACTTTACTGCGCTTACTTTACACAGCCTACTCATAAACAGCTATTATGAATTATTAAAGTTTAGCTTGTCGAAGGATGTGAACCGATGCAACCAATTAAACACATTGCCGTATTAACCTCAGGGGGCGATGCGCCTGGGATGAACACCGCATTATTTGCCATAGTAAAAACCGCTCAACAACACGGAATAAAAGTGTCGGGCGTTCGAAAAGGGTTTGAGGGTTTAATTGATAATGATTTAGTGACACTTGATTTCAAAAACCTACAACAAACCATGCACTTAGGTGGTACTGTGTTAAAAACAGCGCGTAGTGAAAGATTTAGAGGTGATGCCGGTAGAAATCAAGCACTAGCCACAATTGAACATAATAATATTGACGCTTTAATTGTGATAGGTGGAGATGGCTCCTTTAGAGGGTGTTTATGGTTATCACAAATTACTGACATACCGTATATAGGCATTCCAGGCACTATTGATAATGATATTGCGGGTACAGATTACACCTTAGGGTTTGATACCGCAGTAAACACATCAATGCAATGTATTGATAATATTAGAGATACTGCAGAATCACATAATAGGGTGTTTGTTATTGAAGTAATGGGACGTGATTCTGGTTATATTGGCACTTATGCCGGTTTAACCTCTGGCGCCGATTCGATATTAATACCTGAAAGTGATGAAGACATAACTTATTTAGTGGATAAAATTAGCGATTATCACAGTGAGCATGCTTTTATTGTGGTGGTATCTGAAGGTGATGAAATTGGCGTTGAACATATATGTGAGAAAATAAGTGCCGTTAATCCCAGTATAGATTTGCGCGTAACTAAGCTAGGGCACTTACAACGCGGCGGTAATCCATCTGCAGCGGATCGTATGTTAGCAATAAGATTAGGCGTACACAGTGTTAAGGCTTTATGTGCTGGAGAAAGCGCTAAAATGGTGGGTATTTTAAATAACAAAGTATCAAATACTCCTATGCAAGATGTTGTAAAACAACATGTTATAAATGAAGAGCTGCAAGGGCTGTTATCTGTATTTTGCCGCTAACAATGAATTAAAGAGGAATAATGACCAATGCGAGATAATAAAAACTCTAAAATGACGATTATTAAAGGTATTGCAATAAGTTTTTTATTTGCCGGTTCAACAGTCGTATTGGCCAAAGATGATTGTGCAGATTTAACGGGGTGTGCGAAAAAAGCCTGTGAAGTTAACCACCAGTTATTAACTGCAAAACGCCAAGGTAATTCACACCAAGCTGCAGGTCTTAATAAAGCACTCAATAATATAAACGAATACTGCACCCAGGATGGATTAAAAGCAGAGTTACAACAAAAAATAGATGATACCAATAGCGAAATTGAAGAATATAAAACCGCTCTTAAAAAAGCTAAGCGCCAAGGTAAGCATGACAAAGTTGAAAAGTATCAGCAAAAGCTAAACGACGAAACTAAACAGCTTAAGCAATTAATTGATGAGCTAAATAGCTTGGTTGATTAAAATGTCATTACAGCGTTTTTATATTTAATAAAGTAGAGCATATTACTATAAATAAATAATGTGCAAATAAAAGGGCTAAAATACCATGTTTATAAGTGACGTAATTGCCGATTGACAAAAGACTCATAACTTGAGATCAGACAGCCTTGAGATTAAAGAGCTGGGACAGTTAAGGCGAGATCCTAAAATCCTATTTGGGACTCTTAAGCTGAATCTCTTGGGGTCGTGCGACTCATAAAGTGAGATTTATTTCTCAACCCACTGTTTTTATTTAATTTATCTAATAATAATCTACGGCAAGAATATTAGAATTGCAACATAAAAAGGAATAAATTGTGATACTGGTTTGGAGTCGGGGCGATTATTATTATTTTTAGCCCACTTAAATAGAGAGTTTTAGGCTGGCTGGATTTGTTGAAATGGCCAGTTGTTCAACCTTTTAGTTTTAAAGGTTCTAATTGGCTGGATACTTTTCCCTTCCTTTATATAGGTAATCGCTTGAGTCTTACATTGATAGAAAGAATCACCAACAATTGGATCAATATTACTTTTTGACATTTCGGCTTTAAGGTTACCAAAGTCAATATTTCTAACTAAGCAGTATCGCTTTAGATTGAATACCTTGTTTTCAATATTTTCTAAATCGCGGATTCTAAAATAAGTTGCTCCTTGTTGCCAAGGTAGGGAATAGGCCAACTCTTGCTGCCAAAGTGCCTTGAGGTCTTTTTGAGTAAAACCAAACAAAGTGACAGCTTCTGCTTCAGTTACCTTTTCGTCAAGTCTTCCTTCATATATAGAAAGGATTGTTTTTAAAAACTGTCTTGTATCGTTAACTTTGAGCCTTTTGAAAAAACCATCTGTAGATTTCGACTGAGTAAATATTTTAGGTGTATTGCGTACCATCTCGAATACGTCTGCCAAATCACAGTAAAACAACTTCAAAAAATCGTTACTTAAGAGGTTATTAGCAAAGGTTTCATTTTCTTGAAAATCAACCTTTAAAACAATTGCGTTTAACTCTCTTATGTCAACTTGAGCTGTTACACCTGTTTTTGCTGAACGTAGAGTTTTCAGAAACCCATTTTTAATAATCAAATTAGCCTCATTTACGTTACAAGACAAAACATCAGCTAACGTATCAACAGGGGTTTTGCTTTGTGCAAGTTCATCTTGTTCAGTCTCGTTTAATCCCTTAGTTTTCCAACTAGGCTTTATGCCGAAGTCCTTAGGGCTGATAGAAGATAATTCCTCTGCTACAGAAATGCATTCGTTTATTCTTGAGCTAATTAAATCTGTAAATAGAAAGGAAGCAGAGTTTTCTCAATTTAATATAGGGTGTGCAATCAATGAATATTGAGAGTGTAGATTTAGAAGTTAAATCTCTTGATGCGGAAAAGTTTGGGTTTTATTATAAATTTAAGGAAGGATTAAATTTATTGACCGGTCATAACTCTAGTGGAAAATCTACAGTATTGTCCTGCATATATTATTGCTTAGGTTTGGAGCAATTGATAGGAAGTAAAGGCCCAAAAACGCTATCTCCAGCAATTCGTGAAAGCTTTAAATACCAAGGAAACACTTATCCAGTAGTTTCATCTTCATGTGCATTGGAAATTAAAGCTAATAATGGAAAAAAATATACATTAACGCGAGTTATAAAAGATCCAAGCAACCCCCATTCTATTAATAATGAAATTATTATTAAAGGTTGCGGCGATGAGTTTGGAAAATATGTCCATGCTATTCGAGATCATGATGAGCATGGATTTTACAGGTGGTTAGCTGATGTAAATAATCTAGTTATTTTGGAAAGCGAAAAAGAGCGGGGGAAGGTTTCCAAGTCTCTTTATATGCAAAATGTATTTGCTCTTTCTTTTATCGAACAAACCAAAGGCTGGTCAGATTTTTTTTCTATGCTGCCTAGCTTTGGAATTAAAGATGTAAAACAAAAAATTGTAGAGTACTGTTTACAATTGAACTCACTTGAAAGTAGATTGAAACTAGATGAAATAGAAACGAAAAAAGAAGAACTAAAAAAACTTTGGAAGTCTGATGTTGGACAACTTAGTCAAAAATTAGACCAACTAAATTTCTACATACCTTCATTAAACAAAAAAAATGTTTTAGAAGACAAGAAAGTTGAAAAATTAAGTCCTTTAATATTAATTGATGATAAAGAATGTGATGTAGACAAATACCTTAAGCACTTAAACTCACAAATAAATTATTTAAATAGAGCTATTGAATTAAGTACGGATACATTAACTACTAATGGAAAAAACTTAAAGCAAAAGGAAATGTTATTGACCTCCATTAGAATGTATGAAAATGATCATGAACATGTCTATGATTTACTGACTCAAGAAAAAGAAAAGCAAACTAGTTATAAAAGAATGCTTTTTGGAATTGAAGAAGACTTAAAAGACTTCCAAGATATTAAATGGATATCTTCTGATAGAACATGGGAAAAGATTTCAAACAGTAAGTGTCCTGTTTGTGAACAAGGCTTAGCCCAAGTTAGCAAAAAAAGTATTAGTGATGAACGTGTTACTAAGACTTCAGCTTTTTTAAAATCTCAGAGAGACCTTTATCAGTCATATTTGAATGCAAGTATTGGCTCTACAAAAAGACACAATGCAGCCCTAGATTTCTATTCACTAAAGATTAAAAGTAAACGGAAAGAATTAGATTATTTTTCAAAGGATATAAGTACACCGTCAGTACTTGCAATCCGATCAGAAATGCAAAATCTAGCAGAGTTAAATCAAAGACATGATCATGTAGAAGATTTCGTAAACTCATTTAAAGTGATTAAAAATAGCTTGAAAGAAATTAGTATTCAGTACTATGGATTATTAGAAGAAGAAAAAGGGGTTAAAGCTCTTTTAAAGCAAGATGAGTCAACAGTTAAGTCATTTGAAAATTTATTTATAAGTTTATTAAATAAGTTTGGTTACAGAAGTAATGGTACTAAATATATCCATATTGAAAACTCTGGAAACTACCCTTTAATTCCACAAATTAAGATGTATGGAGAAAATCAAAATATACGCTTCATTTCTTCTGCTAGTGACTTTGTTCGCTCTATATGGGCGTATTACCTATCTCTTTTAATATTAGGTAAAAGGCATCCGGGTTTTTTAGTGTTGGATGAACCGGGCCAACATCAAATGAGGCTTGATAGTTTAATTAAACTTTTAACTACATCTTCTGATTCAGGTAAGCAGGTTTTAATGGCTGTTTCTCAAGATAGAAAGTTTGATGACAAAAAAGTAAATATTAAAGAAATGTTGCAAGAGCTTGATGAAAGCGAATATCACCTTTTGCACATCGAAGATAGCGATGGTTGTGTAGTAAAAAAGGGGCTGTGAATTATAAGGAATAAAATAATCCTAGTTTAGATCTAATCTTTAGTGTTCGTGTTATAAAAATACCAATAAACTTATGAAATCACACTCCATTTTTATTGTTAAATTTTTATTAACTTTAATTAGCTGCTACAAGAATTCTGAAATTAAATTTGAGTAGAAATTTAGGTGTTTTATGTCTAAAAAATTTCCTATTCTGCTTGGTTCCGAAGAAGAATATGAGCTATCAGAATCTGCTTTGAACCATATAGTGAATGGTGATACTGTCGTAAGGCCAATAATAGTCGATGGCAGGAGAACTACTGAGCCAGCACTTTCTGGTGGTTTGCATACGTTATCCGCTTGGCAAGTTATATCAAGTAAATACCCTAAGATAGTGCATTTGCTTGAATATAATTCTGAGGAACATAAAGATTGGTTTTATGCTCGCGAACTTCAGAATGGGGTGATTACTCTAAAATTGCCTCGTTCAATTTTTACTGGAGCAGGCGCCAAAATTACCATGCAACCAGATAATTATTATAAATCTGGTTATCTTTGGAAAACCTTGTACCCTGAGTGTTTTTCAAATGGCGATATTATCAATTCAATAGCTGAAGCATTAGAAAACATAGATAGAGAAGACTCAACTTTTCCTACAGACGAACAACCTATGGGCGTACTATATGGCTATGCATTATTGGAAGACCCTCTTAAGACCCTTAAGCTGAGAGTTCAAATTAAAGGCAACAAGATTATATCTGCATTCCCATCATGGGAACAGCCGTTTACAGGTAACAATGGAAAGCCTTATTCGCATACTAATTCAATAAACTTCAATATTGCAGAATCCACAGTAAATTTTCTAGAGCACTATAAAACATGGGGCAGGGCTTTTCCAAAAGGTTATTTTAATATGGATAGCTTTTTGGATATTACTCCAGACTTTATTCTATACAGAACAAAGCGAGATATTAATATTGGAATAGAGTCTTGGCGTGATACTCGTGAAAAGACCCTTATAGATATCGGTAATTCTATTACTGAAGAAGAGGCTAAAGCTGTAGAAATATACTTACATGATTATGTTTGCTCTAAAGATCCTTTTGGCATACAAATTAATATCTATAAAAATTTTCTCAAAGATATAAAGGAAAA
The DNA here is from genome assembly GCF_000518425.1 of Pseudoalteromonas sp. 23_GOM-1509m. NCBI lineage: Bacteria > Pseudomonadati > Pseudomonadota > Gammaproteobacteria > Alteromonadales > Pseudoalteromonadaceae > Pseudoalteromonas > Pseudoalteromonas sp. 23_GOM-1509m. Next base: position 447,184 of record NZ_KI912432.1, read on the forward strand.
TGACGGTATCTTTAATGCGGCACAATTACTAGAGAATATAGCTGAATGCACACAAGTATTAACGCATTACGACTTAAAAAATCAAACCAGAAAATCACTGGACTTTATCTTTAAGTTTATGAACATGGCTGTAGTTCACACTGGCGGCCTTTGTTCATTATTGTTCAAAAGAGTTCTTGGTGAATTTATAGAGGTAGCACTAGGTCATCACGACAATGGTTCAAGGTCTGAGTTTTTTGAAGCTTTGGCAAGTTCTCCGAGTAGGGCAGCATTATATACCGAATTCGATTTAAGTCCTTTTATTAAAGAAAACAATGATATGTGGCTAGGTTTAGCCGGTTTGCCAAAAGTTGATGTTGAATTAAAGTCAGAACATTTATTCAGTTTTTTAGCCTTAAATTTAGGCGAAAACTATCTTATGTCTTTTTCTAAAGAGCAGAGGATTGCAATTGCTAAAAGTTGCTTTTCAGAAACACCTATTAAATTGATGCTATCTCACAGTATGTCGTTTCTTTCAGGAGCAGACTTTCAATTTTTTATGCCTGTTCGTCTTCCTTTAGAAATGCTAACTTCTAAAGAGCCTCCAGTCGAAAAAGATCTGATTGCTGTTTTAAGGGATTATAGTCGCATTCTTGTTTTATATAGACAACGAATCGTCTTGGAAGATATAGAATCGTATTCTGCAAAACTTGACTATGCAAAGTATGGAAGCGAAGAGTTTTTTGCTTTAATTAAGCAAAAACATAAGCGTGATTTTGTTTGGATGATGCACAACGTGATGCTAAATGACATGCACAAGCTAGCGAAAAAGTTAAAGTATGAAAAATTAGAAGGTAAAGTAAAAGAAACAAAGCGTGTATTACCTAAAGAGGTAATTCCAATGCCCAAAGCTATACCTGAATACATTGTAAATCGAAAAGATTGGATTAAAAAGCCTACTGAAGACGTGGATAACAAAAACCTTGTAACTTTGATTCTAGGCGGTTAACTCACATAGTTTCAAAAAATAGCTGGTAATTTGGTTAACAAGTTCTTTCTAAAACTTGACTATTGAAATAATTCCATTTCGAAAAAAGGGAAGTACAATAGAAAATAATTGAATAAAGATCTCACTTTATAAGTCTTTGAGGGACTCAATCTCCAGAGAGTCCCAAATCTCAATTTAGAGTCCGTTTGTCAGATAGTTTAGTTTGCTTAAGTACATACATATACTATTTAACATAATATAAATTATAGGTAGTTATATATCTATATATAAGCAGCGCTCTATTTTAAAAGCTTCAAGCTTGCTAAGTCCAATACTAGACGGTATCGGACATTAAGTGGCTTTAAACAACTATTATAGTTATTCATAGTTATCACCTTGAGGTTCCTTAATGCTTAGCTTAATATTAAAGCACAAGCCGTAAAAAACATTGAAGTATTCATATGGAATTTGTACGCCCACTCGAACCAATTTTAATTATTGATGATGTTAAACAGATCCGCGCTGATTTAAGCCAAGTATTAGCCGGTTTAGGTTTTGATGACATTATTGAGTGCGATAATTTTAATTGTGCTAAACCTCTGCTTATTGAAAAATCACCCAACGTTATATTCTTAGATGTTGATTTACCTGATTCTGAAAGCATTGAAATTTTAGAGTCGATTAACAACGAACACCCTCATGCACATGTTGTTATGTGTTCAGGCCACAATAGCTTTGAAACAGTGCAAAATACCTGGGAGCTAGGCGCAAAAGAATTTATAGCTAAGCCCTTTAACGCGCAAAAAGTTGATGCGGTAATGAAACGTTTAGAACTCATAGATTAAAGGAAATTATGCAGCACATTGTTACGACAATAATTGATGACCTATCTACCGTTATATTTGGTAAACAACAACAAATAAAATTAGCGTTAGCCTGTTTATTTAGTGAAGGCCATTTACTAATTGAAGACTTACCCGGCATGGGAAAAACCACTTTGTCGCATGCATTAGCTGCAGTACTGGGGTTATCGTATCAGCGTATACAATTTACCAGCGATTTATTGCCCGCTGATATTATTGGCACCAATATATTTAATAATAATGAACATAGTTTTTCATTTCATAAAGGCCCAATTTTCAGCCAAGTGGTGCTCGCTGATGAAATAAATCGCGCGGGTCCTAAAACACAAAGTGCTTTATTGGAGGCGATGGAAGAACATCAAGTAACAGTAGATGGAGACAAGTACCCGCTCCCTACTCCATTTTTTGTAATTGCGACTCAAAATCCATTATATCAGGCAGGTACATACCCGTTACCAGAATCACAACTAGATCGTTTTTTAATGCGAATAAGTTTAGGGTTTCCACCTAAAGATGCAGAAAAACGGTTACTGTTAAATAATCTAAAACGTGATTATTCGCAGTTACCGCAGCGAATTGAACAACATCAACTTAAGCAAATTCAAGATGCTATATCAAATATCACGCTAAGTTCACCAGTGGTTGATTATATAATTGAGTTAGTGACTTATACTCGTGAGTCTCAAACATTAACGACTTCGCTTTCCCCAAGAGCCAGTATGGCACTGGCTAAATCGGCCAAAGCGTGGGCTTATATTGAAGGCCGTGACTACGTATTACCCGAAGATGTACAGGCTGTTTTTTCAAGTGTGTGTCAGCATCGATTAGGCTTACATAGTGATGCGGGCGATACACAAATAGCGGCCATTTTAAAACATGTTTTAGTGCCCGTTTAGGTAAATGCGTATTTATAAATTTAAGCGCCCTACTTTTATTCACGATATAAAAAGCGCGATTTTAACTGCCTTATTAAAAAATAAGCACAAAAAAAATAGCATCACCTTAAAACATAATACTATTTATGTTTTACCATCCACGCTTGGCGTTTACTTTAGCGTTGTTGCATCATTAAATTTTGTAATGGGGATTAATTATCAAAATAATTTAATTCTGTTTATGGCTTATTTAATATTTGTGATTATAATTTTTGCATTGTTATTGGGCTACAGTAATGCCAGAGGTTTAACTGTCAGCTTTAAATACGCCATTGACAGTTTTGCGCCTCAGACACCTCAACTAGTTTGGCAAATAGAAGCCGATGATCCTTGCCAATCCATTACATTGAGTTACCCCAAGGATTTAAAAAATGCGTGTTACATTACGCGCGTTAAAAATGAAGTAATAAAATGCCAATTATCATTACCTTACACCAAGCGAGGCTGTTACAAGTTAAAGCCAATAAAAATTGCCAGTAATTACCCCTTTGGTTTAGTCAGTGTGTGGAGTTATATACAACCGAATAAAGCAGTGTATGTTTATCCGTCAATAATTAAAACAACAAATCAAAAACACCAAAACCTAGTTGCAAATAATACCGATGAAGGCACTGAAAAACATAAAGGTGATGATGAATTTGAAAGTTTAATTACTCATTTACCAGAAATGGGGTTACAGCGAATATCATGGAAGCACTATGCAAAAACACAGGAATTACTTGTAAAACAATTTAGTGATTTTAAATCAGCGGATGCACAATTCGATTTTAACTTAGTCACGGGCGATACCGAACAGCGTTTAGGGCAACTCTGTTTTTTAGTTTGCCAAGCATTTGAAAGTGATATTAATTATTCTTTAAAACTTCCTAATAATTTAATCACCACCAATTCAGGCAAGTTGCATCATCAGCGCTGTTTACAAGCGTTAAGCCAAGTCGGTAATGATAATGAATGAGATTAAAAACCATCGCGTTATTAACTTTGCTCTATCGTTTATTTATTTAGGGCTAGTCAGTTTTTTTACAGAGCACTTACCCCTGCCCTTTATTGCAATGCTTAGCGTGTTATGTGGCTGGAATGTTTATTTAACAGTTAAACAAAAGCAGAAACCCAACGCGTGGTTTGCTAATGGATTGGCCGCCATTGCATTAATTATTATGCTAAGCAGCATAGGCTTTAAAGATACCGTTGTATTGTTTGTCGCCATGCTGTTATTGTCGTGTGTTTTTAAATTATTGCAGGCAAAATCAAAACAGCATTACCAATTGATCATTACCCTTACGTTCTTTTCACTCTCAGCGGTGTATCTGTTTAGCCAAACCATTTTTACTACCTTAGTTATAAGCATCTTCTATATTTTAAACTTTGCGGTGCTAGGGTTATTGGAGTCTAGTCATAGCTTAAAACTCTCTTCAAAACAAAGTGCTAAAATTATGCTACTGGCTTTTCCTTTAGCCGTAATACTTTTATTATTTTTACCTAAACTTCCGGCATTTTGGCAACTACCTGGTCCAAAAATGGCACAAACAGGATTATCTGAACAAGTCGATCCGTTTGATATAGCAAAGTTATCAAATTCTGATGAACTGGTATTTAGAGCAAAATTTAATGGTACACCACCCCCTACGCCCTATTATTGGCGCGCTATTGTACATGATGAATTCGATGGTGCAGCGTGGAAAACATCCTCCTTTTTAAAGCAAGCGTTGATATTACCCGCTAAAAAAAGCACGAGTGAAAATGAGGCTCAGTATACGGTTATAGCTGAGCCTGCTATTTCAGATTGGCTATATGGGCTTGGTTTTTCAAGCAGTGAAAGCCCCAATGTTATTGCCAATACTTTAGGTTTATTACGTAAACAACAATATAAATCCAAGGTTTTACAATATGCAGTTAATAGTGAACCGTTATCTAGTACATCGCTTAATAAGTCCCAACAGCGGTTTTATAGCCAATTAACTGTTAGTAATAATCAAAAATCTCAGCAGTTAGCGCAACAATTAAAAAATAATAGCGCCAATGCTGATGAATTTTTTAATCAACTTTTAAGCTATTTTTCAAAAAATGAATTTAGCTATACACTTACACCCACCCCCATGCGCGGCGAAAATACGCTCGATCAGTTTATGTTTAATAATAAGCGCGGCTTTTGCGGGCATTATGCCAGTGCCGCTGCCTTTATTTTTAGAAGTGCAGGTATTCCTGCGCGTGTTGTCAGTGGCTATTTAGGAGGCGAGCTAAATAAAAACAGTGATTATATGACTATTCGTCAATACGATGCGCATGCCTGGGTTGAAGTATATACTCGTGCCGGTTGGAAAATATTTGATGCCACGGCGGTTGTCGCACCCGAGCGGTTAAACGGCTCCTTGTCACAAAGTACCACCCTTAATGACGAATTTAAAAATAATATTAGCTTTGGACTCGTTAGTTTAAGTAACTATGCCGCCATTAATTGGCTTAGACTTGAATTAGAAAACTTAGATTATCAATGGTCTAGTTGGGTACTTGGGTTTGATAAAGACAAACAACAAGATTTATTTGCTACCTTATTTGGTAATAAGTTTATTTGGCTGGTGCCACTTGGGGTTATTATTATTTTAATTTTGAGTTTTACGGCTTACTTCATTTATTTAAACAGACCTAAAGCCTCAACAAAGCAACCGCCACTGGTAAGTGAATTTTATGAAATTATTCTTTGGGCTAATAAACATGCGATTAGCTATCCTGAAAATGCCACGCCGACCCAAACTTTAGAACACATTAGCAATCAAGCGCCCCATGCAGAGCAACAAATAACCGCTTTTTGTGAGTTATTTAAGCAAGTGCGTTATGCAAGGCATCCATTTACTAAAGAACGTAAAAATCAGGCTAAAGATCTGATAAAATTAATTAAATCTACAAAACAGAGAAATCTATGAACGCAGTAATTATCGGCGTTATTTTAATGCTTGGACTCACTTTAGTCCGTGTAAATGTGATTGTTGCAATGACGATAAGTGCACTGGTTGCCGGATTAACCGCTGGCATGGGCTTAAAAGAAAGTATTGATGCATTTAATTCTGGCTTATCATCAGGCGCCGAAATTGCTTTAAGCTATGCGATGTTAGGTGCATTTGCCGTCGCTATCTCTAAGTCAGGCTTAACGCGTATTTTGGCCGCTAAGTTACTCGCTAAAGTAAATGCACAAACTGGCTCAAGCGAAAGCCTGCTCAGCTATTTTATCCTGTTTATTATTTTGATTTGTGCTATTTCATCACAAAATTTAGTCCCTGTTCATATTGCGTTTATTCCTATTTTAATCCCGCCGCTATTAGTGGTGTTTAACAAATTGCGATTAGACAGACGCGCCATTGCTTGTATTTTAACCTTTGGTTTAGCCACCTCGTATATGGTACTCCCTTATGGGTTTGGTGGAATTTATTTATACTCTATATTACATAAAAACCTAGTGGATAATGGCCTTGAAATAGTCAATACCAGCGTACCTTTGGCGATGATTATTCCTGCTATTGGCATGTTCGTGGGGTTGTTAATTGCGCTGTTTATTACTTATAGAAAACGCCGAGAATATACAAATACCGCCCTTACCGTTGAGAGTAAACAAACAGAAATTGATAACCCCAAAAAAGTAATGATGGTTGGTTTATTTGCTGTTGTTGCGTCGTTAATTGCTCAAAATGCCAGTGGCTCTATGATATTAGGCGGCCTAGTTGGCGTGGTTATATTTAGTGTATTTGGTGTGGTTAAGTGGGAAGAAAACGGCGACGTATTTAGTAAAGGCGTGGCAATGATGGCCATGATTGGCTTTATTATGATCTCAGCACAAGGTTTTGCCGCGGTCATGAAGGAAACCGGACACGTAGCCAGCTTAGTTCACAGTAGCGCCGCAATTTTTGATGGTAATAAGCCGATGGCTGCGGCTGTAATTTTATTAGTCGGCTTATTTATAACGATGGGAATTGGCAGCTCGTTTTCAACGGTGCCTATTATTGCCACCTTATTTGTTCCTTTATGTTTAGAGCTAAACTTTTCCGTAATGGCAACCGCTGCACTTGTTGGTACTGCTGGCGCATTAGGTGATGCCGGCTCCCCTGCCTCCGACTCCACGTTAGGGCCAACTTCCGGCCTTAATGCTGATGGTCAGCACGATCATATTTGGGATTCAGTGGTACCAACCTTCATTCACTTTAATTTACCGCTATTGGTATTCGGCTGGATAGCCGCTATGGTACTTTAATTTTTAAAAGGTGTGCTTTGTGCACGCCTTTTTATTTTGAAATTTACACCCTCCTTTTTTACTCATTATCTCAAACAAACATTAATGCTAAGTTTGCAGCATTAAGAAATATAGTATGATGTGTTCTTAATGAGTTTTAATATAAGCACCTAGTTTGGTGCTTATATTAATTTACTATTTTGCGTTATAACTCAAAGCCATGTAGCATTTTATCGCATACTACCGGTGTTGGTCTGTGGTTATCATCCACAGCAACAAAGGTAAAACTACCCGTAATAGCAGAATGCTTATTATCTTTGTGCATGGTTTCTAGGAATATTTCAACATCTACCTTTAGGCTGGTATTCCCTACATGCGACACTTTTGAGATTAATTCGGCAAATGAACCTGCCGGAATAGCCTCTTTAAAATCTACCCTATCAGATGAAATAGTCACTAATGGCTTACGGCAAAAACGGGTAGCTGCTATAAAAGCAACCTCATCCATCCACGCTAATGCATCACCACCAAATAACGTATTGTGGTGATTAGTACGCCCAGGAAATACCGCTTTTGTAACCGATGTGGTCGAATCTTTTATACGCTGCGCAATAATTGCTTCGCGCTCTACTTGAGTCATAATCTCTACTTTTTGTTTGCTAATGTGTCTTGCATCAATAATGCAGGGTCAAGGCGTTCACCTTGCCAATTAAATCGCCAATCTAAATGTGGGCCAGTTACACGGCCCGTAGCACCTATTTCAGCCACTTTCATACCTTGTGTAATTTTATCCCCCACTTTCACATCTAGCTTGCTTAGATGAATGTAAGTCGAGGTAACACCGTGGCCATGATCTAAAATTAATGTGCCACCTGAGTAATATAAATCTGGTTCAGCAAATACCACGGTACCGCTGATCGGCGCATACACAGGAGAGCCTGTTTTATTTGCTATGTCTAAACCAAAGTGTGGTCTGCGTGGTTCACCATTAAAGTAACGCTGGCTTCCATAAACACCTGAAATACGGCCCTCAGCAGGCCTGAGCACAGGCTGTAAAAAGTACTCTAGGTCAGAGTTAACAGCGCGCGCTTTTCTTACCGCGACCGCTTCACGGCTAATACGTTCACTGACCGCTTTTGGTGGCGATACATATTTTTTTGCAACACCGGTTATTTTATCGATGTTGTAGTCACGAAGGGTTATAACTAAATCTTGGCTGTGGTTTTTTCCACTTTTATCAACCCATGATAAAGTGTGGTTTGGTTTTGCATCACGACCAAAACCAAATACAAATAAGCCAGTTTCAGATAGCTTTAATGGCTTATCATTTAAGCTAACCGATTTTGCGTTATTTAATTGCCCTGTAACCAAGCCGCCTTGAGTTAGATGCCCTTTTAGTTCAACTGCCAAAGCACTAAAACTAAATGATGCAATTAACGCTGACACTAATAAGGATTTAAGCATAACTAATTGACCCTTTGCCAACGCCTTCATAAGCGGTAATTTTTACGTCTTTTTCTGGATGCTGCAGTTTTACTTGGCCGGCAATATACTCAGCAATACATTCTACTGTGGTATCTATGGGTAAAATGTCGCAACGCGATTCGCTAATAGCCATTTCAAAATAACCTTGCGCGGCTGTATATGCAAAACACACGTCATCCTCTTTGGCGATAATGTGTTTTAATTCAGAGGCGCTGATTTGATCTTCGCTGGTAGCTAAGTAAATATCTTGCCATTTATCAGCCCACTGTTTTTGTAAACGAGGCATAGAGATACCACCTAAGCTGATCCCTATTTGTGAACGATGGCCATGAATAATGCGCTGGCAATTACCATCATGCTTTTTAAGGCCATGGCTGTAGTGGTAGTAAAAACTTTGGTTGTGCTCAGGCTTTAATACCAGTTCAATTTTTTCAATATTATCAGGAAGCTGTGGCAGTATTGTGGCAACTAAATACTCTGTAACCGACTCAATGGTTATCTTATCGGTATCTATCAGGCAAAAAGCTTGATGAGGCGCACTCATTGCAAGGTGCTTATTCTCACCAAATGTACAATCTAATGTTTTATGATCAGCAAATTCATTAATGCTACCGTTTATGTTATTTGGAACAGCTAAACGGTGATCAATACACTCATCAATAATGCCTTTTATTTGCTTTTTAACTAAGCCAAAGTCTAAAACCATAGACTCTTCATTTAGTTTGCCATGTAAAGTCAAATCAACAATCCAACTTTCGCCAACTGCACCGCGTTTATTGCATAAGTAAGAAAAATCAATCACAGTGAGTGAGTTAACAAAAAGGGTCATAAATTTCCTTTAAACTGATTAAAAGTCAGCCCTAATTATAATGATTTCTGTTAGTAATTGCGCGGTTTAATCATACTAAAATCAGTTGCATTGACTGATTGGCTATATTTAAACCATTTTTTAACTGCTCCGAGTTGTTTAGCGTACAAGTGTACGCTAAAGTACGGGGCAATTTCTAAGCAAAGATAAAGTGTTATGGAACCTAAAAATAGCTATACAAAAGAAGATTTGATCCTTTGTGGTCAAGGTGAAATGTTTGGTGAAGGAAATTGTCGTTTACCAAGTGACAACATGTTAATGATGGATCGTATCATCTCTATCACCGATGATGGTGGTGAGCACGGTAAAGGCCAAATTATTGCTGAGCTAGATATTGACCCTAGCCTTTGGTTTTTTGACTGCCACTTTAAAGGCGACCCTGTAATGCCGGGTTGTTTAGGCTTAGATGCAATGTGGCAACTGGTTGGGTTTTTCTTAGGCTGGTCTGGTGGCCCTGGTCTTGGCCGCGCATTAGGTGTAGGCGAAGTTAAATTTACTGGCCAAATTCTACCAACGGCAAAAAAAGTAACTTACCGTCTTGATATGAAACGCGTTATTAAACGTAAGTTGTTTATGGGTATGGCTGATGGCACTGTTGAAGTAGACGGCCGCGTTATATACGAAGCAAAAGATTTAAAAGTGGGCTTATTCCAAGACACTAGCGCGTTTTAATTTTAACGCACGCAACAGAAAAGCCTCTAACTAGAGGCTTTTTTGCTTAAATTCGTTGTGAGTTTATGTTTTATACATATTGCGATTTTCTATTGCCTCGCGCCAACCACCAAGCCACTCAGACTTAGGATCAACTTGTTGATAAGGGCAGTGCTCTTTTGAGCGACCAGCTAAACCAGCTTTAAAACCTTGAGAATGAGCTCTTTCTAAACGATCTCTTTTCTGTCTCTTCATCGGTAAAATCCTCACCTTTATATTTATATTTTTGTAGCATTAAGTTCATCTACATTTAATAAATAGCTAACAAAAATGTTAAATTCAAACACAAAATACAATTAATTTGTTTGACTTTAACTAAGCTGCTGATGCAATGATAAATTAATTTAAAAATAATTTTATTGCTCAACTTTAACCTATTTAACTTTATTAAAATGTTCCGATACATCGGTTCAAAACACATAAGTGTCATATTTGTGACTAACAATATACCCTTAAGTTCCCAATTAATTTGTAATCAAAAAATGAACGTCAGAGCTGTTTTAAAAACATCCCAAATAAAAGCTTGATTAATTAAAACCGATCGGTCTAATATAAAGCATGAACAAAACACCAGCAGTTGCAACTAGGCGTGGCCGCCCACCCAAAATAGCCAGAGACAGTGCCGATACAAAAGCGCTGCTCATTCGTGTGGGCTTAGAAACCTTAACTGAGTTTGGCTTTAGTGCCACCGGGCTCGATACCATATTAAAAAAAGCAAAAGTACCAAAAGGCTCTTTTTATCATTACTTTAAAAGTAAAGAAGCCTATGGCTTGGCTCTTGTTGATGCCTACGACGATTTTTTTATAAATAAACTTAAATTTTACCTAGAGCAATCTGAAGTCCCCGCACTTGAGCGCATTGTTAATTTCACACAAAGCGCAATTGCTGGAATGCAAAAATATGATTACAAACGCGGGTGCTTGGTGGGTAACCTAAATCAAGAGCTTAATCATTTAAGTGACGACTTTAAAACCCGTTTAATGCAAAGCTACATCGCTTGGCAACAACAATTAAAACGATGTTTAGATTTAGCCCAGCAGCAACAAACTATTAATCCACACATTAATACCGAACAAATGAGTGAATATTTTTGGGTGGGTTGGGAAGGCGCAGTAATGCGAGCTAAACTAACCCAATCAAGTAAGCCACTTACTTTATACACAGAAATGTTTTTACGCGCATTACTCAGTTAATGCATTTTTTATTACTAATTTAAAGACGATCGGTCTAAAAGGAAATCTAATGAGCAATTCTATTAAAGCTATTGTTATAGATAAGCAAGACGACAAATACACTGCAGCCCTAAGCACCATAAACAGTGACGATCTGCCAAACGAAAATGTATTAATTGATGTGCTTTACAGTACCTTAAATTATAAAGATGGCTTAGCCATCACGGGTAAAGGCCCTGTTGTACGTAGCTTTCCTATGGTGCCGGGGATTGATTTAGTGGGTACAGTGACTAGCAGCAACAGTGCTGAATTTAAAAGTGGCGACCACGTTATTTTAAATGGTTTTGGTGTTGGCGAAAAACACTGGGGTGGCTTATCTCAAAAAGCGGCACTGAGCAGTGATTGGTTAATTCCCCTACCCGCTAACTTATCACCTAAACAAGCTATGCAAATTGGTACTGCCGGTTATACGGCAATGCTCAGTGTTATTGCACTAGAAAAGCAAGGCGTTACTCCCGAGTCAGGTGAAATTTTAGTGACCGGTGCTAATGGTGGCGTAGGCAGTTTTGCTATTTATTTACTAAGCCAGCTAGGTTATCAAGTCACCGCTGCAACAGGTCGTATGGAGCAAGCAGACTATTTAAAATCATTAGGAGCAACTAATGTAATTGATAGAAATGAGTTTTCTAACCCTGGTAAACCTTTGCAAAAAGAACGCTTTGCTGCAGCTATTGATTCTGTAGGTAGTCACACACTTGCAAATATTTGTGCATCACTTAAATATGGGGGGGTTGTTACTGCTTGCGGGCTTGCTCAAGGTATGGACTTACCGGCCTCGGTTGCACCATTTATTTTACGTGGGGTTTCATTAATGGGTATTGATAGCGTTATGCGCCCTAAAGCGGATCGTGTTGAAGCATGGGATCGTTTAGCTTCATTAGTTAATGCCGATTACTTGGATAAAATTTCAACTGAAATAAATCTTGATCAAGTCATTGAAAGCGCCGAGCAACTAATGCAGGGCCAAATTCGTGGTCGTGTAGTGGTTAATTGTCAAAGTTAAGCATTTTTGCTACTAAACTCTCGTTATTAAATTTATAATGTTCGCTGATTTTTTAATAACGAGAAAGCACCTATGAGCAACCAAGAACTTTTCAGTAATAACCCACTGCAAGGCGTTAAATTAGAGCAAGTGGTTGAAGAACTGGTTGAGCAATATGGGTGGGAACTCCTGCATGCCTACTTACAACTTAACTGCTTTAAAAATAACCCTGACATTAAATCTGCAGTTAAATTTTTGCGTAAAACCGAGTGGGCACAACAAAAAGTAGATAATTTCTATTTGTACCGCCTTAAAAACTTACCTCGCCCAGATGACGCACAATACGAACTGCCTCCACGCGACCGCATTATTCCTGAAGGCGATAAACCAGGTGAGCCTTGCGAGTTAAGCTTTTCTGATGCAAAACGTATTCAAGAAAAAAAAGCAGCAAAACAACGTGCGCGTACCCGTAAGCAACGTTCAAATTCAAGTAACCCTTGGGGTAACTAATACACCTTTTAGGCAAGAGTTAACAATAAACGTTAGCTCTTGCGTTACTGCAAACTGTAGTAATTAATAACCGCGGTATTTCCAAAAGTCGTCTTCAGTTTTGGTTTTTTCATTGATAAGATTAAATGTTTTATCCGCAATGACTTTCCCCGCTAAAGATAAGGTCATACGCCAGTCACCTATTTTATCCTCAATAGGCTCCCATACCGTATCGCCTAAATAAAACGACCAGTCGTTGTCTTTAACATATACAATACCCTCAAAAGGCAGCATCACTTCGCCATTGGTATCTATAATACCTGGGTGGTAAATACAAAAATATAGTTTTTCGCCTTTAGCTTTTTTAATATTAACTATCAGACCAAATTCTACATCAAGTTCTGCTTTGACTTGCGTAGTGAATTGAGTAATTTGCGGTAGCGATTTACTGTCTTTGTCCCAGTGACTATATATGCCGAAACTTTGTAATGTAATTTGTGGTTTAGATTTTGCCATTGAACTTTCTATTTTTGTACTTTCAATTTTTAAACCACCAGCTTAAGCGAGCGGTTTATTAATTAAGTAGTTGCTTTGGATTTTTTGGGTAATAATTGCTTGGTTGTTGTTCACATAAACCGAACTCACGGGTGTTTTTATAAGGTAACTTCATAAAGCCAGCGACCCCCACATCGGTAATATTTACCGCGTATTGCATAAGCTTATTTAGTAAACGTTTAAATTCTACTTCTTTGCTGGCATCAAGTAATCTGTAGTAATGGTGAATTTTCATCCTATCTGGCAGCGCTTCAAAAATAATACAGCCGGTATGATGTATCTGGTTTAGCTCAAATACACATTTAATCACTTTTTTAGGCAGTTGCAATTGCTCATCGGGGTCTTTACCATCTTCAAAATATGAATGCGGACGGGTTACATCGCTGGCTTTTACATTAACCACTTCATAATCAAGCTCTGGTAACTGGTTAAATTTAAATGCACCGGTGCCATCGCGCTCTAGTTGAATCGTTTTACGGGCATCAAATAAACAACACTTAAATAAGCCTTTTTGGCTAATAGCCTGGGCTAACATTACAGTATTGTTTACCGCATCGGTAAATGCGGTTGCTAGGGTCTCGTCATGCATAATGAGTGACGATTCAACATACAAAGATTCATCTTTCCAATGAAAGCTGAGCCCTCCTACTACAGGATATTTAGCTAAGCGGCTAATAGAGGCTAAAAACGCTTTTTCGGTATCCCCAGTATCAAATAAAAACTCTTTATAATACCTATCAAGCTGAGCATCGTTTACATCGAGTAATTGCTGTTTATGGTCGGCTTGGCGTAAAAATTGTTTTCTAGAGCTATAAACTACGGTTTCGGGTTCGGGGTCTTGGCTAAACCAAAACGGAATTGCCGCTTTAGTTTCTGTTTTTGGTAGTTGTGGTAAATACGCTTTTGCCATGGTTTCTATGTTACGCATAAAATAGTCACCTGCTTTGTCTCTTACTAACCGTTCTTTTGAAAGCATGCCATCGATAACGTTTGCCAGCTCCTTAGGTAACATTAAACTACTGGCCGGTATAGCCTGAGCACCAAATCGGCAAGACTGCGCTGAGGCAAGTGCATATAGCGTTGATGCAACCCCTTGCTCATCAAAACGAGGGGACGACTTTTCACCCGACATTTGCGCATCACCTATAAAATAAACATCACCCATTCGTGCGTTAGTGGTACTTAAGTCACCTGACATTAAATCCATAAAATTACTGGCAATTGGGTTTCCTTGTTCATCTACTTGGGCATAAACAGAGCTTCCCCAGTCAACCAATGAAAGCTGCTTTTCATTTTCATCCCACACCAAGTTAGAGGGTTTAATATCACCATGTACAATAGGCTGCGGGCTTAAACCATTTTTATGACGACGTAAATCAAGCAACACATTTCTTAATTTAACCGCTAAGCTCATTATTTTGGCGGCCGGTAAGCGCCCTTGCTTTAGTGATACTTTTTCAAGGTCTTCACCAATGGCGCGCGCCATCATCAAAATACCTTGTTTTTTTATTCGCTCAAAACCATAAAATGTTGGCACTAAGGGATTTTTGATTTGCGAAAGCATATACGCTTCATCTTCAAGGCGATCACGTACACTTTGCGCGAGCGTAATTCTAGAAAACTTAAACACCCAAGGCAGGCCATGTTCATCATCCCCTGCAAATACAAACCCAAATGCCCCTGAGCCAATCATTTCTACCTTTTTATACCCAAGCAAAGTGAGCTGTTTAATACAAATATTAAGCCACTGACGATGTTTTTTTGCATCACGGTGTGACAGCAAATAAACCGACTGCTCTTCGTTGATATAAAAATTGCGAATTTCTTTAGCTTTCAATGCGGGTTCTCTAGGTTAGTTGTTAAAAGCGCAGTGTTACCTTTATATTTGATAGTAACGCGAGCATTGTGTTAATTAAACCTTTAAGCATCACAATATGTTTATCAAGCCGTTATGTCATGATATTTAGTAATGGTTTAGACATATATCGCTGTTATTTGCTATTTCGCCGTATCCTACTTAACCACAGCATCGTAAATAGGGTAAAACACACCTTTATATTATTCTTAGGTTAAAAAAATGAAACGTATTATAAAAGCCTCTTCAATCGCGCTTGCTCTGAGTATGTGCATGAATGCCCAAGCCGCAGACTTTAATTTTTCTTCAAAAGTGAACAGCGATGCAAATACGCTGGTTGTATTTTATAGCCAAGATGGAAATAACAGCCAATTTAAAGCGCTCGACAAGCAGTTCGATGGCCAATTGCAACGCGTTATTGATATAGAAAATTTTACCGGCGATTACGCTAAAGTGGCACAACTTATTGCGCCAAGTAAAAGTAACTACAACCGCGTTTTAGTCGTAGGTACTGGTAAAACTAGCGAGCTTGATAAAGCAAAAGCAGCTAAGTTAGGCGGTAATATTCACGCTCAACTAGTTAAAGCCAAAGTAGGCACTGCCAGCGTTGTATTTGAAGATGTAACCGGTGTAAGTGACAATGCATTACTTGCTGCTAACTTTGCCCATGGTGCAAACTTACGCGATCATCGTTTTGAAAACTATAAAAAAGAACCAAACACTGAAACAGTTAGCTACACATTTGATGTTGATAACACTAAGCAAACTCGCAAGCTTTACACCCAATTAGAAAGTATTCAAGCTGGTGTTTTTTTAGCCCGCGATTTAACCTCTGAATTCGCTACCGAAATGACACCTGTTGATTTTGCTAATGCGGCAAAAGAATTAGCATCTTTGGGCGTAACCATCAAAGTATTGGAGCCTAAAGAAATAAAAGAACTGGGTATGGGTGCATTAGAAGCTGTTGGTCGAGGTAGCCAGCAAGGTGCCCGTTTAGTGGTTGCCCATTATAAAGGGTCTGACGATGCCCCTATTGCCCTTGTTGGTAAAGGCATTACGTTTGACTCAGGTGGTTACAGCATTAAAACCGGTGCATCTATTGCACGTATGAAGTCAGACATGGCCGGTGCTGCTGCAGTGCTTGGTACAGTTAAAGCAATGGCGTTAGCTAAAGCTGACAAAAACGTAGTAGCCGTTATGGGCATGGCTGCGAATATGGTATCGCAGTTCGCTGTAGCCCCAGGCGATGTTGTTCGCACCGCTGAGGGCTTAAGTGTTGAAATTTTAAATACCGACGCCGAAGGACGCTTAGTATTAAGTGATGCTATGTGGTATGCACGTGAGCACTACAAACCAGAAATTATGATTGATGTTGCAACACTCACCGGTTCAAAAATCCGTGCTGTAGGCAATGAATATGCAGCAGTGTTCTCAGATGACGATACGCTAGTATCTCAACTAACGGTAGCCGGTAAACAAGTAAACGAAAACCTATGGCGCCTACCTTTAGGGTATAAAGATATGTTGGAGTCTGACATAGCTGATTTAACAAATGTGGGTTCAGGTGGCCCAGGTGCAACCACTGCTGCCACTTTCTTAGAGCATTTTGCTGGCGATACCCGTTGGGTGCATATCGATATTGCAGGTAATGCCTTAGTGAAAAAAGGTAAAGATGAGCTTTCACCAGGGGGAACGGGGTTTGGTGTTCGCTTATTAAGCGAATGGTTATTAGCTAACTAATTGTTTATTAATACTAATAAAAGCGCCAAAGTAGGTTTACTACTTTGGCGCTTTTTGTACTAAAACAGTTTTATAGAGCTCAATACATCACTATTAATAAATCCTTAAAAGTGTGTTTATTATTTGATTTTGTTTGATTTATAGTCAAAGATAGAAGGAACAATTAGTAACGAGGTCAAAGGAATGAAAATAACCTACCTGCTCTACAGCATTTTTTATTTAAGCATTTGTTTTCTTTTCTATTTTGAACAGCTCTCCACCATTGCTGCAGCAATTATAGTGCTGTTATCTGCAATTTTTTATATAAAACCAGCAAAATCTGAATCAGCAAATAACAATTCGTCACTAGGTGCCGTGCAGTCGTTCAATAACAAAATTGCACAAAACATTACCAAAGCCACCTCAAAAAATGCCATAGGCGCAGCTGAAGTGTCATTTTATGTTGATAGCTTATCTAAAGAAATAGACGCTTGTTATAACGAGAGTGAAACTGTCGGGCTTGCCACACACGAGCTTTCACAAAATAGTACTGAACTCAGTGACAGCATGACCACTATTAATCAAGCAATGGTACAAACAGCGCAAGCCTCAAGCTCTGCCGATAGCCGCTTACAAACGGCCACCAGCCAAATTGATTCGTTATCTGGCTCTATAGATAAAGTGGCCCAGCAATTAGATTTATTATTAAAAAGTGCCAGTGATATACAAAGCATTACCCAAGTTATTCAAAACATTGCAGAGCAAACCAACCTACTTGCTTTAAATGCAGCCATAGAGGCCGCTCGTGCAGGTGAGCAAGGTCGTGGTTTTGCGGTTGTTGCCGACGAAGTGCGTAACCTTGCAAATAAAACCAATGAAGCAACCAAACAAATTGCTGACATGCTCACAGACATTAACGCCAACAGTATAAAAACCAATGAAGATATGAAGCAGGTTTCACAGCAAAGTATTTCTGTAAAATCAGAGCTTGAAAACGTGACCCAATCCTTTTTAACAATTAACCAAGATATTGGTGCCTCATCTACCGCGCTTGATAGTATGCATCAGTCTGTTTCTGCATTTCAGCATGCAACCACCCAAATAAATAGCTCAGTCACTAGCATCAGTAGTTTATTGGGCGAAGTTACTAAAAAAGGCAGTACAATTTCTCAGCAAGCGTCTTCTTTATCGCTGGGATCAGAATCAATATTTAGAGAGCTTGAAAACATAGAGTATGACGCATTCTTTAAACCAATCCTGATATCGGCTAAACACGCCAGTAAAGCAATTGGCGAATGTTTTGAGGGTTGGATCCAAAGCGGAAAAATAACCCAGCAACAACTTTTTTCGCAAAACTATAAACCCATCGAGAATACTAATCCAACCAAGTACACAACCGATTACGATAAACTTACAGATCAATCACTGCCGGCTATTCAAGAACCAATACTGGAAAATAAAGACATAATTTTTGCAGGAGCCGTTGATACTAAGGGCTACTTTCCTACTCATAACAAACGCTATAGCCAAGCCCTAACCGGTAACTTTGAAAAAGATTTAGTAAACAACCGTACTAAACGTATTTTTAATGACCCGACAGGAATTCGCTGTGGTAGCCACACCGAAAGCTTTTTATTACAAACCTATAAACGTGATACCGGTGAAATACTGCATGACCTCTCGGTGCCAATTTATGTAAACGGTAAACATTGGGGCGGATTTAGAATAGGGTTTAAAAGTACAAATCATTAATTAATATAAAAAGGGAGACACATGGTCTCCCTTTTTATATGTGATGTGTTTATTTTTTAGAAAACAGCATACGTTTAAAGGTGTTATCAGCCAAAATGTAATGATGAAATAATGCAGCCGCCGCATGTAAGCCTATTACGTAATAACCAACTTCGCCCGCTGTTTCGTGTATTTCTTTAATGGTTTTACCCAGCTCTTTGTTTTCACTTGCCAATGGAGGCAGCTCTAAACCAAAAAATGGCACAGGTTTACCTGCCATACTTAATATTAACCAACCCGCAATTGGCATAGCAAACATAAACACATACAGCGCAAGGTGTACAAATTTAGCTAACTTATCTTGCCACTTTGCAGGCTCAGGGTGTATAGCTGGTACCGAGCCGCCCACTACACGCGCAACTACCCTCACGCTGACTAAAGCTAAAACCGATAAACCCAACATAAAATGCCACATTTTAAAAGCATCACGGGTTTCAGTGCCTTTATCAAATAATTCGCGAAGTTCAATACTGCCGTACACAGTCACAATTAAAATAAACATCAACCAATGTAAAGCAACAGAGAGTGTATTGTAATGAGTATCTGTGTTTTTAAAATTCATAATACCTCCTTATAAACGGATTAAAGTTAAAAGCTCACTTATGCGTATAAGTACATGTTTACAGCCTAACCTTTAATCACTCACAGCTTAATGATCTGAAACATAAAATGAGTCAGTAAATCAGATGCATGGTTTAAAGGTTCTTGAATTTGAGTATTAATAAGATAATTGAGCAAACTTAAAATAAACTTAAATAGTAGGCATAAAAAAAAGGCAACCTTAAGTTACCGTTTTAAACAATTAACATGTGTTTAAAAGTAATAAACCGTTAGAATTGAATGAATTTCTAGATCGTCAATCTTTGTATGCTAACCAATGCTTGTACAGTTCGCTCTTTGATGTCTGAAGTCAAGATTTGACCCCTTTGATTCTTTGGTTTCAATCAGCCGACCCGTTAGCGGTCTGCTGGATTGATTTGTTAGCATTTTCCTCGGTTAGTAAACATATACCCAACCAAATAAACCAAACAATTTGTGATACGCCAAATATTTCAGTAAATAGTTTGTCAGGATAAATCGTTGCAATGCCCGCTATGCCTACAAAATATCCGAGATAGTTAAGTGACCGGGGTAATCTACCTTCTTGTATAGCTGCTACGCTAATCAATAGAACCCAAAGTCCGCCAACTAATTCATTTCCACCACCTATACTTTCTGTTATCACTGAAACGATTATCCACATATCAAGGGCTTTTTCTGGATTTGCATCCATCAGATCGATTGCATGATCAAGCCCGATATTCGAAATCATTCCACTTGCGATCACCAGACCGACCCAAATGCCCCCGAATAGAGATCCAATAGTAATTAAGGGATTAACTTTATGTTTAAGCCTCTCATACATACCAATAACGAGTATGGCCAGAAAAATGCCAAACACCACGTACATTAGAAAATAGATCATTGAAAATAGAAGTTGATTTTCTGCCATGTAGGTCATTTTTTCGACTGGACTACCATCAACTGGATATGACCAAAAAGCCCCAAAATACACAAAGGCTGCTATGTAAATAAGCCCTTGGAAAATTGCTGCGATACCAGCTAGTTTTTGTAGACTCTTCATTTTGCGAAACCCCGTTTGTTGTATTGCTAACGCCTCAAGAATCGGCGGCGCTTGCGCCGTCTGCATTACTTGATTTGTTAGCTTTAAATTCAGCCATCGATTCGCGCTCAAATTTAAGCGCCTCTGAGCGATCACCAAGATACCTAGGAAGGCTTTCAAGTGCCATAAAGCCCCCCATGCGTTGTTCATGATGACCAACGATCAAGCCGCCGTGGCAATTGTGGGCACGACAGCCACGAATCAACGTGGCGTTATTCGTGACCAAGATGTTGCTTGGCTTTACAAGAATTTCAACACCATTTCTTAAGAATCGGCCCCGATTAATCACAACCTTATTTGGTGGTTGAAAATCAATTTCAATAAGTATCTTTCGATGTGCTTCCCGAACAGCCAGCCTCGTTCCTACAAGCTGTATATCCCATGGTTCTGTGGAGTAAAAAAGTTGATTATTCTTAATGTGAAGAACGGGAGCATTGAACTCATCAAAAATGACAAGATTTAGAAGGAAGTGTCCATCAGCCATAACCAGTCCAACCAAAGGCGTACCATCTACACTTATAGGTACCATTGCTGTTCCATACCCTTGATCTTCGCAAGTGAAACTATTCCCACCAATCTCAATTTCAGCAGTCTTTCCCGAAAAATGAAGGCTGTATGGTTTAGAAACACCTTCGCGTAGATTAAATGGATTTGAATCAGCCTCTCTAACTACTTCTTTAGGGAGAAGTCCACCAGTTTTCTCTCTATGGTGTTGATCACATAGTAGTGTTATTTCTTCAGCAACATGACGCTTGACGTTAGCCCACTCTTCCATGTGTTCATATTCATAGAGAGGCATTCCGCAAATAACACAGCCGAAACCACACCTCTGCCGCACCTCGCGCTGAATAGGGAGGGGGATATTACGACTATTGCAGTCTTGCTCTTTTGACATATAGCTTCCTTTCTAAAGCTAACAGCTTATTGAACACCACTTTTGGGGGTTATAAAACCCCAAAACGGCGTATATTACATGGCTCAATAATTCCACTAAATAACTTTTATGTAAACAAGTTATTACGCAAGTTATAAAATTATCGTTGTTAAAATACACCAAAACGACTTTTAATAATGTTATTGGACAAAACACCATTAACTGTCTATAAACACAGCACTTCTTTTTAAGTTAAATATCGTTTATGAAACCCCTGTTTCTAACCATGATTAAATTATAATGCTGCGATTTAAAACAAAAAAAGCACAACCCAAAGGGCTGTGCTTTTTAATCAACTAACACTCATACGTTTATAAATATTAGTTTACAAACGTATACCACCGTCTATCTCTACTACACGGCCAGTGAAAAAGTCGTTTTCGATAATATACTGAGCAGTATGGGCTATTTCAGCGGTTTCACCTAAGCGCCCTACTGGTGTTACAGCAAGCATGCGCTGTTTGGCTTCTGGCTTCATTACATCGGTCATTGCGGTGCTAATAACACCTGGGGCAATGGCGCCAACGCGAATACCAAAACGGCCAAGCTCTTTAGCCCATGTAGTGGTGAGTGCCACAACACCGGCTTTTGAAGCAGCATAGTTAGTTTGGCCAATATTACCCGCACGCGCTACACTCGACATATTTACAATTACGCCGCCTTTGTCTGATTCAATCATGTGGCTAGCCGCTTCGCGCCCTGCTAAAAATACGCCTGTTAGGTTAACGTCAATCACTGATTGAAATTGTTCAAGCGACATTTTTTTAACCACTTTGCCGTCTTTGGCTTTTATAAACATACCATCGCGTAAAATGCCGGCGTTATTAATTAATACCCCAATGTGACCAAAGTCACTGTTAATGGTATTAAAAACGTCTTCAATTTCGCTCTCAACGGTTACATTGGCGCTGTAGCCTTTAATAGTGCCTGTTACGCCTTCTAATGCAGATAGCTGCTCGGTTGCTTCATTTAACTGGGCTTGCGCCATATCAATTAAGGCAATATTAGCGCCCATTAAGGCAAACTTTTGCGCCATTGCAAAACCTAAGCCTTGTGCGCCACCGGTAATAACTACGGTATTATTTTTTATTTCCACAATACTTTCCTACTTCGAAAACAATTTAAAAATGGCACTAAAATCATCACTGCCTGCACCTTGATGCTGCATCATAGTGTATAAATTTTTAGCCATTGAGCCCATTGGAGTCAGTGAATTACTTTGTTGCGCTGCTTCCATAGCAAGGCCTAAGTCTTTAGCCATTAAATCGACCATAAAGCCAGGTTTATAGTCGTTACTAGCTGGTGCGGTTTCCATAACGCCTGGGCAGGGGTTATAAAGTTCTAACGTCCAGTTTCGACCCGAGCTTGCGCTCATTATGTCGCTGAGTACTTTTGCGTCGAGGCCGTTATTAATGCCCATTTGAATGGCTTCACTGGTGCCTGCCATTAAAATACTCAACAGCATATTGTTACATATTTTGGCAACTTGCCCTGCACCAATATCACCAGCATGGAATATGTTTTTACCCATATCGACTAATACCGTATTGGCTTTATCGAATGCAGCTTGCTCACCACCAACGATAAACGTAAGCGTTCCTGCTGTTGCACCTGCTACACCACCCGATACCGGTGCATCAACAAACGCAATACCTTGCTCACTTAGGGCATGGCCAACGTCACGTGCTGATTGTGCATCTATAGTTGAACAATCAATCACTAAGGTACTTTTACTCAGTACTTTAATTAAACCCGATTGCTCGTCTGTGCCTAAATAAAGTGATTTAACATGTTTGCTTGCCGGTAGCATGCTAATTAGCACATCAGCCTCGTGAGCACAGTCACTGGCGCTTTGCGCCGCACTAGCCCCATGATTCACAAGCTCTTTAACGGCCTCTGCACTTAAGTCAAACACGCGCACGCTGTGGCCAGCTTTAACTAAGTTTGCTGCCATTGGGCCGCCCATGTTTCCTAAACCAATAAATCCTATATTAAGTTTACTCATCGCTTTACCCTTGTAAATTTAGTTGTGAAAAGTACGGTTCTAGCGGATGTTGCTCGCCAAAGCGATTTGCAAAAAAGCTCTCTACCACTTCTTTTGGTACATCAGCTAACGTTTTAAACTGCCACTGTGGCGCACCGTCTTTATCGATTAGTAAGGCACGTACACCTTCTTGAAACTCGCCCACTTCACCGGCACGAACCGACATGCCCAATTCCATTTTAAAACACTCAGCTAAGTTTTTACCTTTGCTATGTTTGAGCTGCTCACTCACTAAGGCACAACTTAATGGGCAACCATGCGCCAACGATTTTTGTGCGCGTTGTAGCCATTTATCATCAGTGTTTAGATTTAAAATGTAATCTACCTGCTGCTGTAACGTGTCAAAGTCACCTAACTTTTGAATTAGCGATAAGTTGGCTTTTAAATTGCCTTTTGGCATACGGCTAGAGTTGTTATCTAACTCAATAAGCAAGGTACTTAGCTTGTCGTGATTTAAACTTGCTGTTTTACCCCATTTAGTATTGAGTAATGCTTCAACAAGCTCTGGGTACTTGTCGGCATTTACAAAGTGGTCGGCAAGCGATACAAGCTTAGCGTCTTCACAATTTATAGATGCCGAGGTCAGCCCTAAAAACAAACCAACATGGGCGGGCATTTTATGTAAAAAATAACTGCCACCTACATCAGGGTAAAGCCCAATGGTTTGCTCTGGCATGGCAATGCGTGATGTTTCGGTAACCACACGGTGGCTAGCACCGGCCATTAAACCTAAACCGCCGCCCATTACAATCCCGTTACCCCACACTAAAATGGGTTTGTTGTAACAGTGAATTAGGTAATCGAGCTGATACTCTTGAGTAAAAAATTCTTCAACCAGTGAGCTCGGTTTTCCCTCACTCATTGCTTTGTGTAAGCTCACTACATCGCCACCGGCACAAAATGCTTTTTCACTAGCGCCTTTAAGAACCACTAATGCAATGTTATCGTCTTTGTCCCATTGCTGTAGTTGCGGCTCGAGTAAGCTGATCATTTCAAAATTAAGGGCATTTAACGATTTAGGCGCATTTAAGGTTGCAAAACCAATGAGTCGGCCATTGTCTGAGGTTGCCGTTTCAAATACCACGGCAGCATCAGCTGAATTTAAACGAGTAAGTTCTGTCATTAGCCATTCACCCAAATAGCTTTACGTTTTTCTAAAAAGGCGTTCACGCCCTCTTGCTGATCTTCGGTATCAAATAAACCAACAAACAGTTCACGCTCCAGTGGCAATGTATTCGCCATTGGTTGATGACGCCCTTTTTGAATCAAGGTTTTACATGCAGCAACCGACGATGGACTTTGCTCTGCTACTTGGTTTGCCAGTTTTAATGATGCGGCAAAACTTTCACCTTGTGCAACCACTTCTTCTACTAAACCAATTTGCAGGGCTTTATCGGCTTTTAAGCGCTCACCGCATAAAATCATGCGTTTTGCCCAGCCTTCACCTACGAGCCATGCTAAGTTTTGCGTTCCACCAGCACACGGTAATAAACCCACTTTTGCTTCAGGTAACGCCATTTGTGCTTGCTCTTCTGCAATACGAATATCACAAGCAAGCGCTACTTCAAGGCCGCCACCCATTGCATAGCCATTAATGGCTGCAACCGACACACCTCTAAAATTAGTTAGCGCTTCAAACGCTTCACCAAATACACGTGACATATCTGCAGCTACACCTTTATCGCCACTGGCAAATACATTGAGGTCGGCACCGGCGCTAAAAAACTTCTCGCCTTCACCAGTCAGTACTAACGCATAAATATTTTTATTGGTATTTAATTGGTTAACCGTGTCTTTAAGCGCCACTAAGGTGTCTTTCGTCCAGGTATTCGCTGGCGGATTCGACATGGTTAAAATAGCAACATGACCTTCAATAGTTAATTCAATGCTAGGATTTGACATACTAATCTCCTTATAAAACTTCGCTGGCTGATTCGGCTAAAATACGACGCGCAATAATCACGCGCATAATTTCGTTAGTGCCCTCAAGAATTTGATGAACACGTACATCTCTAACATGGCGCTCAAGCGGATATTCTTTTATGTATCCGTAACCACCGTGAATTTGCAGCGCATCATTACAAACAGTAAAACCTACATCGGTTGCAAAGCGTTTAGCCATCGCACAATAAGTGGTTTTTTCACTGTCGTTAGTATCGAGTTTAAACGCCGCTAAGCGCACCATTTGGCGTGCTGCTACAAGCTCGGTATTCATATCAGCAATTTTAAATTGTAGCGCTTGAAACGCAGCCAATGGCTTGCCAAATTGAGTTCGCTCTTTTAAATATTCACGTGCGGTATTAAGTGCCGCTTGTGCTGTACCAATAGAGCAAGTGGCAATATTAATACGGCCGCCGTCTAAACCTTGCATTGCAAATTTAAAGCCTTCACCTTCTTGGCCTAATAAGTTTGCGGCTGGAATACGCACATCTTCAAAGCTAATTAAACGTGTGGGCTGTGCATTCCACCCCATTTTTTCTTCTGCTTTACCGTATTCAACGCCTTGTGCATCTGCAGGTACAACAAAAGCCGAAATACCACCAGGGCCGTCGGCTCCCGTACGCGCCATTACCACTAATATTTCGGTTTCACCGGCGCCAGAAATAAACATTTTTGAGCCGTTAATAACATATTCATCACCATCACGCACGGCTTTAGTTTTTAATGACGCAGCATCAGAGCCAGAGCCTGGCTCAGTTAAACAGTAAGAGGCTAACAACTCACCCATTACTAATTGTTCAACATATTGCTCTTTTATGGTATCGGTACCAAAGCTTGCGATCATCCAGGTTGCCATATTATGAATAGTTAACATGGCCGTTGTTGCCGTACAGCCCATCGCCAGCTGTTCAAAAATAATGCTTGAATCTAAGCGAGATAAACCTAAGCCACCGGCTTCTTCTGGGGTGTATAAACCACAAAAACCTAGCTCACCAGCGGCTTTTATTGTGTCTTTAGGAAAAATATGTTCGCGGTCCCACTTGGCAGCGTGTGGTGCTAGTTCAGACTCTGCGAATTGGCGAGCGGTTTGCGCAAAGGCTTGTTGATCTTCAGATAAGTTAAAGTCCATGGTAGACCTCTTTAAGTGTGTTTTGTTTGTTGTCAGATCATCCCATAACGGGAGTAATTAGTGAGGAGCGACAACACTGTGTGTTGTGCCCCTCTTTTTTATTAATTATTCAGTGCAATATTATTTAAGATTAATACTCATGTTTGGACCTGAGGCAATGTCATCCTCAAACCAACGAGAGGTAATTGTTTTAGTTTCTGTGTAAAAACGAATACCTTGTTTACCATAGGTGTGAGTATCGCCGTAGAATGAGCCTTTCCAACCCGTGAACGAGAAAAATGGTAAAGGCACAGGAATAGGCACATTAATACCCACTTGGCCTACTTCAATTTCGTGTTGGAATTTACGCGCAGCCGCACCACTTGAGGTAAATAATGAGGTACCGTTGCCGTAAGGGCTTTCGTTAATAAGGGCGATGGCTTCTTCAAGCGTATCTACAAACATACACGCCAGTACTGGGCCAAAAATCTCTTCTTTGTACAAGTTCATCTCTTTGGTTACATCAGTAAATAACGTTGGGCCTACCCAGTTACCTTGCTCAAACCCTTCAACAGTAAAATCAGAGCCATCAATTAAACAGGTTGCGCCTTGTGCTTTACCATCGGCAATCAGTGATAAAATACGCGCTTTTGCTGCAGGTGATGTTTGCGGGCCATATGCAGCCTCTGCATCATCCCATACACCTGGGCGTACACCTTCAAAGCCCGCTTTAATTTCATCAACCCAGTCTTTTGCTTGGCCAACAAATACCGCCACTGAAATACCCATACAACGCTGGCCTGCCGCACCAACTGATGCGCCTACTAAGTTATTAACAACATGCGATTTGCTTGCATCAGGCATAATCACCATGTGGTTTTTAGCGCCCACACAGGCTTGCACACGTTTTAGGTGTTGTGTGCCTTTAGAATAAATGTATGCACCCACACCACATGAACCCACAAACGAAATAGCGCGAACCGCTTTGTCTTCTAATAAGCGGTCTACTTGTGGTTTTGTACCGTGCACAACTTGTAACACGCCTTTAGGTGCACCGGCTTCAATAAATAGCTCAGCTAAGCGCATAGGCGTAAGTGGGTCTTGCTCAGACGGTTTTAAAATAAAGGTATTACCACACACAATTGCCAGTGGGAACATCCAAAGTGGGATCATTGCCGGAAAATTAAATGGGGTAATACCTGCACATACACCTAGTGGCTGCATGTATGAATAGGTATCGATTTTACGCGCTACGTTTTCCATCGTCTCGCCCATCATTAACGATGGCGCATTAGCAGCTTGTTCAACTACCTCAATACCACGCCACACATCACCTTTTGCATCTTCAAATGTTTTACCTAGCTCATGACAAATAATAGTGGCTAATTCATCATGGTTTTCTTTTAACAGCGCTGCGTATTTCATCATAATGCGCGCACGTTCTGTAATTGGTACGTCTTTCCACGTTTTAAACGTTTCGCTGGCAGAGGCAATAGCCGCGTCCATTTCAGCGTCTGTAGCACAAGGTACTTGCGCTAACACTTCTTGATTAGCAGGATTTACAACATCAATTAGTTCATTTGAAGTTGATTGAATAAATTCGCCGTTAATGAGTAAGGGTACTTGGTGCATAATTAAAATCCTATTGATTAAATTGGGTACCGCAGCGTTTTTGTTATAGTTGCTGCGGCTTTATTATTAGTTAAAGTGCTTCTACGGCCATGGCAACGGCTTCACCGCCACCAATACATAAAGAGGCTACGCCCTTTTTAAGATCCCGGTTTTTAAGTGCATGGATAAGTGTTACTAAAATACGCGCACCGCTGGCACCAATAGGATGACCCAATGCACAAGCGCCACCGTTAACATTAACTTTGTTCTCATCAAGCTTTAATTCGTTAATAGCTAGCATGGTAACCATGGCAAACGCTTCGTTAATTTCCCATAGGTCAACATCTGCGGTTGTCCACCCTGCTTTTTCAAGCACACTGTTCATTGCACCAACAGGCGCTACGGTAAATTCACTTGGTTTTTGAGAATGCGTGCTGTGAGCAACAATTCTGCAAAGTGGTGTTAAGCCCTCAGCTTTTGCTTTTGATTCGCTCATCAGTATTAGCGCAGCACCACCATCTGAAATAGACGATGAGTTTGCCGCAGTAATGGTGCCGTCTTTTTTAAATGCAGCTCTTAAGCTTGGAATTTTTTCAGGTCGTGCGTTGCCAGGTTGCTCATCAATTGAAACTGTTACATCACCTTTGCGGGTTTTAATAGTATGAGGGACGATTTCGTTGTCAAAGCTACCATTTTCTATGGCTGCGTTTGCTTTACTTAACGAACCCAGTGCAAACGCGTCCATTTGCTCACGACCAATACCGTATTCATCGGCTGTGTCTTGAGCAAAACAACCCATTGCTTTATTGTCGTAAGCATCTTCAAGGCCATCGCTCATCATATGATCTTTTATTTCACCGTGGCCCATACGCATGCCGCCACGTGCTTTAGGAATAAAATACGGCGCATTAGTCATACTTTCCATACCACCGGCAATGGCTGATTCAATAGAACCTGCTTTAATAAGGTCATTCGCTAACATGGCCGCTTTTAAACCCGAGCCACATACTTTATTGATTGTGGTAGCGCCGGTGCTCAGTGAAAGCCCTGCTTTAAGCATGGCCTGACGTGCAGGTGCTTGGCCTAAGCCAGCTGGCAATACACAGCCCATAATCACTTCATCAATTGCATCATTGCTTAAACCCGTTTGAGCAAGTGCACCTGCAATAGCTGTAGCACCTAGTTCGGTAGACTGCGCATCACTTAGTGCGCCCATAAATCCACCCATTGGGGTGCGTTTTGCTGCTACAATTACAACGCTTTCGAAAGACATAAAAGGCTCCATTTTCAATTACCGCAAACATGTTTTATTATGTTTAGCTTAATGTTTAAACTGATCTGATAAATACGAGCATACATAAAATTTACGTTTACGCCAACGTAAATCTAAAATCAACTTTCTAATTAGTGTAAAAACTGTAAAGCAAGCTTGCTAAAAATGTATGACAACCTCCACAAATGGCTTATAACGTTTATAAACACTCAACTTCTACTGTAAATCCGCATTTATTTTGTACGTCTAAAGTATAACAACCAGATCGCACTTTACCTTTACGTAAACTTCACTTATATTGGTGATATTCGAATGAGGTAAACATTACAATGAAATCAGATAATCAAACAAACTTTGCAAATTCAGCCAATGAGCCGGCTAAAAACGAACAAACTTTTAGTATCAGCGAATTAGCGAAAGAATTTGATATTACCACGCGCTCTATTCGCTTTTACGAAGACCAAGGGCTTATATCACCAGAGCGCAACGGCCAAACTCGTATTTACTCAAAGCGCGATAAAGTACGCCTTAAGTTAATACTTCGTGGTAAACGTTTAGGGTTTACCTTGGCTGAAACCGGTCGTTTGTTTGAACTTTATGATGCAGACAAATCAAGCGCTAAACAGTTAGTTACTATGCTTGACCTCATCAGCGAAAAAAAGGCCGACCTATCTCAACAAATGGACGACATTAAAGTTGTGCTAATGGAGTTGGTTACCGCAGAACGTCGTTGTCGCGACACGCTTAGCAAAATAGATGAATAAAATATAATAAACATCATCAAACACACAGGAATGAATCATGAGCACTATTTCACTATATAAAGAAATGAATTTTGGTCTTGGCGAAACAGCGGACATGATCCGCAGTCATGTTAATAGCTTCGCAAGTCAAGAAATTGCCCCACTAGCTGAAAAAACAGATCTGGATAATGCGTTTCCCAATCAACTTTGGCCGCAAATGGGTGAAATGGGCGTTTTAGGCATGACCGTTGATGAAGAATTTGGTGGTGCGGGTTTAGGTTATTTAGAGCACGTTATTGCCATGGAAGAAATTAGCCGTGCAAGTGCCTCTATTGGCTTAAGCTATGGTGCGCATTCAAACCTGTGTGTTAATCAAATAAACCGTAATGGATCACAAGCACAAAAAGAAAAATATTTACCTAAACTAATTAGCGGTGAACACATTGGTGCCTTAGCCATGAGTGAGCCTAACGCGGGCTCTGATGTTGTATCAATGAAACTTAAAGCCGAGAAAAAAGGCGATAAGTACATTTTAAACGGCAATAAAATGTGGATCACCAATGGCCCTGATGCCGATACCTTAGTTATTTACGCAAAAACAGATTTAAACGCCGGTGCGAAAGGTATTACCGCCTTTATTGTTGAGAAAACATTCCCGGGGTTTTCTACCGCACAAAAGCTCGACAAACTCGGTATGCGCGGTTCAAACACCTGTGAACTGGTATTTGATAACTGCGAAGTACCCGAAGAAAACATTTTAGGTAACTTAAACGAAGGCGTTAAGGTACTTATGAGCGGCCTTGATTACGAGCGAGTTGTTTTAGCTGCAGGCCCGTTAGGAATTATGCAAGCATGTATGGACATTGTGGTGCCTTACATTCATGAGCGTAAGCAGTTTGACAGCCCGATTGGTCAATTTCAGTTAATTCAAGGCAAAATTGCCGATATGTATACACAAATGAATGCTGCTCGCTCATATGTGTACACAGTAGCAAAAGCCTGTGATCGCGGCGAAACCACCCGTAAAGACGCAGCTGGCGCAATTTTATACGCTGCAGAGCTTGCAACTAAAATGGCCCTTGATGCAATCCAAATTTTAGGCGGCAATGGCTACATAAACGAATACGCAACAGGTCGTTTACTGCGTGATGCGAAATTATACGAAATTGGCGCAGGCACTTCAGAAATACGCCGCATGTTGATTGGCCGTGAATTATTTACTGAAAGCCGTTAAGGATTAATTTATGACGATTTTAAAATCGAGCGTTAATCCCCACGATCCTAGCTTTGTGCAAAACCACAAAAATATGTCGGCGCTGGTGGATGATTTACGCGATAAAGTTGCCAATATTAGCTTAGGTGGTGGCGCTGCACTTAAAGAGCGCCATGAAAGCAGAGGAAAGCTGTTTGTTCGTGACCGTATCAGTACTTTATTAGATGAAGGCTCACCCTTTTTAGAAATATCGCAATTTGCTGCATTTGGTGTGTATGAACAAGAGATACCTTGTGCCGGTGTAGTTGCAGGTATTGGTCGCGTGAAAGGCGTTGAATGTATGGTGATTGCAAACGACGCGACAGTTAAAGGTGGCACCTATTTCCCGCTTACTGTTAAAAAGCATTTACGCGCACAAGATATTGCAGAGCGTTGCCACTTACCGTGTATTTACTTAGTTGATTCTGGCGGTGCCAACCTGCCAGAGCAAGACGATGTATTTCCAGACAAACTGCACTTTGGGCGTATTTTTTACAATCAAGCACGTATGTCGGGTAAAGGCATTCCACAAATTGCAGTTGTTATGGGCTTATGTACCGCAGGTGGTGCGTATGTACCCGCTATGGCCGATGAAAGCATCATCGTAAAAGAGCAAGGCACTATATTTTTAGCAGGCCCACCACTGGTAAAAGCGGCAACCGGTGAAGAAGTTACCGCAGAAGAACTTGGCGGCGCCGATGTTCATTGTAAAACATCGGGTGTGGCCGATCATTACGCAGAAAATGATGCGCATGCATTATCAATTGCACGCCAATGTATAGAGCGAATTAATTACACACGTCCTACCGCCCCATTATTAGATGACGTAAAAGCTCCACGATACGATATTAACGAGCTTTACGGCATTGTTGGTACTGATCTTAAAAAGCCATTTGATGTGCGTGAAGTAATAGCCCGCACTGTCGATAACTCGTCTTTTGATGAATTTAAACGTTACTTTGGCGAAACACTAGTGACAGGCTTTGCCAGCATTTATGGTAACCCTGTGGGCATAGTGGCTAACAACGGTATTTTATTTAGTGAGTCAGCGCAAAAAGGCGCGCACTTTATTCAGCTGTGTGCTCAGCGCAACATTCCATTGGTATTTTTACAAAACATTACTGGCTTTATGGTCGGTAAAAAATACGAAGCCGAAGGCATTGCTAAACATGGCGCTAAAATGGTGATGGCGGTGTCGTGTGCTGATGTACCAAAATTCACCGTGCTTATTGGTGGCTCTTATGGCGCCGGCAATTATGGAATGTGTGGCCGTGCATTTGAACCGACCATGATGTGGATGTGGCCAAATGCCCGTATTTCAGTCATGGGTGGTGAGCAAGCTGCAGGTGTTATGGCACAAGTTAAACAAGATGGATTAGCCCGTAAAGGCGAAAGCATGAGCGAGCAAGAAGTTAGCGATTTTAAAAAGCCAATTATTAGTCAATACGAACAACAAGGTCATCCTTATTATGCCAGTGCCCGCTTATGGGACGATGGCATTATAGACCCTGTCGATACACGTAATGTGTTGGGGCTTGCATTAACTGCAGCTAAAAATGCACCACAGCGTGAGTCTAAGTTTGGCGTATTTAGAATGTAACCGGAGCGCACAATGTCAGTAACACTACAAATAACAAAATCTAATGTGGCTGTACTCGTTTTAAGCCGCCCAGAAAAACGTAATGCGTTTAATAGCGACGTTATCCATGAGCTTATTCAATGTATTGAACATGCTAATACGCTCGATATTCGTGCCTTAGTACTCAAAACCGAAGGTAAACATTTTTCAGCCGGTGCCGACTTAGCCTGGATGAAATCGATGGCAGATAATAACTATAACGATAACCTAGCTGATTCAATGCAACTGGCTAAACTTATGCAAGTATTAGCACAGAGCCCGCATCCTACAATTTGTGCGGTACAAGGTGCCGCCTTTGGTGGGGCATTAGGCTTAATTGCCTGCTGTGATATTGCGCTTAGTAAAGACGATGCACAATTTTGTTTAAGTGAAGTTAAACTTGGGCTAATACCTGCCGTGATCAGCCCTTATGTGATTAAGGCCATTGGTGAGCGTGCTGCACGCAGATATTTTTTAACTGCAGAGGTATTTGATGCCCATACCGCAAAGCAACTGGGTTTAGTGCATCAAATTACTGGGAACTTAGAGACAGCCCTCGATAATTTGCTGCAAACCTTGATTGATAACGGCCCTATTGCCGTTAAAGCCGCAAAAGCACTTATTAAAGATGTTGCCAATAAAGAGATAAACGAGGAGCTAATTGCACTGACTGCAGAGCGTATAGCTAAAATTCGTGTATCAACTGAAGGCCAAGAAGGACTGAGCGCCTTTTTTGATAAACGCCCTCCCCAATGGCAACTCTAGGACGCATTATGAACACAGTACAATTACAAAAAATTCTGATTGCTAACCGTGGCGAAATTGCCTGTCGTATTATGCGCACCGCAAAGCAAATGGGCTTAACCACGGTTGCGGTGTATTCAGATGCAGATAAAAACGCGCAACATGTAAAAATGGCCGACGAAGCCTACCATATTGGTGCCGCCCCAAGTAAAGATTCATACCTAGTCGCAGATAAAATTTTGCAGGTTGCTAAAACCAGTGGCGCTGATTGCATTCATCCAGGCTACGGCTTTTTATCAGAAAACAGTGAATTTGCTAAAGCCTGTGAAGCAAATAACATTGCTTTTATTGGCCCACCAGCAACGAGTATTGAAGCAATGGGTTCAAAAACCCGTGCTAAAGAAATAATGGCCGCGGCAAACGTTCCTTTAGTACCTGGTTACTATGGTGATAAACAAGACCCTGTTTTTTTGCAATCTGAGGCTGAAAAAATTGGTTACCCTGTTCTTATCAAAGCGGCCTTTGGCGGTGGCGGTAAAGGGATGCGAGTGGTAGAAAAGCCGAAAGACTTTATAGCTGCACTTGAAGGCGCTCAACGTGAAGCCATTGCCGGTTTTGGTAACGATTTAGTGCTATTAGAGCGCTACGTTAATCAACCTCGCCATGTTGAAGTACAAGTATTTGCAGATAATCACGGTAACTGTGTTTATTTGGGTGATCGTGACTGTTCGTTGCAACGCCGACACCAAAAGGTGATTGAAGAAGCCCCTGCTCCAGGTTTATCTGACGCGCTGCGTAAAGAAATGGGCGAAGCGGCTGTTCGCTGTGCATTAGCCATTAATTACCGTGGTGCGGGTACTGTTGAGTTTTTACTTTGCGGTAATGAATTTTTCTTTATGGAAATGAACACTCGCCTGCAAGTAGAGCACCCAGTGACCGAAATGGTAACCGGCGTTGATTTAGTGAACTGGCAAATTAATATAGCGGGCGGGCAAACACTGCCGTTAAAGCAATCTGATATTCAACTGCAAGGCCATAGCTTTGAAGCGCGTATTTACGCCGAAGACCCTGCAAATGACTTTATTCCGTGCTCAGGCACCATTGAAGCGCTACATGTCCCCGTTAATAGTGAATTTGTTCGCATAGATACCGGGATTGCCCAAGGTGATGAAATAAGCCCCTACTACGACCCAATGATTGCAAAGTTAATTGTTCATGATGATAATCGCGAACAAGCGCTTTCTCGTTTGCAACAGGCGCTTGAGCAATTTCATTTAGCAGGCTTTAGTACCAATATTGGCTTTTTACATAACTTAGCTTGCCACGCAAGTTTTAAACAAGGCGCGCCAAGTACACACTTTATTGCTGAGCAAGGTGATTCACTCGCTGCAGTTGATGAGTCATTATTGCTATCAAGCCAGCTTATTGCCGCTTTTGCCTATTTAGAGTCGTTAAACACGCGCCAAGCACAAAACAATAGTGCCAGCCCTTGGCAACAACTGAGTGGGTTTACTTTAAATGCACCGCAGGCAATTAAAATCCCATTTGTAGATTTACCGCTAAGCGCTATCAAAACTGCGCAGGGTTACAATGTGACACACAGTACGGGCGTATACAGTGTTCAAGGGACGTTAAATTATGGTGAGTGCTGCGTATTTATTAACGGTGAAAAGCACAGCGCACATGTCAACATAACTGATAATGAAATTACTGTAATGAATAAAGCACTGCAAACTAAGTTTGAATGTGTTGATAAACATTATATTAGTTCACACGAAAATGACGCGCTGCCGCTCGCTGCGCCACTCAATGGCACGGTAGTAAAACATTTAATTGAATTAGGTAGCACTATCACCAAAGGTGATGCCGTTGTTATTATTGAAGCCATGAAAATGGAATATACACTTAATGCACCGCATGACGGCATATTACAGAGTTACTGCTTTGGTGAAGGTGAACTAGTTTCACACGGCGCACTGTTAGCCATTGTTGAAGATACGACTGTACAGGAAGGTGCTTAATGAGTGCCTTTGCAAACAAAGTTCGTATTGTTGAAGTGGGTGCACGTGATGGTTTACAAAATGAAAAAACCGTCAGCACTGAAGATAAAGTAACACTTATTAATGCCCTCGCCGCCGCGGGATTAAAAGACATAGAAGCTGGTGCGTTCGTATCCCCAAAATGGGTGCCACAAATGGCAGACTCAAGCGAAGTGATCAGTGCCCTTGATCTTCCAGAGATTAATTTAAGTGCCTTAACGCCAAATTTAAAAGGCGCACAAGCTGCGCATGCTGTTGGTATTAAAGAATTTGCTATATTTACGGCGGCCAGCGAAGCGTTTTGTCAAAAAAATATAAATTGTTCAATAGCGCAAAGTATTGATCGTTTTAGCGAGGTAATGACTTTTGCTAAAGCCAATAATATACGCGTTCGAGGCTATGTAAGCTGTGTTTTAGGCTGCCCTTATGAGGGAGACGTTGACCCTCAGGTTGTTTTAAACGTGGCACAAAAGTTATTAGCACTTGGCTGCTATGAAGTGAGCCTTGGCGATACTATTGGTGTCGGCACCGCAGGTAAAGTGACTGAGCTGCTTACATTGCTGCTCAAGCATATTGATAAAAGTAAGCTTGCAGTACATTTTCATGATACCTATGGACAGGCGCTCACAAATATTTACGCTGCCTTAAGCCTAGGTATTTCAACAGTTGACGCTGCCGTTGCTGGCCTTGGTGGCTGCCCTTACGCTAAGGGTGCGTCAGGAAATGTTGCCACCGAAGATGTTGTTTACTTACTGCAAGGGCTTGGCATTGAACATGGAATTGATTTAAAAAGGCTTGCACAAGCAGGTTGGCAAATTACTAATGCGCTTAATAAACAGCCTGTTAGTAAAGTTTCAGTGGCATTACACACACAATAATTGCAATAGCATAGAATGAGGAGTCACTCATGGCCGGTTTTGATAAAGTAGTTTCGAGTTACGAAGCTGCAATGGAAGGTTTAAAAGACGGCGATACTATCATCGCTGGTGGTTTTGGTTTATGCGGTATTCCCGAGGGATTAATAGCCCAAATTAAAAAAATGCAAACCAAAGAGTTAACGGTCGTATCGAACAATTGCGGCGTTGATGACTTTGGTTTAGGACTTTTATTACAAGACAAACAAATTAAAAAAGTGGTTGCCTCTTATGTGGGCGAAAATGCTCTTTTTGAGCAACAACTACTGAATGGCGAAATTGATGTAGAGCTAACACCGCAAGGGACTCTAGCAGAAAAAATGCGTGCTGGTGGTGCCGGTATTCCTGCTTTTTATACCGCCACGGGTTACGGTACGCCAGTAGCTGAGGGTAAAGAAGTAAAAGAATTTAATGGTCGCCCTTATATTTTAGAAGAGTCAATCACGGGTGAATTTGCCATTGTAAAAGCATGGAAAGCAGACCGTTACGGTAATTTAGTATTTCGCCATACCGCAATGAACTTTAACCCAATGGCCGCAACCGCAGGTAAAATTACCGTTGCCGAAGTGGAAGAGATTGTTGAACCCGGTGAGCTAGAGCCAAGTCAAATTCATACCCCTGGCATTTTTGTAAATCGCGTGATCAAGGGCAACTTTGAAAAACGCATTGAACGTGTTACCACACGAGATTAAGCAGGAGCACTTAAAATGGCATTATCACGTGAACAAGTCGCAATGCGCGTCGCTCAAGAGCTACAAGATGGCTACTATGTTAATTTAGGCATAGGTATTCCGACACTCGTCGCAAACTATGTACCCGATGGCATAGAAGTTATGCTACAGTCCGAAAATGGCCTATTAGGTATGGGTGAATACCCAACCAAAGACACTGTAGATGCAGATATGATCAACGCGGGTAAAGAAACCGTGACGGCAGCTACCGGTGCAGCTATATTTAATAGTGCAGATAGTTTTGCCATGATACGGGGTGGTCATGTAGACTTAACGGTTCTGGGCGCATTTGAGGTAGACCAAAACGGGTCTATAGCCTCATGGATGATCCCTAAAAAATTAATAAAAGGCATGGGCGGAGCAATGGATTTAGTTGCTGGTGCAAAAAACATTATTGTTACTATGACCCATGCCAGTAAACACGGCGATTCTAAATTATTAGAAAGCTGTACGTTACCGCTGACGGGCGTTAACTGTGTTAAAAAAATAGTAACCGATTTAGCCGTATTAGAAGTTAAAGACGGCGCATTTCATTTGCTAGAACGCGCACCAGGCGTATCAGTTGATGAAATTATTAGTAAAACGGCAGGTAAATTGCTTGTTGACGGTGATATTCCTGAGATGGTGTTTTAAACTACTCACAATTTCACCCTGTACCGACCTCATTCCCAGTGCCAATGGCGCTGAGTTACCCAAAATCCCTCGCAAGAGGGATTTTTTTTGCCTTTATTTTAGTTTTTGCACTATAGTGAGAATTTAACGCACCACTTAGGTGAATTCGCCCTAATAAAAAAATTAAATAACTGATATAGTTAACTTTTATTTTTGGTTTAATAATTGCCTGTAATAAGGTGATTGAAATAACTTTATATTGGATACCATGCAAACACCTATTCGCGGCCTTCGCTCTTTTTGTTTTGCCGCAAAAAGCTTAAGTTTTAAACATGCCGCCAAAGAGCTGTATTTAACGCCATCGGCGGTCAGCCATCAAATAAAGCAGCTAGAAGAGCAGCTGGGCATTGATTTATTTCAAAGGCAAACCCGTTCCATAAGCTTAACGCCAGCTGGAAAAAACTTTTTTGAAGCGATTTACCCCATTATAAATATGCTGGAAAGCACCATTACCGAATTTAGTCAGTTACAACAAAATGTAAATTTAACCATTACCCTGCCCGAGTTTTTTGCCAGTGAATTGCTAATGCCAAAACTGAGTGAGTGGACGAGTGAGCATCCTAATATTAATTTACACATGGACACCCTTAAAACGCGCAAAGAGCTGACTCGCCAAAGTGATTTATCAATCATTTTATCTTCAAGTAAACCGCTTGATGGGCTGGCTACTGAGTTATTTAATTTAGAATATATTCCAGCGTGTAATAAAAAGCTGCTCGATCAGTGGCAAAACGATCACTGCCAGGCGCTCAATCAAGTGCCGCTTATTGTTCATAAAGCACGGCCTTGGGCATGGCATCAATGGGCTGAAAAAGTCGGTATTGATGACTTTTCCCCTGCACAAATTATTCAAATAGATAGTATGTTTGGCGTTGCACGCGCTGCACAGCAAGGTATGGGCATCGCGCTTATTCCTTTACCAATAAGTCAAAGCTGGCTGGATGAGCAATGGCTTTACAAACTGTTTGAGCAACCACTAACAACAAAAGACAAATATTATTTAGTTCAGCATGGCTCAAGTACCGCTAATCACCCTCTCGATTTGTTTGCGAAATGGGTGATTACCACCTTTAGGCAAACTAAATAGCACATTCAATTAAGCGCTCCTTGTTGAGCGCTTTTTAGCTAATTTTAAAGTGTGCAACTTTTATTTTTAAAATCCCCCCTACCGAAAAACAAAAAAGCGCTTATTTATCAGCGCTTTATTTATTGAAAAAATCTAGAACCCCATAAGTTAGTTTTTTTCACTTATTAGTTTTGTTTTTATCGCTTGTCGAAATTGAGTAAAAGCTCTAAAGTTAACTCAACCAAACGGCAACACGCTAAAAAATATAAAGCGTGTTACCAAAATCAGATTTCATTAGTTTGTAACAACGAGCTAGTAAAAAAGAATCTTTATTGTGTGTGAAGATGTTGTCAGTGTAAAAAACAGCTCAAGTTCGGTGGTGACTTAGCTTGAGTTGTTTTTATTTTTACCCTTACACCCGCCAATAAACTTAAGAATCTTTATTGTGTGTGAAGATGTTGTCAGTGTAAAAAACAACTCAAGTCCGGTGGTGACTGAGCTTGGGTTGTTTTTATTTTCATTCTCATCAACAACAATAAGCCAGAGTTAGTTTTGTACTAATACAACCCCCCGAATCTTTATTGTGTGTGAAGATGTTGTCAATTGAAATGCAGCGACTGTTAAGTATCTACTTAATCATCGCTGCTTTTTTTTGCTTAAAATTTACTGTTTTCTGGCTACAAATTCTAAAACAGTCGCATTAATACAATATCTATCTTGCCCTCTAGGCCCCTCACCCGGAAATAAATGCCCTAAGTGAATACCGGTACTTTTAGACTTAAGCTCAATGCGCTGCATTCCCCAGCTATTATCTTCATGTTGGGTTACACTGTCTTTTATTGGGTGGGTAAATGAAAGCCAACCGGTGCCTGAGTTAAATCTATCGCGGGTATCAAATAATGGCTCACCGCTTAGTTTATCAATAAAGATGCCATCGGGCGTGTTTTTAAAAATAGCATATTCTTTGCAGTAAGGGCTGTCGGTTTTAGCATTAAAAGCCACCTTATAAGCTTCACTGTTGCCAAGCTTAAACGCACCTAATGCTTTATAAAATTGCTCTGGGTTCATGTAGCCTTGGCGAGAATAGACCTCAACCCCATTTTCTAAAAATAATATGGTAGGTGTAGCCCATGTCGCCGATTTAATCGTTAACCCATCAAGCTGATCAGCATGGCGGAAAGTCATTGGAATTGTGCCTTTATAATCATTGGCAACGGCCGCTTTAAACTTTTCGCAGTAAGGGCAATAACTTTGCGAGTCTAAAATGACAATCTGTTTGCCATTTAATAATGCAGTATTATCTACCTTAGGTTTATCACTTTGGGTAAATACAACACCGGTTGAATGATCAGGGCAATAGCCGTTTGGATTTTTTTCAAGGTAATTTTGATGATACTCTTCAGCCGAATAAAAGCGCTCAAGTGGCTTTATTTGCGTCACTATTTTTCCATAATCGGCTTTACTTAATAATTGCTGATACTCACTCGTGACCGCTTTTGCGATGCTCGCTTGCTGATCGGTAGTGGTTAAAATAATAGAGCGATATTGCGTGCCTACATCATTACCTTGACGATTCTTTTGCGTTGGATCGTGGCTCTCATAGTAATTTTGCAACAGCTCTCTTGCTGAAATAATATTACTATTAAAGGTAACCTGCACCACTTCGGCGTAATTATCTTCATCAAAGCGACGGGATAACTTAGTGATATTTCTATAGGTTGGCTTAAACCCCCGGCCATCGGCGTAACCCGATTCAGCGTCTAACACACCATTAAGTGCCTCGTAGCGTTTTTCTGCACCCCAAAAACAGCCCGAACCCAGCACTATTTTTTCAACATGCATGGTTGCATCTAAATCAGTTGGTTTGATTATTTCATCTGACGATATAGCACTCATTGCACTTAGTAAGCCTAAAATGGCAAACGCCGATAGTATTACCCGCTTAAACATACGATGACCTCTTAGTTTTAGTTACCCTAAAGCAGACCTTTAAACGCAAGAATAAATTTCACACGCAATAAAACTTTACGAAGACGGGAATTTAATCGATCCGAGTTTGTCTATTAATATCGTAATAGCACAACGACTGTGATAGCTTAAATACAAACAATATTAATAAGTTATCTGTATGAGCACTTTGCCAAGTATAAAAATATTAACAAATTCTAGTCTGCTTTTTGATGTTTCTCACTACAGCGAACAACACATACTAGCGACGCAAAAAAAACTCTGGGCGCTGTCACAGTATTGTAAAAACACCAATGAGTTTATAGATTTAGTCCCCGGAATGAACTCATTAACCTTGTATTTAAAATCAGCCAGTAATTTACATCAATGGCAAAACACCTTAACCAAACTATGGGATGAGGTTGATGATTACGCCTTTGAAAGTCAGCATCATAAAATAGACACCTATTACCAAGGTGAAGATTTAAACTATGTGGCTAATTATCACAAGCTAACAATAGATGAGGTAATTAATTTACACAGTAAAGAAATTTACCATGTGTTGTTTTTAGGTTTTGTGCCCGGTTTTCCTTATTTACATGGGCTCAATTCTCAACTGTTTACCCCAAGGCGTGATAACCCACGAGTCAGTGTTCCTAAAGGCGCGATTGCGATTGGGGCAGACCAAACAGGCATTTATCCTGAAAACTCACCTGGTGGCTGGCATATTATTGCTCATACTGATGCCTGTTTATTTGATGCAACCGCCTCAAACCCTTGTTTATTTAAACCCGGTGACACCCTTGAATTTGTGCCTGTTAAAAGGAGTAAACAATGATTAAAGTAATCAAACCCGGTATACAGCTTACAATCCAAGATTTAGGCCGTGTGGGTTTTCGTCATTTAGGGGTTAGCCGCTCGGGTAGCTTAGACGCCTATGCGCACATTATTGCCAATCGCTTAGTAAATAATCACGATAACGATGCCGTACTTGAACTCACCGTTGGGTTATGTGAATTGCAATTTGAGTGCGATACCGTCATTGCTCTGCATGGAGCCGACTTAAACGCTAAACTTGACGCTCAAGCCGTTTACCCCGGGTGGAGTTATCCGGTAAAAGCAAAACAAACACTTAAATTTGATACAGGACGCGGTGGCTCCAGAGCTTACATTGCCGTAAAAGGTGGAATTGAATGCCCTGAAGTTATGGGTTCTAAATCAACCGACTTAGGGGCAGCCATTGGTGGTTTTAATGGCCGAGCATTACAAAGCGACGATATTATAAAAATAACCCCATATACTCAGCCTTGGCTATGCAATAAAGGTGCATTAACACCGCCTAAACGAAAAGTTATTCGGCTACATCAAGGCCCACATCATGAACTACTTACACCTGAGTGTATAAACGCTTTCTGTACCACCTCATTTACTATTAACCCGAATAGTAATCGAATGGGAGTACGCTTAGATCATAATAATAGCCAAATAATGCAACACTCGCTCTCACTGCACTCACTCGCGGTAGCACCGGGAAGCGTGCAACTCCCACCTGATGGCAACCCAATTGTGCTGTTAAATGATGCACAAACAACGGGGGGCTACCCATTGATAGGCCATGTAATAGAGGCGGATTTACATCAGTTTGCTCAGTTTAGAACCGCCGATTCTATTACTTTTGATTTTGTAACGCTTGAACAAGCAACCGCGGCAAAAAGTAAACTCGATGCGCATCTATCTCAGCTTAAACTGAGTTTAAATCGCTATTGGGCTAATTAACATAATACGATAACGCTGTTTTCTTAATGATTATATTTGCACCCACTTGGTGCAAATATAAATTTACATCAGCATGAAACGCTAACCCCTGCCGGTTTTAAATCAAAAATTGTACAATCCGTTGCTATCATACTATTAATCTCACCATATTGGTGCACCAGCAACTTGTTTGGTGCATAAATTATTCTTATTAATTTAAAAAAGCCGTGTGACTTAGTTATTTATTTCTGATAAAACAAGGTTAGTCTTTAGCAAACTCGCTATCGTAGGCACTTAATAGGAATGAGGAAAAATTATGTGTTCAATTTTTGGTGTACTCGATATTAAATCGGATCCCAGCCAGTTACGCACTCAGGCAATCGAAATGTCTAAACTGTTACGTCATCGTGGGCCAGATTGGTCTGGTGTGTATTCATCTGATAAAG
Organism: Pseudoalteromonas sp. 23_GOM-1509m; assembly: GCF_000518425.1. Classification (NCBI taxonomy): domain Bacteria; kingdom Pseudomonadati; phylum Pseudomonadota; class Gammaproteobacteria; order Alteromonadales; family Pseudoalteromonadaceae; genus Pseudoalteromonas; species Pseudoalteromonas sp. 23_GOM-1509m. The sequence continues at coordinate 490,357 of NZ_KI912432.1, forward strand.
CAATTTTAGTGCATGAGCGCTTAGCCATTGTTGGCGTATCAAGCGGTGCTCAACCCCTTTACAACCCAGAAAAAACCCATATTTTAGCGGTTAATGGCGAAATTTATAACCACAAAGAGCTGGCCGCTAACTTAGAGGTCGACTTTGATTTTCAAACCCAGTCAGATTGTGAAGTGATTTTAGCCCTGTATAAACAAAAAGGGCCGGCATTTTTAGATGACTTAAATGGTATTTTTGCTTTTTGTTTATATGACGAAGAGCAAGACGCGTACTTAATTGGTCGCGATCACATTGGTATTATTCCACTGTACACAGGTCACGATGAGCACGGTAACTTTTATGTAGCGTCAGAGCTCAAAGCGCTCTCACCTATTTGTAAGTACATTGAAGAGTTTCCGCCGGGGCATTACCTGTACAGCAAAGACGGCAAATTAACCCCTTACTATCAACGTGATTGGCAACGCTTCGACGCTGTTAAAAACAACGATGCCAAAGCAGAAGATGTAAAAGATGCATTGGAAGCGGCGGTTAAGCGCCAGCTTATGTGTGACGTACCCTATGGCGTATTGCTATCGGGTGGCTTAGATTCATCGGTTATTTCCGCTATTACCCAGCGCTTTGCTGCAAAACGTATTGAAGATAACGATGAAAGCGATGCTTGGTGGCCTAAACTGCATTCCTTTTCGGTGGGTTTAGAAGGCTCCCCCGATTTAGCCGCAGCGCAAAAAGTAGCTGATATGATTGGAACAATTCACCACCCTATTATCTTTACTATTCAACAAGGTATTGATGCACTTAAAGAAGTGATTTACCACATTGAAACTTACGATGTAACCACCATTCGTGCATCAACCCCAATGTACTTAATGGCCCGTCAAATTAAAGCCATGGGTATAAAAATGGTGCTCTCAGGTGAAGGTGCAGATGAATTATTTGGCGGTTATTTATATTTTCATAAAGCACCAAATGCACAAGAGTTTCATGAAGAGCTGAACCGTAAAGTTTCAAAGCTCCATATGTTTGACTGTTTACGTGCCAATAAATCAATGGCGGCTTGGGGTGTTGAAGCACGCGTACCATTTTTAGATAAAGAGTTTGTTGATGTGGCAATGCGCATTAACCCTGAAGCTAAAATGTGTAAAGACGGCAAAATTGAAAAACACATTTTACGTGCAGGCTTTGACGGCTACCTCCCAGATGAAGTGTTATGGCGTCAAAAAGAGCAATTCTCTGATGGCGTTGGCTACAGCTGGATAGATACCTTAAAAGAATTTGTTAATGAGCAAGTAACGGATCAAGAATTGGCGAATGCCAAATTTAAATACCCAATTAACACGCCAGACTCTAAAGAAGCGTATTTTTACCGCAGTATTTTTGAGTCGCACTTCCCAGGCGATGCCTCGGCTAAGTGTGTACCACATGGTAAATCAGTTGCGTGTTCAACCCCAGAAGCACTCGCATGGGATGCATCATTTCAAAATAATGCCGACCCATCAGGGCGCGCCGCGGGCGTTCATAACGAAGCGTACAAATGAAAATTTAACCATCCTAAGCTGCAGTGTTAAAGCTGCAGCTTTTTTTGGTGTCTTTGTGCGTAATTTTCTTAAAATGCTTATTGCACTGAGAGAAGTGAATGAGAAGAAAATGAGAAAGTAAAAGCCATTCTGCCTCATCATTTTTGTTTAATTATGTGGCTTTGTTACTTCTCTAAAAGCGCAGCGTCTCTTTACCCTCTTCGTGAGTTAAGCTGTTAAGACTCAAAATAAATGAGAAAGCAAATTAGTTTAAACTACAAAATAAGTATGCCACCTTTTTATAAAAACTACTTTAACATCGCTATTTTCATTGCTGATTCTATTAACCTCCCCTTGGCTAAAAATCCAAAGCTATAAAAATGTAATTAAAAAGTCATAAAAAAGCCCATTTAACAAATTACTCTTAGTTTTAAAAATCAGAGTACGCTTTTAGCGTATCCAATTAAGTGATTTATCTGTTTATACGCCCTATTAATATGAATATTCATTAACTTAGCTTTTGCATTCATTGCTATTTACTACTATAAAATAAAGTGCTAACGCGTTAGTTTTCATTTTCTTAGCGACCAGACATGTACAATAAAAAGACAAAGTCAGCTCAAAATTTTAGCAAAGTGTTAATTCTTTCGTATTTAATATTTAACTCCCCTAGCAGTAAAGGTATGATGGGCAATTAAATTAGTTAGTCTTCTAATTATTCGTGTTGTTAGCTTTGGCAAAGAATCTAATAAGACGAATACAGTGAACTATAAAAAACTGGCATTAAGCCAGCCTGTTTCATTAACCAATGAGGTATTGCATGAGCGAGAATCATGACAAGTACAGTATTGACAATACGGACTACACCGTAGGTCAAGACAACGTGCAAAAATGGGGGTTTGATATACATAACCCTGTATTCGGAATAAGTGCAGGGTTAATAGCGCTGTTTTTAATTGCCGTATTAGTATCTGATGCCGAAGTTGCTAAAACAACGCTAGATGGTATTAAAACCGATATTATTAATAATTTTGACGGCCTGTTTATGTGGGCTGCTAACTTCTTTGTTATTTTTTGTTTAGTTTTAATTTTTTCGCCTTACGGCAATATCCGTTTAGGCGGCGACGATGCTAAACCATCTCACTCTCGTATTTCTTGGCTGGCAATGTTATTTGCAGCAGGTATGGGTATTGGCTTAATGTTTTGGGGAGTTGCTGAACCGGTGGCTTATTACACCGGCTGGTATGAAACACCGCTTAATGTGGCTGCCAACACCCCAGAAGCAGCAAAGCTTGCAATGGGCGCAACTATGTTCCACTGGGGTCTTCATCCTTGGGCCATTTATGCGGTTGTCGCGCTTTCTTTAGCGTTTTTCACATACAATAAAGGCTTACCGCTTTCTATACGCTCAATTTTTTACCCTATTTTAGGTGATAAAGCATGGGGCTGGCCGGGGCATATAATCGATATTTTAGCTGTGCTTGCGACCTTATTTGGTTTGGCAACATCTTTAGGATTAGGTGCTCAACAAGCTTCAGCGGGTATTAACCACGTTTTTGGCCTTGAAGGTGGCGTAGGTTCACAAATTCTGGTTATTACAGGGGTGACGTTATTAGCCATTGTCTCAGTTATTCGAGGCATTGATGGTGGCGTTAAGCTACTAAGTAACGTCAATATGCTTATTGCTTTAGTGCTACTGGTATTTGTATGTTTAGTTGGTTTTGCTGTATCTATGGGTAATATACCAAACACAGTAATGGGCTATGTAGAAAACATTATTCCGTTAAGTAACCCACATGGTCGTGAAGATGAAACATGGATGCATGGATGGACAGTATTTTATTGGGCTTGGTGGATTTCGTGGTCACCGTTTGTAGGTATGTTTATTGCCCGTGTTTCACGTGGTCGTACAATTCGTGAGTTTTTAACCGCTGTACTACTTATTCCTACAGCAGTCACTATCTTATGGATGTCTATTTATGGCGGCATCGCAATTGACCAAGTAGTTAATGGAATTGGTGCCCTAGGAACTGACGGTTTAACAAGTGTGCCTATGGCGATGTTTCAAATGCTTGATGAAATGCCAATGGCGAACGTTTTATCTTTCATTGCTATTGTTTTAGTACTGGTATTCTTTATTACTTCTTCTGATTCAGGGTCACTTGTAATCGATTCAATCACAGCAGGTGGTAAGATTGATGCGCCGGTACCACAGCGTATTTTTTGGGCGTCTGTTGAGGGTGCTATTGCTGCTGCATTACTTTGGATTGGTGGCACTCAAGCGATTGAAGCACTGCAAGCGGGGGCTATATCAACCGGTCTGCCATTTACCATTGTATTGTTATTGATGTGTGTAAGCTTAATTTTAGGTTTACGAACTGAGCCTCGCCCAGTTAAATAACACAACACATTCCATAATAAAAAAGCCGCAAATTGCGGCTTTTTTTGTGCTCTATTTTTAACAGTAATGCTTCAATAGCTAAAGCCAAATTTCACTCACTGGCGTGTCTGATCTATAGTGGTAACTCAGCTGCGCTTGCAGCAGCTCGGCAGTGGCTAGTGCATCAGTAAGCGCATTATGGTTTTGATACAGTGGCAATGAATAACGCTCCCGTGTATCACTTAACCTAAGTGATCCTAGCTTTGAATTAAACAGCCTGCCTAATAACCCCTGCCGCGCTTTAAGCGCCCGCCTTTCTATTTCCATCGTATCAACTAGTGCAAACTCAATGCCCTCTTTTATACGCATAAGTAGCGCGTTATAAAAAAAATGACGTTCTATTGCAGCATAATGTACCACCACCACTTTGCCTTTAAGGGCATCAAGCAGTGGCGCTAAAATTCGATTAAGATCAGGGGCTTCATCCACTTCTGAATGAGTAATTCCATGAATAACGATTGACTCTTCACTTAAATCTCGTCGTGGTTGCACCACCCAGTGACGGCTCTCTTTACAATAAATACGATTTACATTAAAAGGCACCAGCCCCACACTAACAATATCATCGCTATTCGCATCAAGGCCGGTTGTTTCAAAGTCGAGCGCCACAAAAGGGACATCTTTAAGTGGAGCAGCCTGATTGGTAAACGCTTGTTGATAAAAGTCTTTAAGTAACGGGTTTTGCGCAGTTTGCAATAACTGCTCGTAGCGCTGTGACCAATCTAACGGTGATTTAGCCATAACTTATTTCACACCCGGGTGCGCAGAATAGCTAAATTTTAAAAAGCTTTGCGCTTTTTCTAAAATAGCAAAGGCTTCTTTTAAATTACTTTGCTCAAAGGGTGAAAGTAAATGGGGGTCTAGATCGTTATCTGGGGCTTCACCCTGCTCTATTTGCCACGCCTGATGACGAATACGTACTGTGGCAATATACTCAAACGCATCACGTAAATCTTGTGCTTTACCTTTAGGCAGTAAATTTGCCTCTATAATATCTTCTAAGCGCTCAAAGGAGTTTTGTTTACGTGAGCCAACCGCTAAGGCGTGCACGCGCACCACATCAGATAGCGGCGCCGTACCACGGCGTTTTAAGTTCATTGACCGCTTATGCTGGCCATTATGCTCAAGCACAAAACCGTTAAAGAATCCTAGTGGCGGCGTTCTATTGCGGGCATTGGCAGCAAGGTTCGCTAAAAAGCGTTTGTTTACTTTGCTTTCTTTGGCCACCAGCGTTTTAAGCTCATCGGCCCATTTTAGCTTGCCCCATACACCATCTAAGTCAAAAAATATCGAACTATTAAGCAGTGCTTGCGGTTTCGGCTCGGCCATCCAACTAGCAAATTTTTCTTTCCATTGTGTACGGGTCATACGCCATTTTTTAAACGACGCCATAATTTCACCGTCACAATAGGTATAGCCACATTTAGCTAAACCATCACACACAAAATCTGATAGGTTTTGAAAATACTCATCGTGCAGTGCCTCATCAAAACTATTATCCAAAATGAGAGCATTATCTTGATCAGTCACAATTAGCTGCTCGTCGCGGGCCATTGAGCCTAAGGCTATAAAACAATAAGGAATAGGCGGCTCGCCAAATTTTTCTTCGGCCAGTGCTAACAAACGCTGTTTAAAGGTACGGCCTATGACCGCCATAGCGGTTCCTATCATATGCGAATTTGCATCTTCATTAACCATACGTACAAATACATTAGGTAATTGGCGCGCGTAATGAACTAAGTCATCAACTGATTGCTGCGCTAAAATACCGCGTACTAACAGTAAGCTACTTTGTGATTCATAACGTAAAATGTCAGACAGCGATATTACCCCAATAGGCCGTTTTTTATGTACCACAGGTAAATGATGTAAGTTATCTCTTAGCATGGCTAATACGGCTTCAAACACATAGGCGTTGCTATCAAGTAGTACTAAGCTTGATGTCATTACTTCTTTGGCGGGTGTATCATATGTTAACCCTTGGGCAACCACCTTAGTGCGAATATCTCTGTCGGTTATGATCCCAACAACTTGACCGTCGTCTTCTTCTGGGTCGTCGCTTATTTGTTTTTCTATGTCGGTAACTAACACTGAAGAGACCGATTCTTGCGTCATTAAAAATGCGACGTCTTGAATAGCAGTTTGCATTGTTACTGTGACCACATCACGGTGTAATAATGACTTCACTTTCGCGGTGGTTAAATCATTGCTGTCGGCTTGCTCTACAATGGCTTGGTGCAAACGTACGTTACCATCCACTTCGAAAAAATCGGCAAAGGTTTCGTATTTATCACAGTATTCGTTGAAGGTATTAACATTAATACAATAGGTTAAGGTGTCTTCTAGGGCACGAGCCGGAAAGCGCACTTTGCGGTTCATCAATAGGCCCATTTGGCCAAAAATGCCGCCTGTGGCTAAACGATTATAGAGCTCGCCATTACGACGTGAAATTTCAACCGAGCCACTACGAATAATATATAAGTCACTAATATCTTGGCCTAAATGTAAAATATCAGTTTGCGCACGAAAATAAGCAACTTCAATTTGCATTGCTAGTTCGTTTAGTGCCTCGCTCTCAAGCGTATCAAAGGGGGGGTGTTCAACTAAAAATTGGGCTATTTCAACTTGCTCGGCCTGCATGGGTGATCCTTGTGGCTTTAATCTAGTTGAATTGTGGGCTTAATTGGCTATTTTTTCAAAGAAAAATAGCCAATTAGCGTAATTAGTTAGTCAAGTTGCTCCAGCTCTTGGGCTAATTGCTTTGACTCATCACCACGAGGACTGGTAAAGCGGGCTAATCCTAAATAAATCACCGGTGTTAAGTAAAGCGTAAACAATACCGCTAACGCAAGTCCACCAAATACCACCCAACCAATGGCATTACGTGCTTCTGCTCCGGCACCTGTTGACATAATTAGGGGTAACGCACCGAGTAAGGTCGATATTAAGGTCATGGTGATTGGTCTTAAACGTACCAATGTAGCTTGTTCAACCGCTTTTCGAACACTCAGCCCCTGATCTCTTAATTGATCTGCAAACTCGACCAATAAAATTGCATTTTTAGCGATTAACCCAATTAACATCACTAGGCCTATTTGCGAGTAAATATTCAGTGAGGTACCGGTTAAATACAGCGCTAGAATGGCCGATGTAATCCCAAATGGTACAGTGATCATTACCACGATTGCACTGTTAACATTTTCAAATTGCGCCGCAAGTACTAAAAACACAATTAAAAATGCCAATACGTAGGTCATTAATACTTCGTTGGAGGTTTCTTCAAATGTCAGTGCTTCCCCTTTAAATGCAAGAGTAATACCTGCTGGTAATGATTGCTCAGACACTTGCTTTATTTGTTCCACTAAGGTGGCAATTGTTAAGCCCTCAGGCAACTCCATACTGAGCTCTATGGCACGGCGCTGAGCATGACGCTCAAGCTCGGCAGCAACCCCTTCCTCTGAAATGTTAGCGACACTACTGAGCGGCACCAATTGATTATTACGGGCTCTAATAAACAAGTTTGCTAAATCACTTGGGTCGTTAATAGTTTGATTTTGTGCCTGTAGCATAATAGGAATAGATTGATCGCCAATGTTTAAATCAGCGATATCGTCACCATTAATAGCGGCTCTTAACGTAATTGCGATATCACTTAAAGACACGCCAAGTTCTTCTGCGCGTCGTCTGTCAATATTAACACGCAATTGCGGCTGCGATGGCTGATACGATACTCTTACCGGCGCAACTTCTGGCACGGCTTTTTCAAGATCAGCTGAGAACTGCTGTGCAGCCTTAAATATTTCAAGGTAATCTTGTCCCAGTAAAGCGATTTCTATGCCGCCACCTTGGCCACGTAAATTTAAGCTATTTGCTCCACCAGGGTAAGCTGGTGCACCAGGGATGTTGCCTAAAGGCTCGCGAATTTTATTAATAATTTCTTGTTGGCTAAAGTTACGTTCATCCCAATGCTTTAATGGCACAGTAATAAACACAATATTGGGATCCCATTGCCCAACCACAGTGTAAATAGACTCAATTTCACCACTTTCAACGAAAGGCAATAAGGTATCTTCCATTTTAATGGCTTGTCTATCCATAAAATTTAAGCCTACGCCATCAGGTCCGCGGGCAAATATTCTAATTTTACCGCGGTCTTCAGTAGGGAGCAGTTCGTTGTCTAAACTCATATACAAAGCACCCGAACCGCCTGCAACTAATAAACAAACAATAAAGGTAACCCACGCATGATCCAGTACTTTATGAATTGTTTTGGTATAAATATTGGCAAGCACGTTACCAAATTTCGCAAAGGGATGAAAACCACCTTGCTTAAGCTTTAGTTTAGAGGTGAGCGCCGGCACTAACGATAACGCAACAAAGCTAGATATAATTACCGCACCAGCTAGTACGCCACCAAACTCCCTAAATAAACGCCCTGCTGTAGAGGGTAAAAATGCGATGGGTACAAACACAGCCGCTAATACTGCAGTGGTGGCAATAACGGCAAAAAATACTTCACGGGTACCAACAACCGCTGCGGCACGCCTTCCAAGGCCTAACCCTCGCTGGCGTTGAATATTTTCACTCACTACAATTGCATCATCAACAATTAATCCTGTCGCTAATACCAGTGCTAATAAGGTTAAAATATTAATTGAAAACCCAAGTGCCCATATCAGTGCTAATGAACCTATAAGCGCAACAGGAATGGCAAATGCTGGGACTAATGTTGCACGCCATGAACCAATAAACACCCACAAGGTGATGATCACTAGCAGTACCGTTAGAACCAATGAGTTAATCACTTCATCTACTGAGCTTCTAATAAACTGCGCGTCATCTGATGTTAGCGTAAACTCCATCTCAGGAAAGCGCTCACGCATCCCCTCTATAAGGTTGAGTACTTCATCAGAAATTTCGATAGTGTTGGACTGTGCTTGGCGAATAATTTCCATACCAATAACAGGTTTACCATTAAGTCTTACCATAGAGCGCGGATCCGCAGGACCAAAGTACACGGCAGCAATATCGCTAATACGAGTATCGCCCTGAATTATAATGTCGCCCACCTGTGCGGGGGTAACAGACGTTGCATCAGCGCGCACTATTATTTGCTGATCGTTTGATTTTAAACTCCCTGCAGGCACATCAAAGGGGGCTTGCCTGAGTACATCGGCGACATCTGGAATCGTTAAATTAAAACTGCTGAGCTTTAATGGATCAATGCGAACCCTGAGCACACGTTCTCTATCGCCGTTTAATCGTACGTCGGCAACGCCAGGAATAGTTAAAAACTGCGGCGCTAAGTCAACATCAACCCGCTCTGTTAATGCCTCTAACGATAAACTTTCGCTTGATACTGTTAATGAAACCACCGCTTCAGCGTCGTTATCAGCCTTAATAATAGAAACGCGCTCTACCTCTTCAGGGAGCTCTCTTTGCACTCGAGCAACGGACTCACGCGTTTCATTCGCAGCGTCGTCAAGGTTAACACCCGGTCTAAATTCAACCACAATACGTGAATTACCTTCTTCACTTTGCGCACGAATCGATTTAACACCGCTCACACGGGCCACGGCACCTTCAAGTTTACTGGTAACTTCGGTATCAACGGTTTCAGGTGAACCACCAGGGAACGAGGCTGATACGGTAATACGGGGTCTGTCTACATCTGGAAGCTCTCGAACTTCTACGCCTGCTATGGCGGCAATTCCGGCAATAATAATCAGTAAATTCAGAACCACAATAAGCACTGGACGGCGAATAGCCATTGATGGCAAGTCTTGCATCATAGGTTGCTGTTTCATGGCTACTCCTGCGTATTAGCGATTGGCGCTGAAAAGCTTAGCTCTTGGTTCGCACGTAAACGTTGTACGCCCTCTACCACTAAGTTATCTTGTTCTTTTAAAGCCCCCGAAACTAATAAACGACCAGCAAGTCGTTGTTCAATTTTCACATCAATTCGAGTGGCTTTTTTATCAACACTTGTCCAAACGTAAGGGCCTGTGGCTCCCCACAGTAATGCCGCTTCAGGTACAGCAGCAAAACGTTGCCCTTCTACTTCAATATGAACACGAAAACTCATGCCAGGTAAGAACTTTTGCTGCGGGTTTTCAAGCTGCGCTTTTACACGTAAGGTGCGGGTTTGTGGGTCTATTCGTGAATCTAGATAAGCAATTTTTGCGTTTACAGCATTTTGTGACTGCCAAGGGAATACTTTTACATTGCCTTTATTGCGCAGCATATAAACGGCCGATTCTGGGGCGTTAAAATTTATATATAAAGCACGCGTATCATCAATACTTGCAATCGCCGTTTGGGGAGTAATTCTGTCACCCACTTCAACGTCGGTAAGTCCCATAGTGCCGTTAAAAGGCGCACGAACTTGGCGGTCTTCAAATTCTGTTTCTGCTTGGGTAAGAGTCACTTTTGCTAATTCAACAACTGTTTTTGCATCATCCACATCACTTTGTGGCACAGCCCCTTTTGCTTGGCTTTGCTTTAAACGTGCGAGGGTTCTTTGGGTGTCAGCAAGTTTTATTTTTGCCTCTTCAAGTGCCGCTTTTTGTCTGCGTGAATCAAGTTCAAGTAACACATCACCGGCCTTTACGCTATCACCCGGTTTAAAATGCACCGCCGTTACTTTATCGCCCACAGCCGGATATAAAATAACCGAATGAATTGCTTCGGCGTTACCGACAGCCTGAACTTGCTCTTTAGCACGTTCCATCGCTACCTGCTCCACCACGACATTGGCACTCTTTACAGATAAACTTAACGACATTAAAGAAAAAAACACGCTGGTAAAAAGAATTCGCGATTTCAAAGGATCACCCTAATTAATTATTATTTGCATTATGTTACGCAGTTTAACAGCTCTATGATCAATAAATAGCTAAGTACGACAAATTAGCAAAACAATAAGCTGAAATTAAGCATGCTAGCCACTCTACATATTTTTACAGCAGCATACAAAATCCACACATATTTAAATTACATTTATAACTATGATTTAGCTCATCAATATTTTTAATAAAGGCAACATTTATGAAAAAGAGTTTAATTATGGTGATCTTGCTATCAGGCTGTGCATCACCAGGGATTGATCGGGCAGATCAAAATCAAGTTGTTAAACGTTATTATGCGTCTGTTGAATCAATACAAAAAGTAACACTCTCCTCAGAAGTGGGAACTGGAATAGCTGCTGGTGCGGGGTTTGGCTTTGTAGATAGCTTAGATGGCAATAAAGAAGAAATGATTGGCGGCGCCATTGTTGGTGGATTAGTCGGTGGATTATTTACTGCTTTATTTGAAGGGGGCAACACCGCGTATCAGTATAATCTATATGCTGCTGATGAAGGTAAATTTACCGTTATTCAAAAGAAAAAGCTCGATAAAAACACAAAATGTGTGCTCGTCAATGCTGCCAACAAGGTCACGCTCTCTACTACAGATACAAGCAATTGTGAAAAGAGTTTAAAATAAAAAACCTCAGTTGAAACTGAGGTTTTTATTAATAACGTACAAACAAAAAGTACCGCTTATTTATTTCGCTGTGCGTCTTTTTGCGCTTTTTTAGCTTCTTTACGTTGTTGTAAAACAGCTTGTGCTTCGTTACCAATGTGGCCTTCACCGCGCGCTTGAGCAAGCTCTATTTGCTTTTGGCGCTCTGCAAAGCGAGCGCGTTGTTCATCGGTTACATTGTCAATACAGTGGTGACACGACACCCCTTCCATGTATTCTGGCTTTTGCTTTTCTTCTTCTGTGATAGGCATGCGACATGCGTGACATTGATCGTATGAGCCTTTTTGTAAATCATGATTTACTGCTACACGGTTATCAAATACAAAACACTCGCCTTCCCACATGGTTTCTTCTTTTGGCACTTCTTCTAGGTATTTTAATATGCCGCCTTCAAGGTGATATACCTCATCAAAACCTTGCTCTTTCATATAGGCTGTTGATTTTTCACAGCGAATACCACCAGTACAAAACATGGCTACTTTTTTATGTTTTGATGGGTCTAGGTTTTCTTTGGCCCACTGAGGAAATTCACGGAACGTTTTAGTGTTTGGGTCTACTGCGTTTTGAAACGTACCAATTTCAATTTCGTAATCATTACGGGTATCAACAAGGATCACCTCTGGATCAGAAATAAGGGCATTCCACTCATGTGGCTTAACATAACTGCCCACTACTTTTAATGGGTCTACGCCTTCAACACCCATAGTCACAATTTCTTTTTTCAGCTTAACTTTTGTGCGATAAAACGGGCATTCGTCATCAAATGATTCTTTGGTAACAATGTTGTCTAAATTTGGTTGGGTGTCTAACCACGCAAGTAAATTATCTATGCCTTCACGTTTTGCAGAGACAGTACCGTTAATCCCCTCTGCGGCAATTAATAAAGTGCCTCGTACTTCGTTTTGCTCCATTACATTAAGTAAAGGTTGGCGAAGTGCTTCAAAATCCGGCAGAGAAACAAATTTATACAGAGCGCATACAACAAAGTGTTCGCTGGTTACATTATCTTTATGGACAGCAGTCATGGTATTCCTATTTTGCTTTTAAAACCCGCAAAGGGCGTTTACCGAATCGTAAATCCGGCGCATATGGGGCGCGTATTTTACGCTTTTTTTATTTAAATGCAAAAAAATGGATGATAATGCGCTTTTTACTGTTAGCGCAGTAGCTCAGTGGGCTATAATGCGCGGATAAATTTATACAGACTTGCTCATATTGGAGAAACATACATTGCACTTTACTGATCTTGGGATTGATACTCGCCTAGAAACACAATTAGCGCACCAAGGGATCACCCAGCCTACCGATATTCAAGCTCATGCTGTGCCAACGGCACTGGCGGGACATGACATTTTCGCTCAGTCAAAAACTGGGTCAGGCAAAACTTTAGCGTTTTTATTACCGGCTGTGCAGCGTGTAATGAAACAAAAAGCACTCAGTAAACGTGATCCTCGTGTACTTATTGTTGCTCCAACTCGTGAGCTTGCGACCCAAGTTTTTACTCAACTTCGATTACTTATTGCCGGTACCAACATAAAGGCCGTTAAAATCCTCGGTGGCGAAAATTTTAACGACCAAATTAAAGCACTGCGTAACGACCCTCACTTTGTGGTCGCCACACCAGGGCGTTTAGCCGATCATTTAAAGCAACGTTCATTACAATTAAGTGGCCTAGAGTTACTTATATTTGATGAAGCTGACCGTATTTTAGATTTAGGTTTTACCGATCAACTTAAATTAATTAATGAACTGGCCGATCATCGTCTTCGTCAAACTTTGTTGTTTTCGGCGACATTAGATCATGCTCAAGTTGATGCGTTATCGCGTAATTTATTAAAAAAACCAAAACAAATTATGCTCAGTGCAGCCAATGAGCAACACAGTGATATTAAACAAACATTGTACTTAGCTGACCATCTTGATCATAAAGAAGCACTGCTTGAGCACTTTTTAAATCAAGATAACGTTGGCCAGTGCATTATATTTACTGCTACACGAGCTGATACCAGCCGTTTAAGTGAATCATTAAATAGTAAAGGCTTTAAATCTGTCGCATTAGCTGGGGATTTAACTCAAAGTAAGCGCCTTGATATTATGGATGCGTTTAGCCGTGAAAACTTTAAAATATTAATTACTACAGATGTTGCTTCGCGCGGTTTAGATTTACTCAGTGTTACCCATGTTATTAACTTTGATTTACCAAAACACGCAGAAGAATACGTTCATCGTATTGGTAGAACTGGTCGTGCTGGTTTTAAAGGTAACGCATTATCACTTGTGGGCCCTAAAGATTGGGCAAGTTACTTGGCAATAAAATCATTTTTAAATGATGAATTATCGTTTGCTGCTGTTGAGGGTTTAAAAGCGAAATTTAAAGGTATTAAAGAGAAAAAAGTAGCGCCAATTAAACCGACTAAAAAAGCAGTGACCGCGAATAAGCCACAGCCAAAACGAAAAGCAAAACCGAAAAAGCCAGCGGCCCCAATTAAAGCACCTCTTAATATTGATGGTGATACCCCGATGCGTCGTAAAAAAAAGCCTGAGCAGGAATAATTATGAGTTACCTAGGAACCACCCAAACCCTTTTTGTTAAAGAAGTCAGCAACGAAGGTGCCTATTTAGATGGGCACGACTTAGGTGAAGTTTTTTTACCTAAACATGAAATAAAACATGAGCTTGAAGCCGGCGATAGCATCAGTGTATTCACATTTTTAGATAATGCAAACCTGCCAACAGCCACAACTAAAAAGCCGCATGCTCAAGTGGGTGAATATGCCCTACTGCGTGTGAAAGAAATAAACAGCATAGGCGCGTTTTTAGATTGGGGCTTAGAAAAAGACGTACTCGCACCGTTTAATGAACAAAAACCACGTATGCAAGAAGGCTACTCATATTTAGTGCGTTTATATCTTGATAACGCCAGTCAGCGTATTTGTGCCTCAACTAACTTTAACCGTTTTTTATCAAAAGATGAGCCTCAGTATAGTCACTTACAAGAAGTTGACTTAATTGTTGCAGGCAAAACTGATATTGGTTACAAGGTGCTTATTGAAGAATCCCATTTTGGCGTCGTGTTTTACAACATGGTGTTTAAAAACCTGTTTGTTGGTCAAAAGCTAAAAGGATTTATTCAAAAAGTACGTGAAGACGGAAAAATTGACGTCATACTTGAAAAACCAGGCATGGGTAAAGTAAGCGAGCTTGGTGAAAAAATAATGGAAAAACTAAAGGATGAGGGTGGCATATTAGCCATAGGCGATAAGTCTGATCCTGAATTAATTAAAAAAGTGTTTTCGACCAGCAAAGCAAATTACAAAAAAGCCATTGGCGGTTTATTTAAACAAGGCTTAATTGATATTGAAGCTAAGTCTATTCGTTTAAAATAATTAAATAAAAAGCCACTTAAGTTTTAAACCTAAGTGGCTTTTTAGTATCTGAAATTTATAACCTAATATTTTTATAAGGTAAGGTACAGCGAGAATATTCATTTGAGTATTCAATTAATTCTTTTTTAGAATCTAGATTTAACGGCGCTAGCCTAAAAACTTTTTCTGTACACTCATTTTGCATTTCATCATGTGTCGCAACACAGTCTCTGCTGCTAACATCTATTCCTGCTAACACACCTTCATTGGTGTAACACAGATGCTGGGCATAATTTTGAGCAATTTTTTTAAACTTGAATAAATCAACGGGGTAACCAGATACCAAGTCAGTAACGTTTGAAACATCATCATACATTTTAGTTGAAAAAACATATTTATTAACAGCAAAGCCACTAATGATAATTACAACTAAAAATATTATTATACGCAAAGCAAATCCCTCACTGCACACCCATAATTTAAATGTAGCACAAAGAAAAGCAGTTGTAAGGAACTACACTCAATTATGCTAATTTTTAATTTAAGCTATTGATTCATTTACATCATTTAGTACTTTTACAGGGTTTTGTGCCTGAGTGATCGGACGCCCAATCACTAAATAGTCACTACCCGCTTCAATCGCTTCTTTAGGTGTCATAATACGTTTTTGATCGCCTGCATCACTTCCCGCTGGGCGAATACCTGGCGTAACTAATTTAAACTCTTTCCCTAAAGCAGCCTTTAAACTTTTCGCTTCTTGCGCGGAACAAACAACACCGTCAAGTCCTGCTTGCTTTGTTAATTTAGCTAAATGCATAACTTGCTCTTGGGGTGATTTAGTTATACCTAAACGCTCAAGTTCAGCTTCGTCCATGCTGGTTAATACAGTTACCGCAATCAGTAATGGCGCTTTATCGCCAAACTGCTCGAGTGCTTGTTTAGCTTTATGCATCATTTCATAACCGCCCGATGCATGTACATTGACCATCCATACACCCATTTTAGCCGCAGCTGTCACCGCTTTAGCAACGGTGTTTGGAATATCGTGAAACTTTAAATCTAAAAATACATCAAAACCTAAATCGACCAATTCTTTAACAAATGCAGGACCAAAATAAGTAAACATTTCTTTGCCCACTTTTAATCGACAGGTATCTGGTGATAACTGTTTTACAAATGCTAAAGCAGTTTGCTGATCATCATAATCAAGCGCGATAAGAATTTTTTTTGATTTTTCGAAAGACATAACTATCCTACTAGTGAGCGAAAAGTATAAAGATTAAAATCCGTCTAAGCCTCTGCTAGGCACAATGGTTTCCCAGTGTTTACATGAAGGGCAATTCCAATAAATGGTGTAGCTAGTAAAGCCACAATGCTGACATTGAAAGTCAGGTTTAGTGGCAATGTAAGAAGTAACAAGTTTATCTATTTGATTAAGCACATCTTTTGTATTTTTATTTTCTGTACTCATTAACTGTAATAAAAAACTAAAGCCACGAATAGTGGGTTGACGTTTTAAATTATCAGTTAAAAATTCAAAGGCTTGTTCAGTGTGTCCTTGCTCAAGCAAGGCTTGGCAATGCTGTATTTTTATCATCACTCCACCCTTTTCTAGTAACTCAGTAATGAGTTCATGAAATTGGTGAGTTAATTTTAATTGCTTATAGCTGTGAGCTAACTTTTCAATAAACAATGGCGCAAAAAAAGTAAATTGGCAGATTAATTCTCGCCAATAGTAAATTGCTTTGACGTAATCTTCTTTGGTATAAGCTGACAGTCCAAGCTCATATAAAGGCCTAATTGTTTTAAAGTTTAAGCTAATGGCTTTGCGCATAAGTTGTGGGTTATTACTGGCAATGGCATGCTCACAGTAAAAATTAGCGATGGCTTTAAAGTGTTGTTCTTTTGAAAAAAGCTCAGTATGCGCTTCAAACATATTAATGCCTTTTTGCCATTCACGGGTTTGTGAATATAAAGAAATTATCGGATCGAGTGCATCTGCATGGCTATTTTTTACCAGCCATATTAAATGTTCTTCTGCGCTGTCTAATAAGCCAGCCATAATATAATCTTCGGCTAGTTCTAAACGGCTATTAGCGGCTTGTTTTTCGTTAAGACTTGGGTGTTTTAGCAGCAGTTCATGAATTTTTATTGCGCGGTCGAGCTCACCACGACGGCGAAACATGGTGGCTAAAGTAGAATAATGTTCAACAGAGTCAGCAGCTACTTCGAGCAAATTAATTAAGTGCTCAAGCCCCTGATCTTCTTCTCTATCCAGTAAAAACTTTAACCCTTTACTGTATTCAGAAGTAATTTGACGATTAAATTGATGAGCCTGATTTTTAGCACTGTTTTTTCCCATGATCCAACCATAACCGGCTGCAACGGGAAGCAGTAAAAACAACAGCTCAATCATAATTAGGTGTCTTTGTTGGCAATACGCTTTTTATTATCTTTTTCAGGCGTTAATTGCTTTTTTAAACGGTAATTTTGCCACTTTAATTGCGTGAACAATTTAAAACTCACAAAACAACCCACTACAACACCTAGCAAAAAGCAGATACTTATTATAACGGCTAAAGGTAATGTATTACTGGCTATTATGTAGTTAATTTGTGTTAATTGTGGATTTTGAGAACCCAATACAAACGCACCAATTAAAAAAAGTGCCGCCAGAATAATTTTTAATACCTTGAACAAGTAACTACTCCAATAAGTTTACTAAGCAATGCTCTCGTTTACACGGTCACGTAGTTCTTTGCCTGGTTTAAAATGAGGTACATGCTTACCATCTAACTCTACAGTTTCACCTGTTTTAGGGTTACGGCCTGTACGAGGCGCACGGTAATGCAAAGAGAAACTTCCAAAACCTCGGATCTCAATACGATCTGAAGAAGATAATGAGCCGGCCATTTGTTCAAGAATTTCTTTAACAGCGTTCTCAACATCTTTCACAGGAATATGTGCGTGTTGTTCAGCAAGTGTTTCTATCAGTTCTGACTTAGTCATAGCGTTTCCTTAAAAGAAATAGTGGAAGGGCATAAACTGCCCTTCCAATTAAAAGACTATAATTAATTAGTCTTTTTGTGCATTTGCGAAAGCAGCTGCCATTGCGTTTTCGAACACTGGCTCTTCTTTCTTAAGCTTCTCTAGTACTTCTTTCTCTTCTGCTTCGAAAAGAGCTTTAACAGATAAGCTTAAAGTGCGGTTCTTACGATCAACACCAACGTATTTAACTTCAATCTCGTCGCCTACAGAAACAACAGTAGTTGCATCTTCAACGCGCTCTTGAGCGATATCAGCTACACGGATGTAACCTTCAACGCCTTCGATAAGTTCAACAGTTGCGCCTTTCGCATCAACTTCAGTCACTTTACCTTTAACAATAGCACCTTTTTTGTTTGCATCAAGGTAGTTATTGAATGGGTCAGCTTCGATTTGCTTAACACCTAGAGAGATACGTTCACGCTCTGGGTCAACTTGCAATACGATAGCAGTGATTTCGTCGCCTTTCTTGAATTCACGTACAGCTTCTTCGCCAGGTGTATTCCAAGAAATGTCTGAAAGGTGTACAAGACCATCAATACCACCGTCAAGACCGATAAAGATACCGAAGTCAGTGATTGATTTGATCTTACCAGTAACTTGATCGCCTTTGTTTTGTAGACGAGCAAATTCCTGCCAAGGATTAGCAATACATTGCTTAAGACCAAGAGAAATACGACGACGTTCTTCGTCGATTTCAAGAACCATAACTTCAACAGTGTCACCAAGTGAAACAACTTTTGAAGGGTGGATGTTCTTGTTAGTCCAATCCATTTCAGAAACGTGTACTAGACCTTCAACGCCTTCTTCGATTTCTACGAAGCAACCGTAATCAGTAAGGTTAGTTACACGGCCAGAAAGTTTAGAACCTTCTGGGTAACGACCAGCGATAGCTGCCCATGGATCTTCACCAAGCTGTTTAAGGCCTAGAGATACACGAGTTTTATCTTTGTCGAATTTAAGAACTTTAACTGCGATTTCGTCGCCAACATTAACGATTTCTGAAGGGTGTTTAACACGCTTCCACGCCATATCAGTAATGTGTAGTAGACCATCAACACCACCAAGGTCAACGAATGCACCGTAGTCAGTAAGGTTCTTAACGATACCTTTAACTTCTTGACCTTCAACAAGGTTAGCAAGAAGCTCTTCACGTTCTTGTGAGTTTTCTGATTCGATAACTGCACGACGTGAAACAACAACGTTGTTACGTTTTTGATCAAGCTTGATTACTTTAAATTCAAGCTCTTTGCCTTCAAGGTGAGTTGTGTCACGTACTGGACGAACATCAACAAGTGAACCAGGTAGGAAAGCACGGATTGAATCAACTTCAACTGTGAAACCGCCTTTAACTTTACCGTTGATAACACCAGTAACAGTCTCTTGCTCTTCACATGCTTTCTCAAGACGGATCCACGCTTCGTGACGCTTCGCTTTCTCACGAGAAAGGATAGTTTCACCGAAACCGTCTTCGATTGCATCTAGTGCAACATCTACTTCGTCGCCAACAGCAACTTCTAGTTCACCAGCAGCATTTTTGAACTGCTCTGCAGGGATAGCACTTTCTGATTTAAGACCAGCATCTACAAGTACAATGTTGTTCTCGATTGAGATTACTGTACCTTTAACGATAGAGCCTTGCTCTGCTTCAAAACCCTTTAAGCTTTCTTCAAATAACTGCGCAAAATTTTCTGACATACGAATATACGTCTCATATATTAATACCAATAAGCAACCATGCTGCATGGGGTTGTTAAAATAGCACTGGCATCCTGCTGGTGCATAAAATGTATTTAGCTTCGTTTAGGAAGCTTACCTTCTGAGATGCTCGCATCTAATAAAGTTATAACTTTATCAAAGACTTGCTGCGCGTTGAGTTCGCTAGTATCAAGCTCAATCGCATCCTCTGCAGGTACAAGCGGCGCAACGGCACGATTCATATCGCGATCGTCACGTGCTTGAATGTCCTGTAATAGACCACTTAGTGTAACATCAAGCCCGCGCTCATTCAACTCAACAAAACGTCTGCGAGCACGTTCTTCTGCACTTGCGGTTAGAAATATCTTTAATGGCGCATCTGGAAATACCACAGTGCCCATATCGCGGCCATCGGCAATTAAACCGTTTTCTGTTCTAAACGCACGCTGGCGGCGAAGCAACGCTTCTCGAACACGCGGCAATGCGGCCACTTTCGACGCTGCAGCACCCACTTCTTCATTTCGAATAGTGGTTGTAACATCTTCGCCTTCTAAAATAATCTTTCCTGCATTAGTGTCACTGTCTATCAAAAACTGCACATCAAGATTTGCAGCTAGTGGGACAAGTGCTTCTTCGTTATCTAACGCAATTTGGTGATGAAGTGCTGCAAGTGATAGTACGCGATAAATTGCTCCGCTATCTAACACATCCCAGCCTAATTTTTCAGCCAATAGGCGACAAACAGTTCCTTTACCAGAACCACTTGGGCCATCTACGGTGATTACGGGCATTAATAACGCCGGCATTTAAAACCTCCTTCAATGCACACCAAAATAAACCGCCACATTATACGCCAATTAATAAAGATTATCCGCTTTTAGTATGTAACTTTTTATAAATACTTATAAATAGCCTATTTACTGACAGATGCTAACACTTTGAAAAATGTTGGGAATGTCTTATAAGTACAGGCCGGATCGTTAATCGTTATGGGCTTGCCCCCTACCGCTACCATTGCAAAGCACATGGCAATACGGTGATCGTCGTAGGTATCTACAGCCACATTATTAAATTGCTTTGGCGGTGTGATCTCAATAAAGTCATGCCCTTCAACCACTTCGGCCCCTACTTTTTTAAGCTCGGTGGCCATCGCATGTAAACGGTCAGTTTCTTTTACACGCCAATTATAAATATTACGAATAGCGGTTGACCCTTTTGCAAACAAAGCAACAGTCGCCAGGGTCATTGCAGCATCAGGTATCGCATTAGCATCTATATCGATACCGTTAAGCTCGCCTTTACGAACAACTAAACGCTCGTCATACCAATCAATTTTGGCACCAACCTGCTCCATCACTTTAGCAAAGCCAATATCACCTTGAACTGATTTAGCGCCGACGCCTTTAATTTCTATTTCGCCACCGGCAATTGCTGCCGCAGCAATAAAATAAGAAGCCGATGAAGCATCACCTTCAACCATTATGCGCTCAACCGCTTGGTATTGCTGAGCACCTTTAACGAAGAACGTGGTGTAATTATCATGCTCAACAGTTACACCAAAGCGCGCCATCACATCCAGCGTAATATCAATATAAGGCTTAGAGACTAAGGTGCCTTTAATTTTTATGTGTGTATCGCCTTTAAATAACGGCGCAGCCATGAGCAGCGCCGTTAAAAATTGACTTGAAATACTGCCGTCAATTTCGACTTCACCGCCGGCTATTTGCCCACCGATAATTTTAAGTGGCGGGTAATCTTTATTTTTTAAATAACTTACATTACCACCCAAGGCTTGTAATGCATCAACTAAATGCCCTATAGGGCGCTCTTCCATGCGCGGCTCACCAATTAACTCATACTCACCAGCAATCGCACTCAGTACTGCCGTTAATGGCCGATACGCTGTACCTGCATTACCTAAAAACAACGGCTCAGTTGGCGTATTAAACACGCCACTCACGCCCTCTACGGTTGCTACGGTGCGCTCAGTATTAAGCGTTACATTAACGCCTAAGTGCTTTAACGCACCCAACATATGGCGAATATCGTCGCTGTCGAGTAAATTTTCAACAACCGTGGTGCCGTTAGATAATGCTGCTAATAATAAAATTCGGTTTGATAAACTCTTTGAGCCCGGTAATGTCACACTGCCATTCACTTGTGAAATAGGGGCTAAGAAAAGTTGCTCCATTAACTATTCTCCTTGGCGAAATTAGCCATAAAGTCAACTAGGGCTTGTACGCCTTCCAATGGCATCGCGTTATAAATACTGGCGCGCATCCCGCCAACAATACGATGACCTTCAAGCGCTAACAAGCCCGCTTCTTTTGACTCTTTAACAAACTTATCATTTAAGCTTTCATCAACCAGCCAAAAAGGCACATTCATACGTGAACGGCAATGCTTCGCTACTTTATTGGTATAAAAATCTGAACCATCAATAAAATCATAAAGCAGCTGCGCTTTGGCAATATTATGTGCTTCCATGGCTTTTACACCCCCGGTTTGCTCAAGCCATGCAAATACTTCCGCCGCTAAATACCAAGCAAAGGTTGGTGGGGTGTTAAACATGCTGCCTTGTTTTGCCTCAAGGGCGTAATCTAAAATACCCGGCTTGGCGAGCCCTTCACGCTCAAGTAGCGTTTTGCGAACAATCACAATAGCAATGCCCGATGGACCGATATTTTTTTGTGCACCCGCGTAGATTAAATCAAATTTATTAACGTCAATTTCGCGCGATAAAATAGTCGATGACATATCGGCCACAATCGGCGCCGTTGGATGACTGGGTACGTCAAATATTTCAAGGCCGTCTACGGTTTCATTCGGGCAATAGTGAATGTAAGACGCATCAGCAGGTAAAACCCAATCGGCTACCTGCTTAATAGAAAACAGGCCGTTATCATCATTGCGCACATCAACAGCGTGTGTATTTGTAAACTTATCTGCTTCGCTGGTTGCACTTTTTGACCAAACGCCATTTTCACAATAAACTGCTTTTTTACCGTTAACATGAAGGTTTAAAGGTACGGCACTGAATTGACCTCGACCACCACCGTGCATAAATAGCACTTCAAACTCGTCACTTATATTCATTAAACGACGCAGGCTGGCTTCACATTTAGCGGTTAATGCTAAAAATTCATGACTACGATGACTTATTTCCATCACCGATACACCAAGACCTTGCCAGTTTAAAAACTCTTTTTGCGCTTTTTGCATGACTGCCGGTGGTAACATTGCAGGGCCTGCACAAAAATTATATATACTCATTACCTTTTCCTCATTCCAGTAATTTAACTTGAATTAAACTAATTTAATTTTTTTCAACTACATAAAAAAAGCGGCCAAGGCCGCTTTTTTCAATCTAATTATTCTGAAGGAGGATTGTCATCCGCCACTTCATCAATAACTGTATCTACTGTTTCAACGTCTTCGATATCAACCAAGTCACTTTCAGTCACTTCAATCTCTTCTATACGTTGTAAACCAACTACTTGCTCTTCGTCAATAGTTCTGATCAAAATAACACCTTGGGTGTTACGTCCAACCGTAGAAACTTCATTAACGCGAGTACGTACTAAGGTACCACGATTCGAAATAATCATTATTTCGTCGTTGTCATCAACCTGTACAGCACCAACAACAGCACCGTTACGCTCACTCACTTTGATTGATACAACACCTTGTGTTGCACGACTCTTAGATGGGTAATCTTCAAGTTGAGTACGCTTGCCGTAACCATTTTCTGTCACTGTTAATATTGCACCATCATTCTTTGGTACAATAAGTGATACAACACGCTGATCGTCTGGCATCTTAATACCACGAACACCCGTTGCAGTACGGCCCATAGGACGTACGCCTTTGAAACGGATTTCAGGCTTACCTTCTTCATCAAGAACAGGGTTACCATTTTCATCAACAACAGCTGTTTCTTCAGCCTCTTTAAAGCGAACAACTTTACCCGCATCAGTGAACAACATAATTTCGTTGCTGCCATCGGTAATATCAACACCGATTAAACTATCACCTTCGTTTAAGTTAACCGCAATAATTCCGCTTGCACGTTGACGACTGTATGCCGTTAATGGCGTTTTCTTAACAGTACCAAATGCTGTCGCCATAAAGATGTACTTATCATCTTCATAATCGCGTACTGGCAGGATTGCAGTAATACGTTCATCTGCTTCAAGTGGTAATAAGTTAACAATTGGCTTACCGCGCGCTGCACGACTGGCAAGTGGCAACTGGTATACTTTAAGCCAATATAAACGACCCGCTGTAGAGAAACAAAGAATAGTATCGTGCGTATTGGCAACCAATAAACGTTCAATGAAATCTTCATCTTTCATCTTAGTTGCTGATTTACCTTTACCACCACGACGCTGCGCTTCGTAATCAGTTAATGCTTGATACTTAACGTACCCTTCATGTGAAAGCGTAACAACTACGTTTTCTTCGTTGATTAAATCTTCAAGGCTTATATCGTGTGCTGCAGCATTTATTTCAGTGCGGCGCTCATCACCATATTGCTCTTTAATTTCAACGAGCTCATCACGAATAACTTCCATTAAACGCTCTGGATTTGCCAAAATGAATAATAACTCGGCAATCAACTCAAGTAATGATTGATATTCGGTAAGAATTTTTTCGTGTTCAAGACCAGTAAGTTTGTGTAAACGTAAGTCTAATATTGCTTGAGCTTGTTGCTCAGAAATATAGTACTGACCATCACGAATACCAAGCTCGCTTGCTAACCAATCTGGGCGTGCCACGTTGTCTTCGCCTGCTTTATCAAGCATGGCTTTAACATTACCTAATTCCCATGGACGCGCTGTTAATGCAACTTTTGCTTCAGCAGGTGTTGGCGACTTACGAATAAGTTCGATAATTGGGTCAATGTTAGCCAGTGCAATCGCTAAACCTTCTAGCGTGTGCGCACGGTCGCGGGCTTTGCGTAAATCAAATACCGTACGACGGGTAACAACTTCACGACGGTGAATAATAAATTCTTCAAGCATTTCTTTTAAGTTGAAACACTTAGGTTGGTTATTAATTAACGCAACCATATTCATACCAAACACAGTTTGTAACTGAGTTTGTGAATAAAGGTTGTTTAAAATAACTTCACCTACGTCACCACGTTTGATCTCGATAACGATACGCATACCGTCTTTATCTGATTCATCACGTAATGCGCTGATCCCTTCAATTTTTTTATCTTTAACTAGCTCGGCGATTTTTTCAATCAAACGTGCTTTGTTAACTTGGTAAGGGATTTCATGAACAATAATGGTTTCGCGACCCGTCTTTTCATCGGTTTCGATGTCAGCACGCGCACGCATGTACACTTTACCACGACCGGTTTGATAAGCTTGTTCAATGCCTTTTTTACCGTTAATAATCGCCGCAGTTGGGAAATCAGGCCCAGGAATGTAATCCATTAACTCAGTAATGGTCAATTCAGGGTTTTGAATAAGCGCTAAACAGCCATTCACGACTTCTGTTAAGTTATGTGGCGGAATATTTGTTGCCATACCAACCGCAATACCCGATGAACCATTGACTAACAGGTTAGGTATTTTAGTGGGTAACACATCAGGAATTTGCTCTGTGCCATCGTAGTTAGGCACAAAATCAACCGTTTCTTTTTCAAGATCGGCTAATAATTCGTGCGACATTTTTGCCATACGTACTTCTGTATAACGCATTGCCGCTGCTGAATCACCATCAACCGAACCAAAGTTACCCTGACCATCTACTAGCATGTAACGCAGTGAGAATGGCTGAGCCATACGTACGATGGTGTCATAAACTGCACTGTCGCCGTGTGGGTGGTATTTACCGATTACGTCACCGACCACACGGGCCGATTTTTTGTAAGGCTTGTTCCAGTCATTACTAAGCTCGTTCATTGCAAACAAAACGCGGCGGTGAACAGGTTTTAAACCGTCACGTACGTCTGGTAATGCACGTCCTACAATTACACTCATGGCGTAATCTAAGTAGGAGTTTTTTAACTCGTCTTCAATATTGACTGGCAGAATTTCATTGGCGAGATCAGTCATTTGATATCACATTCCTTCAGTATCAGCTCTTAACAACCCAGTATTAGGTATTAAGAGTGTTTGTTATTATTTCTAAGTAACCATGCTATCACAATTAATTTTAATTTACAGGCGCAAAACTTTGCGATTTATCAATTTAGGCCTATATAATGGCCTCAGATTGACGAGGAAGTATTTTATGACCGAACATCAAAATGTAGATAACGCAGAAATAGCAAAGTTTGAAGCCATCGCAGAACGTTGGTGGGATTTAGAAGGCGAATTTAAGCCGCTTCACGAAATTAATCCATTACGATTAGATTTCATCGCAGACAAAACCAAAGGATTATTTGATAAAGAAACCCTCGATGTAGGATGTGGTGGTGGCATTTTAAGTCACAGCATGGCGCGAATGGGCGCAAACGTAACAGGCATCGATATGGGGCAAGAGCCTTTAACTGTCGCCAAGTTACACAGCTTAGAAACAAGTGTCCCCGTTGAGTATATAAAAGTACCTGCAGAGCAGTTTGCAGATGAGCACCCTGAGCGCTTTGATGTGATCACTTGTATGGAAATGTTAGAGCACGTCCCCGACCCTGCATCTATTATTCATGCGGTGGCTAAATTGGCAAAACCGGGGGCTGATGTTTTTTTCTCTACTCTTAATAAAACCCCAAAAGCTTACTTATACGCTATTGTCGGGGCAGAAAAACTGTTAAAAATGGTCCCCGAAGGTACGCACGACCATAAAAAATTTATTAAACCTGCACAATTAATTGCATGGGCAGAGCAAGCTGGCTTAAAAGTACGTGCCAGTGCTGGTTTAAGTTACAACCCGCTTTCTAAGCAATACACAATGAATGATGATGTAAGCGTAAATTATATGCTGCATTTTGAGAAGTTAGCGTAATGGCAAGCTCTCAAACCCCCATTGCCCCAATGGAATATCAAGCATTGCTGTTTGACTTAGATGGCACTTTACTCGATACCGCCGATGATTTAGGAGCAGCACTAAACACCGTGCTGCGTAATCATCAGCATCCTGAGGTGAGTCGTGATATATATCGACCCGCAGCTTCAAATGGTGCTGCCGCTTTATTGGCTGCTGGTTTTAAAGAAAGCTGGGCGCAACAACCGCAAGAGCAACTTTTACAAGCGCTAGTTACGCAATACGCTGCCAATATTGCCACCCATACCCGATGTTTTGTAGGAATAGAGCAATTACTAATCGCACTTGATAACAAAGCAATACCCTGGGGAATTATGACTAATAAGCCCGGATTTTTAACTGATCCTTTAGTCAAGGCGATTCCTGCATTAAAAAATGCACGTATTGTGGTGAGCGGCGATACTTTAGCGCAATCCAAACCCTCACCCCTTCCTTTACTGTATTGCGCTGAGCAAATGAGTGTAGATCCTTCGCGTTGCTTATATATAGGTGATGCGCAGCGTGACATTCAAGCAGGTAAAGCAGCCAATATGCACACCGCAACCGCACTATGGGGATATGTACCGAGTGTTGACAAGGCATTGGCTTGGAATGCGGATTTTAATTGGCACAGTCCCATAGATGCATTTAACCACATATAGTGTCATGTTAATTAATAAACACTACATATTGTGATTGTGTTAGTTTTTACGCAAAGCTTGATGATAAAAAAGCAGACAAAATTTATTTTTAAAAAGCGTAAATTTAATCTTTCCTTAGTTGGTTTTTACAAATTTCAACTTAACCGAATGATCAAAGGTTAATGCCTACTAACACAATTGCGTTATCCCAACGTTATCCACAATGAGAGCGGTTTCTGTG
Source organism: Pseudoalteromonas sp. 23_GOM-1509m (assembly GCF_000518425.1). Classification (NCBI taxonomy): domain Bacteria; kingdom Pseudomonadati; phylum Pseudomonadota; class Gammaproteobacteria; order Alteromonadales; family Pseudoalteromonadaceae; genus Pseudoalteromonas; species Pseudoalteromonas sp. 23_GOM-1509m. The sequence goes on from NZ_KI912432.1 coordinate 517,803, forward strand.
CCTTGCAAAAGAATTCTTACCACATTAAGCTTTCTATTAACACTTTGATGGAATAGATATTTCAACTAGGTGGAGGGACTAGCATCATACTCAAGACTTGAATATGATGCTAGTAAAGACACTTGCTAAAATATTAGGAAAGCGTCCAAGTTTGGAAAGTTGAGCGTATCTTATTCTGATAATATCGGCAAGTGATAGGATAAAATATAGGATGACTAAAATTGAAGGTCAATATTTCTATAGAGATTTCAGACAATGTAATAATGATTGTTTCTAAAGTTATTATAACGTTGAGTGGTTTATTTATAATCTAAATTTACATGGGCTAGTTAATAGCCCATTTTTAGATTTTACATCTCAGTGCCAGTTTGTTCGGGATAAGGGTCTTATCTTAATCATATCAGTTTGACTAAACAGCTAGTGCCAACAATCAAACTAAACCACATATAGTGTCATGTTAATTAATAAACACTACATATTGTGATTGTGTTAGTTTTTACGCAAAGCTTGATGATAAAAAAAGCAGACAAAATTTATTTTTAAAAAGCGTAAATTTAATCTTTCCTTAGTTGAACCGCCAGATGATCAAAGGTTAATGCCTACTAACACAATTGCGTTATCCCAACGTTATCCACAATGAGAGCGGTTTCTGTCCCTTGCAAAAGATCCCAGACCACACTATCTTGTGATCTCTAATTTGAACAACACCAGATATTGTGGCTAAATGTTATTCAATTAAATTCACCAAACCGGTGAAAATAACAATAAACGAATAGGCACTGCGCTTTTTTAGGTGCACGCATTGGTCAAAAATATTTAATTCCCAAGGAATACAGGCAAAGCTATGAACCAACAGTTATCTGTAAGCAAACGTGACGGTCGTAAAGAGCCACTCGATCTTGATAAGATCCATCGCGTTATTGAATGGGCCGCCGAAGGTTTAAATAACGTTTCGGTTTCACAAGTTGAACTTAAATCGCATATTCAATTTTATGACGGTATTCGTACTAAAGACATCCACGAAACGATTATTAAAGCCGCTGCGGATCAGATCTCAAAAGAATCACCTGATTATCAGTATCTTGCTGCTCGTTTAGCTGTATTCCATTTACGTAAAAAAGCCTATGGCCAGTTTGAGCCACCGCGTCTTTTTGACCACGTTACTAACATGGTTGAACAAAAACGCTACGATGCACATTTACTTGTTGATTACACAGAGCAAGAATTAGATGAGCTAGATGCGTACTTAGATCATTCTCGCGATCTTAACTTTAGCTACGCAGCAGTAAAACAGCTTGAAGGTAAATACCTAGTTCAAAACCGTGTAACGGGTGAAATTTACGAAAGCGCGCAGTTTTTATATATCTTAGTGGCTGCAAGCTTATTCTCTGATTACCCTCGTGATACACGTATTGATTACATCAAACGTTTTTATGATGCGGTTTCATTATTTAAAATTTCTTTACCTACGCCAATTATGTCGGGTGTACGTACGCCAACGCGTCAGTTTAGCTCATGTGTACTTATTGAGTGTGGCGATAGCTTAGACTCAATTAACGCTACATCATCAGCAATTGTTAAATACGTTTCTCAACGTGCTGGTATTGGTATTAATGCAGGTCGTATTCGTGCACTAGGTAGCCCTATTCGTAACGGTGAAGCGTATCACACTGGCTGTATTCCGTTTTATAAGCACTTTCAAACAGCGGTTAAAAGCTGTTCGCAAGGCGGTGTACGTGGTGGCGCAGCAACCCTTTTCTACCCGCTTTGGCATTTAGAAGTTGAAAACTTATTAGTACTTAAAAACAACCGTGGTGTTGATGATAACCGCGTACGTCACTTAGATTACGGCGTACAGTTTAATAAACTCATGTACTCACGTTTAATTAAAGACGATTACATTACGTTATTCAGCCCCTCTGACGTGCCTGGCCTTTACGATGCATTTTTTGAAGACCAAGACGAGTTTGACACGCTATATGTAAAATATGAGCAAGACGAGTCAATTCGTAAAAAACGAATTAAAGCAATTGAGCTGTTCTCTATGTTTGCTCAAGAACGTGCTAGCACGGGTCGTATTTACTTACAAAACGTTGACCACTGTAATACACACAGTCCGTTTATCTCAAAAGTGGCTCCAATCCGTCAATCTAACTTATGTTTAGAAATTGCCTTACCGACTAAGCCTCTTAGCAACGTGAATGATGAAGAAGGTGAAATTGCACTTTGTACATTATCTGCGTTTAACTTAGGTGCCATTGAGTCTTTAGATGAACTAGAAGAGTTAGCTGAGCTTGCAGTACGCGCACTTGATAACCTACTTGATTTCCAAGACTACCCAGTACCTGCAGCTAAAAATGCAACTATGGGACGTCGTACGCTAGGCATAGGCGTTATTAACTACGCATACTACCTAGCTAAAAACGGTAAGCGTTATTCAGATGGCAGCGCAAATGCGCTTACGCACAGAACATTTGAAGCAATTCAGTACTACCTAATGAAAGCGTCTAATGAGCTGGCAAAAGAACGTGGTGCCTGTCCTAAATTTAACGAAACAACGTACTCACAAGGTATTATGCCAACGGATACGTACAAGCGTGATTTAGATAAAATTTGTGATGAACCACTTCATCTTGATTGGGACGCGTTACGTGCCAGCATTAAAGAGCACGGTATGCGTAACTCAACACTGAGCGCATTAATGCCCTCAGAAACATCATCGCAAATATCTAATGCAACCAACGGCATTGAGCCACCGCGTGGCCATATTAGTGTTAAAGCAAGTAAAGACGGTATTTTAAAGCAAGTTGTCCCTGAGTACGAACGCCTTAAAGATAGCTATGAGTTACTGTGGGATATCCCATCAAACGATGGTTACTTACAATTAGTAGGAATAATGCAGAAATTTATCGACCAAACGATTTCAGCAAATACTAATTATGATCCAAATAAATACGAAGGCGGTAGAGTACCTATGAAAGTCTTATTAAAAGACTTACTTGGTGCCTACAAGCTAGGTGTTAAAACGCTGTACTACCATAACACCCGTGATGGCGCATCAGATGCACAAGAAGACGCTCCAGAAGTGGAAGATGACGATTGTGCAGGCGGCGCGTGTAAAATTTAATAGTTAAACTTAAAGCGGGCGCCTTGCCCGCTTTGTCCTGATAGTTTTAGTGATAGTTTTTTGAGTGATAAACATGTCTTATACTACTTTTAGCAGAAATCATAATAACCAAATGCAAGAGCCAATGTTTTTTGGTCAAACCGTTAACGTGTCACGTTACGATCAACAAAAATACCCTATTTTTGAAAAGCTGATTGAAAAACAATTGTCTTTCTTTTGGCGTCCTGAAGAAGTTGACGTAAGTAAAGACCGTTTAGACTTTCAAGCGCTTCCTGATCACGAAAAGCATATCTTTTTAAGTAACTTAAAATACCAAACTTTGCTTGATAGTGTTCAAGGCCGTTCGCCTAACGTTGCACTATTGCCAATTGTGTCAATTCCTGAGCTTGAAACATGGATTGAAACATGGGCGTTTAGTGAAACCATTCACAGCCGTTCATACACACATATTATTCGTAATGTAACTCAAGCCCCTGAACTCATTTTTGACGACATTGTTAGCAATGACAAAATTAGTGAACGTGCCGATGCCGTAACCACTTATTACGACGATTTAATTAACTCGGTGTCGCTTTACAACCTGTACGGTGAAGGCAAACATGACATTAATGGTGAAACCGTGGTGGTTAATTTATTTGAGCTGAAAAAGAAATTGTATCTGGCGATGATGTCAGTGAACATTCTTGAAGCTATTCGCTTTTATGTCAGCTTTGCGTGTTCATTTGCGTTTGCCGAGCGTGAGCTAATGGAAGGCAATGCTAAAATTATTAAGCTTATTGCCCGTGATGAAGCGCTTCACCTTTCAGGCACTCAGCATATTTTAAATATTATGCAAGATGGCAAAGACGACCCTGAAATGGCAATCGTGGCTGCACAGTGCCGTGAAGAAGCAATCAAGATGTTTGTTGACGCTGCAGAGCAAGAAAAAGAATGGGCCGAGTACCTGTTTAAAGATGGTTCTATGATTGGCTTAAATAAACATATTTTATGTCAGTATGTTGAATACATTACCAATGCACGCATGACTGCTATTGGTTTACCAGCACAGTTTGATAATAACAGTAACCCTATTCCATGGATCAACTCATGGCTTGTTTCTGATAACGTGCAAGTTGCTCCACAAGAAGCGGAAATTAGCTCATACCTTGTAGGTCAAATTGATTCACAGGTTGATGCTGCTGAATTCGGTGACTTTGATTTATAATGACTGATAGAACCACTGCAAGTGTCACGCTTGCAGATAACAGCCAGTGTTTAGATTTTACCGCTGGCTGCCCTTCTCTTTTACACTGCTTAGAATCGAATAAAATTGATGTTGCTTACCAGTGCCGTGAGGGATATTGTGGTGCGTGTCGTGCTACGCTTGTCTCTGGTGAAGTCAATTACAATGAAGAACCGTTAGCCTTTGTGCGTGATGGTGAAATACTATTGTGTTGCTGCAAGCCCAATGGTGATATCAGTATTAATTTAAAGTAACTAGCAAACCACACAGTATAATGCCTAACAGCTCGCTTTATTCACTTACCTGTTTCTGCAATTATTACTCAAGTAATCGCGATTATAGCCGTGTTATTTACTCTGAATAAGCAGCAGGTACAAATCGGTAATGACCCGTAATTGTATAAGCAAAAAGCATATCGCTCATTTCAGGTCCGCGACCAATATTGTGCACAATAAGCGGGTGACCACTGTCCTGCGCTATTTGATTAACAACCATACCTATGTGCGGTAAATTGCCTGGCAGCATCCAAGTGACTATGTCACCGGTTTTATAATCTGCTGCATTAAGCGATTTAGTTAACACTTGAGCATGGCGCTCAAAGTAAACCTGTAAGTTAGGTACACGTCGATGATCAATGTTTTTATCTGGCTTGGTTAATCCCCAAATACGCTTAGAAGGATATGCGCGAAAATTGGCCTGCATGTCTTCATGTACTAACTTTTGTAAATCAATACCAAGCTGTCGATACGACCTAATTATAACATCGGTACATACACCAATATTATCGGGCACATCGCCACCAGGGTATTCAAGCCTATGATAGGCGCCATCGTAAGTTACTTGTTGCGTTGTTCTGTGGATCAATGCATTGACGATATCGTCATCAAAAGAGCTCGCCTGCACATTAAAGGCAGATAAAACTAGTACATAGAGCATAAAGCGCGACATATAAATTCCTTTTATAATATTTATTAACTAAAGCTGTTGAGTAATATAGTCAGGAATATTAAATTTATTTCCATTGCTGGTAAAGTGCGCATCAAGTGCATAGGCCATTTTTTCAAGCGGAGCATCATTGTAACCACAGGTTTGGATTTCATTGATGTAGCGCATAATAAAAGCGTGAGCACCGAGCTCGCGCCATTGAACTACATGAGCTAGCTCATGAAAATGCACTCTTAAATTACGCGCAACATGAGGTAATATGTAATAAGTGTTTTTATAGGTGATCCCTGCTACATCCATGTCAATAAAATCGCTTAAACCAATTTCACGTAAACCAGTAAAGTCAGGCTTGGGAATGTGTTCAACAACCACATAAAATGCAGTTTTCAAAAATTCATGCGGGTAAAAGCCAGCAAATTCGCTAACAAATATATCACAGCATATTCTTTGATGAACATACTCGCTATTCGTTTTATCAATCCATTGTTCTATTTGCGCTAGCATTTTTTCTCCAAAAAATTTGCTTAGAGACTTAATTTAAGCATAAACATTTAATGACGCAGAATTTGCTTTTATCAATAAAAAAGCGCCAATGGTATTATTACTGACGCTTATTATTAATAATGGCTATAAAGTTGCCTAGCCTTCTTCTTCAACCAATGATTCTAATAACTCATGGATCTCTGATTTTAATTCTTTGTCTTCAATTTTATTCGCACTGATTTTAGCATCTTGCAGATTTTTAATTGCCGCTTCTTTATCACCCAGCTCAAGCTGTAAAGTAGCCATAGAAAAGGCAACAGACGACATATGATCTTTGTTATTAATTTCTATCGACTTCTGTAACGCTTTTTCGTAAGTCTCGATAGCTTCTTCTAGCTCTTCGGTGAAATCAGCCAATGTTTCCCACTGAACAGGGTGATCTTTCGCTGTATTTTCGTTTTCAATACAAATAGCTTTTAGCTCAGCATATAAAGATTCAAACTGTTTAGTATCATTTTTATTAGCCGCTGCCATCAGCTTTTCCGCCAAATCGTGAACCGCTTTGTATACTTTAGTATTCATAATTACTCGCTACCTTATTAACGCGCCTTTTTTGACTTATTAAAGGCATCGTATTCGAAATATATTCCCTAATAGTACATTATTATTAAGCGCTGCGTTGTTACAAAAGTATTATAAGCGATAAAAACAGAGGTTTAATTTAAAAACCTGGATATTACAGTGCTACACTTAATGCTTAATTTAAGTCGCAATAGTAAATACCTACCCTATGCAAAATTGCAATCAATGCGGTAAATGCTGCACTAAATATGGTGCGGCAGATTTAGATACAAATCAGGATGAAATTGAAATGTGGGCGTTATTCAACCCAGAAATATTTCAATATGTTAAAAACGATCAGTTATGGTTTGATCCCAAAACAGGCGAGCAATTAACGCAATGCCCATTTTTAGTACTTAGCAGTAAAAAATATCCACAAGAAAAAGATAAATATACATGCAGTATTTACCATGACCGTCCTCAAGATTGCCGACACTACCCAAGCTTAATTTCAGAAATGATAAACGATGACTGTGAAATGCTTGAACCAATCGATAAACAAAATCCTTTCAAAGCACAAAAAAAATTAGACATACTAATGATAGACAGCCGCTCTTAAGCGAATAAATATAACAAATGCACTGATCTGTAATAATGAGCTGGTAATGTAAATTTAACGCGATTATTTTGCCATTCAACGCAAAATTAAAAGTTATAGTATAACATTGTTGATGATGCCATTTTGTAGTGTTATATTATATCACAACATAACAACCACGATTCGAAGTAATTATGACAAAGTTAACACTCATATCCTCAGCGCTACTGTCTGTTTTGTGTTCTCACTCTGCCCTAGCAGCAACGATTAACGGCACAGTAACAGATTCAAAAAAACAACCTATTGCTAATGCAACTATCCATGTTCATGGAAAGTCACAAAGCGTGAAAAGCAATGAACAAGGTCAGTTTACCATCGACATAGATGCTAAAAGCCAATTACATATTAGTAAAGATAACTACATCGATTCACGTATATCGCTTGAGAATGTAGACGATACCATTACTGTTACATTAAAGCCGTCTTCGGTTGAAACTGTGGTTGTGTATGCCTCGGCACTGCATAAAAATAGCTTAGAAATGATTTCACCTGTAAGCGTACTATCAGGGGATGAACTAAAAAATAAAGCGAAACCGACCCTAGGTGAAACACTTAAAGGAATACCAGGAGTAAACGCTAGCTACTTCGGTCCTGTGTCTTCAAGTCCGATTATTCGTGGCCTAGGTGGTCCTCGTGTTAAAATTACTCAAAACGGTTTAGATAGCAGTGATGCATCACGTATCGGTCCAGATCACGCAACATCAAGTGATAGCTTAGCCGCTGAACAAATTGAAGTACTACGAGGCCCAAGCACCCTACTATATGGCTCTGGTGCTATTGGCGGTGTAGTAAATGTGGTTGATAACCGTATTCCAACCAATAATATTGACGCACTCTCGGGAGCGGCACAATACACACACGATACCGTTTCAAATGCGAACACCTATGCGGCAAAATTAGAAACAGGCAGCAATAACTTTAATTTTCATTTTGATGGCACCAAACGCAGTGGTGATGACTATCAAACGCCTCGCTTTAACCTACCAGATGAACATGAAGAAGGTGAAGTACACATTGAGGGCGATGAAGAAACAGCCACTTCAGTTGAAAATACTTTTATCGACAGTGAAACAGTGAACTTTGGTACCAGCTATGTCGGTGAGCATTTAACCGTTGGCTTTTCATACGGCAATATTGAAACAGACTATGGCATTCCAGGGCATTCACATGATCACGGTCATGCCCATGAAGAAGAAGGCGATCATGAAGATCATGCGGATGAAGAACATATAGAAACTCCCGTTTATGCTCATTTAGAGCAAGATCGTTGGCAAGGACTGGTAAATTATGCATTTCATGATAACTGGATTGAATCGATTAATCTTCGTCTTGGCTACACCGACTACACTCACAGTGAAATTGAAGATGGCGCGATTGGCACCACGTTTAGTAACGAAACCACTGAAGCACGTTTAAATGTAGAGCATCAGTTAGGCCAATGGCATGGCATGATTGGCTATCACTATAGTGAATCTGATTACGATGCAATTGGCGAAGAAGCGTTTACGCCTGCAAGTGTCACTACCACTCATGCGTTATATTTACTTGAAGAACGCACATTTGGCGATGTCACCGTAGAGCTTGGCGCCCGCCTAGAAGATTATGATATCAAAAGTGATGTAGATACACATCAGCACAGCCATGATGAACAACCTGTATCGGCAGATGAGACCATTAACTACACCCAAAGCTTTACTAATGTAAGTGCCTCAGCAGGTGCGATTTGGGAGTATATGCCAAGTCACAATCTAGCCGTTAGCTTGTCACATTCAGAGCGTGCGCCACTTTCAGCTGAGTTACTCTCTAATGGTGTGCATGTTGCCACAGGTACTTATGAGCTTGGTTTGGGCTATCATATTGAAGGGGCAGAAGCGCATTTTGAACCTGAAGAAATTAAACAAGAGACCTCAACCAATCTTGATATTAGTTTACGTCGTTTTAGCGGTGACTTTGGCTACACCGTCAACTTTTTCTATAACGATATTAAAAACTTTTATTATCAACAAAACACCGGATTAGTGTTTGATGAGATGGATGGCTTTGAGTCTGCTGCCAATGGACACAGCGATGCAATTGATGTTTATCAATTTACCAGTAAAGATGCGCAGCTTTATGGTTTTGAATTTGATGCACATTATCAAATAAACCCCAGCGCCATGGTAAAAGTATTTGGTGACTCTACTCGCGCCAAACTAAAAGATAATGAAGGTAATTTACCACGTATCCCTGCCAATAAATTGGGCTCAGAACTACAATATACCCTAGGTAATGCGCAATTTACCTTAACAGGAACCCATTACTTTGAGCAAAATGATATTAGTGCTTACGAAACGGCAACGGATGGCTATACATTAATTGATTTACAAGCCAATTATCAACTTGATTTAGGCGCAGTTGACACGCAGCTATACCTAAGTGTTGATAACATTACTGATGAACTTGGTTTTGTACATAGTTCATTTATTAAAGATACGGCACCTCTTCCTGGACGTAACTTCCAATTTGGCGTTAGAGGCTACTTTTAAAACGCGCTCATTTTTAATCAGACAATAAAAAACCGCATTCGTAATAATGAATGCGGTTTTTTTATAACTAAATTCTAATTAAAGAATTGCGTGTAACTCAACATCAAATACAAGTGTTGAGTAAGGTGCGATTGCAGCACCGGCACCACGTTCACCATAAGCAAGCTCATGAGGAACGTATAAACGCCATTTAGTACCTACTGGCATCATTTGTAATGCTTCAGTCCAACCTTTGATCACGCCACCTACTGGGAATTCAGCAGGTTGACCGCGCTCGTATGAGCTATCAAAAACAGTACCGTTTACTAAAGTACCGTGGTAATCAACACGTACTGTAGACTCTGCAGTTGGCTTTTCGCCTTCACCTGTTGAAAGTACTTCGTACTGAAGACCTGACTCAGTAACTGTAATTTCAGGACGTTTTGCGTTTTCTTCTAAAAATGCAATACCTTCAGCAGCCAATACTTTAGCTTCTTCTTCACGACGAGCTTGGATCTCTTCGTTGATTTTCTCAAATGCAGCTTGGATCTCAGGGATCTCTACTTGAAAAGCACTGCCTGCATACGCATCTTTCATGCCTTCAAATACTGAATTTAAGTTTAAACCTTCAAAAGGGTTAGCCTTAAGTTGCTCACCCATTTGTAAGCCAATACCGTAACTTGCTTTTTCAGCATCTGTAGTAAAATTATCTGACATAATGTGTTATTCACGTTTTGTTAGTTAAAAGACCCGTATATGCTATCACAAAATAAAAGCCGTTTGGGGCTAGTTTTTATTGAGTTTTTCTTTAATTAAACCAATAGCAAAGGTACATAAAGGTAAACTGAGCAAAATTCCAACAAGTAAGCTCATCGGCAACAATTCGACCACGCCGATCAACAAAAGAGGCACAGCCACCAAACCGATAATGCCAATGTAAAACGCGCCCCACACTGGCCAAAAATGATCGTATTTTGTGATTAAATGCCCGGATAAAAGATGAAACCCGATGCCATATAAGAAAGTCATCATCAGCGCATTATCTGGGTATGCATCAATGGCCATTTTTTGTAATAACGATATGGCACTTTGGTAACAATAACCAAACACAGTCCATAGCAGGATGTGCTTGAGTAAACGTTTAGAAAAGGATAACTCCGGGGACTGTGACATAATAAAGCTCCAGATAGCAAAAAACCGCCAATAAGGCGGTTTTTTAAATAATGGTGGAGAGATAGGGATTTGAACCCTAGAGGGGCTATAAACCCCTGCCGGTTTTCAAGACCGGTGCATTCGACCACTCTGCCATCTCTCCGTACGGCGCGCATAATAATATCATACGCTTAGCTTGTAAAGCCCTATTTTACTAAAACCGGTTAAATAGTTAAATATTAATCAGGATAGTCATAAACCCTAGTAATATTGTTTAGGTCTGCGGGCAATCCAAGAACATACTAAACACACCAATAAGCTGGCAGTTAAAAATGCAATACTTTGAAATATTAAATCGAAGCGGTTTAAATCATCACTTGGGATCACAACTAACACAAACGAAGGTAGTACGGTGAATAATAGAACATAGCAGCATATTTTAAAGGCCCTGCCAAAATCAAATCGTCGAGACTGTTGCATCCACCATGTTAGCAGTACTAGGACACCCATCGCAGTTGCAGCAATAAAGTGAGCTGCTTGTGTATTCATTGCAACATAAAATGTCGCAAGCGCGCCAACAACACCCCAGATTGACCAAGCAAACCAGTTTTCTTTTTCACGTAAAAATAAATTTCCCATCATTTTCGTCTTCTTTATCGTTATTATTGGTAAGACTTTCCATACATTACCAAAAAACAACCGATTAAAAAACAAACTGAAGAAGATTTATTGCGTATGGTGCTTCCGTGCGCTTCTCGCAGCTACAATATTAACCGCGGTAGTGTAACACGATTAACTTAATGAATTATGACTATATTGAATATAAAAAGTTCATCCTATTGCTACAAAAAACTAAAATAGTTTTCTGGTTTATGGCGCGGTGACTTTTTACACTCAACTGCTGGCGTCCCTAAATACAAATAACCCACTATTTCATCATCATTGTTTAAGTTAAGCGCGTGTTTAACACTGGGGCTTTGTGCAAAGTAACCTGTGCGCCAAATACCGCCAAGCCCTTGTGCAAATGCGGCTTGTTGCATAGCCAGCACGCCACAGCCTGCACTTTGAACTTGTTCTATTCTTGGTACTTTTGGATGTTGTTGATATTTTGCAATGGCAATAATGATCATGGGTGCTCTAAGGGGTAACTCTTTAGCACGATTAATTACTTTTTCAGCTTGCTGCTCGGCCAAAGCGCTTTGATAATAAATTTCACCCAACTTATGACGTGCATCCCCTTGAACAATGATATATTGCCAAGGCGCAATACAGCCATGATCGGGAACTCTGAGCCCAGCCTGCTGAATAATGTTTAGTTGTTCTTCATTAGGGCCTGGCTCTGTCAGTTTTGCATCTGACTGGCGGGTTAATAAAAGCTCAATAGCATCCATTATAATTACTCAAAAGACAAAACAATAGCATACCATTGAAACCCTTAGGTTAAAATATAATGGGCACCCCGCTGTTATTATTTGCTTATCAAGAAAGTACCTAGGTTAAAAAAGCACACAAATAATATCGCAACCCAAATAGCCGTGTATTTGTGCCATTACAAAGTGGCGCTCGCCTTTTGCGTGTAAATAATTAGGTCGAACTAATGAGAGGCTTTATAGATTTAATTTTGCCAGTTAAGCGTTGTAGCCGAGGCACCATTGAAAATCGTAATAGCGTATTTATTAGCTATACAAGGAATGGGGTAAGGTAAAAAACAACAATATAAGGGTCTGATTATAAGTTAACTATCTTTAAAAAATAATCAGACCCGTGTACTTACTTAAATTGCATATTAGATACTGCGTGCAACTTGTAAGGCTTCGAATATAGCGCGCTTGGCATCAATAGCCGCTGCTAGTTTAGCGCCACCAATAACATGAACCTTGGCATTCTCTGCTTGCGCCTTAAATAGTTCGTCATTAGACACTTGGCCAATACAAGCAATCACAGTATCAACTGGCAATACTTGTGTTTCGCCAGCAACACTGATAGTTAAGCCGTTTTTATCAAAACGATGGTACTGGCAATTGGCAATTTGCTTAACGCCATGTTGTTTAGCAACTTGACGATGTATCCAACCGGTTGTTTTGCCTAAATCACCACCAAAGCGCCCTTCACTGCGTTTAAGCATATAAAGTTGACGATCATCTTTGTGAGGCTGAGCCTCGCACTCTATTCCCCACTGGGTTTTAAAGTCGCTGATACTTTGTGATTTATGTTCACTTAAAAATGCCACCATATCAAAACCAATACCGCCTGCGCCTAAAATCGCAATCGAATTACCAAGTTCAACCTCACCGCGAATGACTTCATCGTAGGCAAAAACACGTTTGTCATCACTACATTCTATAGAGGCTTCACGTGGCCTTACACCCGTGGCAAAAACCACATCGTCAAACTGGCTCAGCATACCGTCATCAAATGCTTTGCCTAATTCAATGGTGACGTTTAAACGCTTAAGTTCATTGGTAAAGTAAGCCAATGTATGGTTAAAGTCTTCTTTACCTGGTATTTGCATGGCTAAATTAAACTGCCCACCCATATGCTGCTTTTGGTCAATAAGCGTTACATTGTGACCTTTTTGCGCTAAGTAACAACTTGAAGAAAGCCCAGCAGGACCCGCTCCAACCACTAATACATTTTTAGCTGTTGCGGCTTTTTCTAGAGGGTAATCAAGTTCAAAACCCGCTTGTGGGTTAACTAAGCAAGTGGCACGTTTACCTTTAAATACGTGGTCTAAACAGCCCTGATTACATCCAATACAAATATTAATATGGTCAGAGCGCTTGGCTTGGTATTTATTAAAAAACTCAGGATCGGCAAGTAAAGGGCGCGCCATAGAGATTAAATCAGCTTCACCCGCCGTTAAAATATCATTAGCAATCTCTGGTGTATTAATGCGGTTTACGGCAATAACAGGCACGCTAATAACATCTTTCAAACGCTTTGACGCTTCTTTAAATGCGCCTGGGGGTACCATGCTTGCAATTGTCGGTACCCGTGCTTCATGCCAACCAATGCCAGTATTGAAAATATCAACACCTGCTTTTTCAAGTGCAATAGCTTGTTGTGTTACTTCCTCAGGAGTTGAGCCATTCGGAATTAAATCGATAACAGACAGTCTAAAAATAATTAGAAATTTATCTGAAACTTTAGCTCTTACTGCTTTTACAATCTCAACAGCTAAACGCATTCTGTTTTCAAGACTGCCACCAAACTCATCGTCTCGTTTGTTTGTATGCGGTGCCATAAACTCATTGATTAAGTAACCTTCAGAGCCCATCACCTCAACGCCATCGTAACCTGCTTTTTCTGCTAAATATGCAGAGTGAGCAAAATCTTTAATGGTTTTTTTAATTGAACTTAAAGACATAGCCTTAGGTTTATAGGGATTGATCGGTGCTTTTATCGCACTTGGGGCTTGATTGAATGGATGATAGGCATAGCGCCCAGCATGCAATAACTGCAGGCAAATTTTACCACCATGTTGATGAACAGCTTGCGTATAAGCACGGTGTTTAAAAACATCATAATAACTATTAAATGATGATGAAATAGGCGTTAACTTGCCGCGAAGATTAGGGCTATATCCCCCCGTAATGAGCATTGCTGTGCCACCTTTAGCACGTGCTTCATAAAAAGCACGAAGGCGTTTACGATTATGCCATCCCTCTTCGAGGCCGGTATGCATTGATCCCATTACTAAACGGTTGCGTAATTGTGTGTGTTTTAGTTCTAATTTTTGTTCTAACATCCTGTGCCCCAATAACTGGTCTAACCTGTGTGCATTTAGTCAATTCTGCTTTAATGACCAACAATAAGCAATATATGAGCAGATTAAACTTAATAATTTTTTAACTTAAAACCTGTTGACTGCGTTTATCTTGACCAATAGCGTGAGTTAAAAGTAGTGACTACAGCCATAATTTCAGTAATTATTTATTAAATAAACACGTGTTTAATCTCAAGTGTAATTGAATTTATAAATGTTTCGTTACGATTTAGCAGTTAAATTTATTTATATTCTACGCTAAGATGGCAATAACGTTTTAGCTGTACCAATTTAAGGAGCTATTTTGATAGCAAAGGTATTTAAAGGTATATGGACGGGGATCAACTTCTCACGTCGTTTAATACTCAACGTATTGTTTTTATTTTTGGTCGTCATTTTTATCGTATCGGTATCAAGTGACGGTGATAAAATTATTGTCGAAGAGGGCTCTGTTCTTAGACTTAACCTTAATGGCCCTATTGTCGAAGAAAAAACCTATATAGACCCTGTTGAAGCCGCTATTAATGATGCAACGGCCAGTGCTGACTCACCCAGTGAAATATTGCTCGACGATGTAGTTGAAGTAATTAATGAAGCAGCACAAGACTCGCGTATAAGCGCTATTTTGCTTGATTTACAAGAAATGCCAAAAGCACATTTAAATAAGCTCAAACAAATTACGCAGGCACTTGAAACATTTAAAGCAACTGGTAAAAAAGTGATTGCCTCAGGGTATTACTACACCCAAGCACAATATTACATTGCCGCGCATGCAGACGAAATTGCGATGCATCCTTATGGTAGTGTGCTTATTGAAGGCTACGGTATGTACCCGCTTTACTTCAAAGACGCATTAGAAAAATTAGAAGTCACTCAGCATATATTCCGTGTAGGTACCTTTAAATCGGCCGTTGAACCGTTTATCAGAAATGATATGTCAGAGGCAGCTAAAGAAGCAAACCGCGTATGGCTTGGTGCTTTATGGAATGAATATAAGCAAGACGTTAGTGCTGTACGTCCTTTTGATGAGTCAAACTTTGATGAAACAATGGATGTTTATTTAGCTAAAATGCAAGCCGCTAATGGTGATGCCGGTAAATATGCACTGGATAACCAATGGGTTGACTCATTAAAAACCAATCAGCAAATTCGCCAACAATTAATTGAATTGGTTGGAGAAAATGAAGATGGAAAAACATTTAAACAAGTCTCTTTTGGTGAATACTTAAGTTTAGTAAAACCGCCTATTGAGTTTGATAACCCTATGACTGAAAAAGTCGCTGTTGTGGTTGCTAAAGGCACTATTGTTGATGGTGAACGCCGTGCTGGTGAAATTGGTGGTGATTCAACTGCAGCCCTCCTTCGCAAAGCCCGACTTGATGACAAGGTTAAAGCGGTGGTTTTACGAATAGATTCAGGCGGTGGCAGCATGTTTGCCTCAGAAGTAATTCGTGCTGAAGTACTTGCACTTAAAGCTGCTGGTAAACCCGTTATTGCATCAATGAGCTCAGTAGCTGCATCAGGCGGTTATTGGATTGCATCGGCGGCCAATGAAATTTGGGCAGCGCCGAGTACAATTACCGGTTCAATTGGCGTATTTGGTACCTTTATGACATTTGAAGATACCTTAGCTAAAATAGGCGTGTATTCAGATGGCGTAGCGACCACCGAATTGGCAGGTTTTTCAATCACTCGCCCACTTAACGAGAAAATGGCTAAAGTTATTCAAATGAGTGTTGAAGAAGCGTATGGACGCTTTTTAGATGTGGTTGCTGAGGCACGTAATATGACTCCAGAGCAAGTTGATAAAATTGCCCAAGGTCGGGTATGGATTGCCTCTCAAGCTCAAGAGCTTGGTTTAGTTGATAAACTTGGTAATAAACAAGATGCGATTAAAGCAGCTGCAGAGCTTGCAAAGCTTAACTACTATGACGTTAAAACAATTAAGCAATCGCTTAGCCCACAAGAAAAAATGCTTCAAGATATTTTCGGCAGTGCCGCCGTTAAATCAGTACTTGGGCTTGAAACACAAAAAACAGCAGTATTAGCCAGCCAAGCTAATCTGCAAAGTGTTATTAAACAATTAAGCAGTGAAGTAGAAAACCTAAAAGATTATAACGATCCACAAGGTGTTTATGCCCGCTGTTTAGAGTGTACAGTTGCACAATAGTGCCTTAACAGGCTGTATTGATTAGCAGTTAGCGTTATACTAAGCCCAGTTTTTTTACTGGGCTTTTTTTATGAAACGTAAACGCATTTATATCGCTTACACTGGCGGTACCATAGGAATGAAAAAATCAATTCGCGGCTATATTCCTGCTGAAGGGTTTTTAACCGAAACCGTGGTTAATAACGCAGAGTTTAATCGTGAAGAAATGCCATTATTTGATATTCATGAATACTGCCCGCTTATAGATTCTTCAGATATGTCACCTGCTCATTGGCAACTCATCGCCGATGACATAAAAAGTAAATACAAAGATTACGATGGCTTTGTGGTACTGCATGGCACCGATACTATGGCCTATACTGCATCAGCTCTGTCGTTTATGTTTGAAAACTTAACTAAACCTATTATTGTGACCGGTTCACAAATTCCGCTGTCTCAATTACGCTCAGATGGCCAAGTTAACCTACTTAATGCCATGTATTTAGCGGCTAACTACCCCATTGCAGAAGTCAGCTTATTTTTTAATAATCAGTTGTTCAGAGGTAATCGTGCCACTAAAGCCCATGCAGATGGGTTTGATGCATTCGCCTCACCTAACTTAGAGCCGCTTGCACTTTCAGGTATTAATATTCAGCTGATCAAAGGGCAATTAAGCCCGTATGTAGAAAATGAACTCCAAGTTACCCCTATTACACCGCAAGCTATTGGCGTGCTGTATTTATACCCAGGGATCAGCAAAGAAGTTGTAAAAAGCTTAGTTAATGGCAATATTAAAGCCCTTGTACTGCTAAGCTTTGGTGTAGGCAATGCGCCACAAGACCCTGAGTTTTTAGCGATTCTGGATGAAGCAAGTAAACGGGGTGTTATTATTACTAATTTAACCCAATGTTTAAAAGGCCAAGTGAACATGGGCGGTTATGCCACGGGTAATGCGCTGTTAAACATAGGCGTGATCAGCGGTTACGATATGACCTTAGAAGCATGCTTAACTAAGCTGCATTACTTGTTTAGTCAAAACCTAGAAATTGAAACAATTCGCCATTTAATGCAAGATAACCTGCGTGGTGAGCTGACCCGTTAAGTAATCAGTTAAGCGAATAACAAAAAAGGACGCTACTTAGCGTCCTTTTTGATTACTTAGATTTTATTAACGAACTTTTGCGTCAATATCAACTAAGTCAGTTAAATGACACGTTTCACCACTGTGGGTTTTAATGCCATGCTCACCAAAGTAATCACGCTGGGCTTGAACTAAGTGCCCATTACTTGGTGTTGTTAGCGTTGCTAAGTAGGTTTGTGTTGCACTAAGCACAGGAAACGCCAGACCCGTCATAACGGCTTGGCCAGTCACTTTACGCATCGCTAATGACTCTTTTTCAAGCGTGTCAATAAACTCAACGCCTTGCGCTACACTATCAAGGTAATCAGCACGGATAATACACCCTGCACGCCATGTTTGTAGCGTTTTCGCTAAATCAACTTTCCATTGATGAGTTCGTGAAGCGCCTTTAATTAATGCAAGTCCTTGACGGTATGCCAACAGGCTCGCAAGGGTAAACGCATCTTTTAATTCATCTAAATCAATATCAACTTGCGTGGTATTTTGTGCGCTGTATGTCATTTCTTGTGCGGCAGTGGTATTACACGCATTGGTTAAATGACGAGCTTGTACAGCAGCCACTAGCGACGGTACCGCAATACCTAATTCAAGGGCGTTTTGTGCTGTCCATAAACCGGTGCCTTTTGCGCCTACTTTATTGTCAATTAAATCTACAAGCGGCACATTATGCGAATTCTCAAGTGATAAAATATGGCTTGAGATTGACAGTAAATAGCTATTTAGCTGCCCTTGAGACCATTCGTTAAATATCTCTGCAATTTCTTTAGGTGAGCGATTAGTGCCGTGACGCAATAGCTGATACATTTCTGCAATCAGTTGCATGAGTGCGTATTCAATTCCATTGTGAACCATTTTTACAAAATGGCCGCTGGCTGACTGGCCCACACGCGCAAAACACGACTCACCTTTATAGCTTGCAGCAACCTTTGTAAACCATGGCTCGACACGCTCCCAGCCACCTTCAGAACCACTGGCCATCATAGCTGGACCGTGACGTGCACCCTCGGCACCGCCTGAAATACCCATAGTGGCAAATTCAAACTTATCTTGGTATTTGAGCTTACGGTTAATACCGTCTTTATAATTACTGTTACCACAATCAACAATAATATCACTACACTGAACACCCGCTTCAATAAGCTCGTTGCAAACCGCATCAACTAACTCACCAGCAGGCACAAGTAATAAAATAGAACGCGGTGCTTCTAAACGCCTAACCATATCCCCTAGATCAGAGACAATGTGAAGTTTATCAGCCATGCCTTGTGATTTAGCACAACTTAGTAATTCTTCACCCGCATTTGGGTTTTTGTCATAAGCGACAAGCGTTATCCCTTTTTCAATCAAGTTCAGGGCAAGATTTTTCCCCATAACGCCTAACCCTACTAATGCAACTTGCATTTAGTGCCCTCCTCGGTAACAACTATTTGGTTAGTAAATTAAAATAATACCGCGTGCATTATACTCAGACCGCAGCCATGAGCAAAGCTACATGCATTTATTACAGTTAAAATAAACGCCGCAATTATATCAAACAACCGCCCTCTCAGGGGAAGAAATAGCAGTGCTATTTAAATTTTTAGATCATTGACGCCCTGTGACACCGGTGTCATAATGATGACATATTCATTTTGTATATAATAGTCGCAATGTTATAAAAATTGCATAAAACTAAAGATTGCTCTTTATTAGTAATCACTAAAAACAAAATAACCGTCAACTTGCTTAAAAAAAGCACACAGGAGAATTTAATGTTAAGACGTACAAAAATAGTCGCGACACTTGGACCTGCAACAGATAGAGATAATAACTTAGAAAAAATTATTCGTGCAGGCGCAAATGTCGTTCGATTAAATTTCTCACACGGTGTTGCACAAGATCACAAAGACCGTGCACAAGCTGTTCGAGATATTGCAACTAAACTTGGTAAGCACATCGCGATTCTCGCTGACTTACAAGGCCCAAAAATTCGCGTTTCAACCTTCAAAGAAGGCAAAGTGACCTTATCTGTTGGTGCAAAATTTATTCTTGATGCCAAAATGGAAAAAGGCCAAGGCGATATTAACGCCGTCGGTATTGACTACAAAGAGCTACCACAAGATGTTGCCCCTGGTGATTTATTGCTATTAAACGATGGCTTAATTCAACTCACCGTAGAAAGTGTTGAAGGTCACTTAGTTCATACCATTGTGACTGTTGGCGGCGTACTTTCTAATAATAAAGGGATTAACCGTTTAGGTGGAGGCTTAACAGCACCTGCATTTACGGAAAAAGATAAAGAAGATTTAATCACCGCTGCTGAAATTGGCGTTGATTACATTGCCGTTTCTTTTCCTCGCAGTGGCGATGATATGCGTTATGTACGTTCATTAGCGGAGGCTGCAGGCTCTAATGCACAGCTTTTAGCTAAAATTGAGCGTGCTGAAGCAGTAGAAACACAAGAAGCAGTTGATGACATTATTTTAGCGTCTGACGCTGTTATGGTTGCCCGTGGCGACTTAGGTGTTGAAATTGGTGATGCTGCACTGATGGGTAAACAAAAACTTATTATTCGTCGTGCTCGTTCATTAAATCGTACCGTAGTAACCGCTACGCAAATGATGGAATCGATGATCGATAACCCTATGCCAACACGTGCAGAAGTTATGGATGTTGCCAATGCAGTACTTGATGGCACAGATGCAGTGATGCTTTCTGCTGAAACAGCCGCTGGTGATTACCCGGAAGAAACCGTTGCTACTATGGCGCGTGTTTGTTTAGGTGCTGAATCCCAAAAAGAAACACACGTTTCTAAACATCGTTTAGACAGCCGTTTTTCTTCTAATGCCGAATCAATTGCCTTATCAGCTATGTATGCAGCTAACCACTTAGACTCTGTTAAAGCGATTATTACCCTTACTGAGTCAGGTAGTACGGCAAAATTGATGTCGCGTATTAGCTCTGGACTGCCTATTTATTCACTTTCACGTCATGCAAGTACATTAGGTCAAACAGCACTGTATCGTGGTGTTTACCCTGTATTTTTTGACTCTACAAAATGTGAAAAAGATAGCATGGTTAAAGATGCATTAAGCACACTTGTAGCCGCAGGCTCTTTACAAGCAGGCGATACCGTGATTATTACCCACGGTGATGCGATGGAAACGATTGGTGCAACCAACACGATGAAAATAGTCACGGTTTCGTAACTGTAACGCGCATAAAAAAACGCGAGCTAAAAGCTCGCGTTTTTTTATGTTATTTATTAAAGTTAGCTAGCCAGTGCTGCTTTTACTTTATCACGGTAACTTCTACTTACTTTAAGCTCTTGTCCGTTATCTAACACTAATAAATATTCACCACTAACCTGAGTTACCAGCTTGCTAATTTGTTTGGTGTTAACAATCGCGCTGCGATGAACACGTACAAATAAGCTTGGATCTAATTCTTGTTCAAGCTCTTTCATGGTTTTACGTAATATATGCGTTTGCCCATCTTGGCAATGCAGACACATGTAATCACCTGCCGCATCTACCCACTGTATAGTAGCAACGGGTACTCTGACAATTTCGCCCTGCTCTTTTACGGCCAATGATTCAGGATAACGACGATCTGTAAGGGTATCGCCAGTGGCTAATTTCTTTAAAATTTCTTCGCAGTTATTGCCTGTTATCCCTGCTACGAAACTCGCTAGTTTTTTCTTATGGGCGTTATCCTGCTGAGTTTTTAAATAGGTATGCACTTTTTCTACCGCCTGTTTTAATCTGTTATCATCAACGGGTTTTAAAATGTAATCTAAAGCATGAATTTCAAATGCTTTAACAGCAAAGTGATCAAACGCCGTAACAAACACAATGGCAGGTAAATCTTTACTGCTTTCACTTAAAGCACGTGCGACTTCAAAACCGTTCATACCAGGCATTTGAATATCAAGAAAGACAAGATCAATTTTTTCGTTTTTACAACTTTCAATCGCATCAAAACCTGAGCTACACAGTTTGATCACTTCAATATCAGAAAACTCTTCAAGCCTGACGGCTAAACCTTTACGTGCTAATGGTTCATCATCAACAATAAGCGTTTTTATTCTTGTCATTTCTTCACAGCCTTCTCAAACGGGACTCGCAGATTAACTTTTAATCCACTTGGCGTATTATGTGATAATACAAACGAGTAATTATTTTCGTAGAGCGTTTTTAATCTGTCTCGGGTGTTTGCCACCCCTACGCCTTGTGCATTAACTAACTGACCATTTTCAATATCAGTGCCAGGCCCATTATCGCCCACTTCAAGTAATAATTCATTAGCAAAAACTTGCGCTTTTATATCAATAACACCACCTTCTGACATATGGGCAATGGCGTACTTAATGGCATTTTCGATGATCGGTTGTAATATTAAGCTTGGCACTAATGCTTGTTTGGCCTGCTCACTCACGTCCACATTAACTTGTAAGCGCTCATCAAAACGTACACGTTCAATTTCTAAATAGAGCATTAATGCATGTAACTCTTGCTCCAGCGGCACTTTTTTAATTGGATCAGTATTAAGCGTATAGCGTAAAAAGTCACTCAATTTAGATACCATCAAGTTAGCATCTTTATTTTCTTTTACCAAAACTAAGGTTGATATTGCATTGAGCGTATTAAACAAAAAATGAGGATTTAGCTGGTATCTAAGCATTTTTAACTGCGCTTCGTGCGCCATTGTGGTTGCTTTTAAGGCTTTTTGACGTTCACTTTGTAATAACTGGTAATACTTAACACCAAAGTACAAACCACTCCAACACAAAATAATATAAACAGAATCAAGTCCTTGTTGTAAATAATAAAACCATTCTTCAGGACGGTATCCGTGGCGATAAATTTCCCACAGGTTAAACTTTTGCACCACGGCCCATAATGTACCGGTTATATAAGAGGCGCCAAATACAACAATAATTAATACCCAAGGTGAGGCATTCCAAATTTTTCGATAAATATAACGCAGAGGCACAGTCATTAAACAGCCCGCATAGGCGTTTAGTAAAATAACGAATACGTAAATATCACGCATTTCGAATACTTTAGAACCAATATAGTTAACTAACGCATAACCTATCCAGCCTGCAATTTGCAAAAGCCAGAAAAAACGTTGTCTGTTATCAATTAAAGACTGCCAATTCAAAATTAATTATTACCTTGTAAATTTGTCACTATTATATCGATTTATCGTCGGGTATAGCACTACCAACTGTCTTACTTTTTAATAGCCCTATCGCAAACAATAAATTAAATAAATACAGGATGGATGTTCAGTTTTGGTTTAGTTGTTACGTTAAACAGGCTAAAACTCGTGTTGCAATTACCCCTTGCGGATGGTTTAAAACGCATAAAAAAAGCGAAAGGCATCCACCTTTCGCTTATCAATGTTTACTTTTATTTTTTAAGCAAGCTTATCTGAAGCAACTTTATAAGTCGGATCTTCAATTACGTTCACTTCAACTAAGTCACGTGCTTTATGAAGTAGTTCTGTACAGTCTTTACTTAAGTGACGCAAGTGCAGCTTTTTACCCGCTTTATTGTATTTGTCAGCTAAGCTGTCGATGGCCTCAATCGCACTATGATCCGCAACGCGACTGTATTTAAACTCAACAATCACATCTTTAGGGTCATTCTTAACATCAAATAAATCAGCAAAGTTTTTAACCGAACCAAAAAATAAAGGCCCATGTAGCTCGTACACTTTTGAACCTTCTTTATCAATATAGTTAGTTGTGTAAATATGTTTTGCATGCTGCCATGCAAACACTAACGCAGAGACAATAACACCTACACACACCGCAATCGCAAGGTCGGTAATAACCGTTACACCCGAAACTAATACAATTACAAAAGCATCAGATAAAGGCACGCGTTTCATCATTTTGAAACTCGCCCATTCAAACGTACCCAGCACCACCATAAACATAACCCCAACTAATGCGGCCAGTGGGATCATTTCGATTAAGCTTGAAGCGAAGATAATAAATGCAAGTAACATCAATGCGGCACTAATACCTGATAAACGCGAACGTCCACCTGAATTAATGTTGATCATAGATTGGCCAATCATGGCACAGCCACCCATTGCACCAAAGAAACCACATGTGACATTGGCCGCACCTTGGCCAATACATTCTTTATTAGAATGGCCACGGGTTTCTGTAATTTCGTCAATCAAGCTTAGCGTTAACAGCGATTCAATTAAGCCAATTGCTGCAAGAATAAGCGCATATGGAAAGATAATTTGTAGTGTTTCTAGGTTAAAAGGGACCATAGGAATATGAAACTGTGGTAAGCCACCGGCAATGGTTGCAGCTTCATTTCCTGTCATGCCTTTTAAGAAATCAAGTACCGTACGTGCTTCTAAATCAAGACCAATCACTAAACCCGTTACAGTAACAATAGCAACCAGTGATGAAGGCACTGCGGTAGTTAATTTTGGTAAAAAGTGAATAATTGCCATCGTTAGCGCCACTAAACCTAACATGATGTAAAGCGCACTGCCCGTCATCCACATTTGGCCGCCAGCACCATCAGGCACTTTAAACTGTCCAAGCTGGGCTAAAAATATAACAATCGCTAAACCGTTAACGAAACCGAGCATAACAGGATGCGGAACCATACGAATAAATTTACCGAGCTTAAATACCCCAGCCAATATTTGTAGTAGTCCCATCAGCAACACAGTGGCAAATAGGTATTCCACTCCGTGATCAAGTACTAAACTTACCATCACAACCGCTAATGCACCGGTTGCACCCGAAATCATACCCGGACGACCACCAAAAATAGCCGTAATTAAGCCCACAATAAATGCGGCGTATAAACCAACAAGAGGTTCTACATTTGCAACAAAGGCAAATGCAACAGCTTCTGGGATCAAGGCAAGTGCCACTGTCAATCCAGAGAGAATATCGTTTTTAGCAGAGCTTGGCGCTCTGCTGAGTAAGTTAAACATTGAGTTCCTCAGTTTTATTTCGCTAACAAAAAAAGCGCTAGATTTTATCAAATTAGCGCTCATTTCACAATTATAGTTAATTCAGCCTGTGTGTTTTTAGCTGCTTAGTAAAGTTTAAAGTGGCAGTGCCGTGCTTCGTTTAACACACGTCATGGTCACATTAGAATGAACCTCTTGTACATATTCTAAGCTAAGCAAGTTATCGCGTACAAAGTGCTCATAACCTTCTATGCCTTGAGAAATAATACGCAACATAAAGTCCATAGTGCCAGCCATGGTGTAACATTCAGTCACTTCATCATAGCTAAGTATTAATTTTTCAAACTCAGCTAAATTCTTTTTACCATGGTTTGATAAACGTACATGGGCGTAAACCAACATATCAAAGCCCAGCTTTTTTTCATCAAGCAATGCGACTTTACTTTTGATGTAGCCATCTTGTTCTAATTTAGCAATACGACGCCAACAAGGAGACTGAGAAAGTCCGACTTTGTCTGCAATCTCAGCAGTTGATAAACTTGCATCTTGTTGTAAAAGTGCCAATATTTGGCGATCTACGTGATTTAGAGACATTTTATTTCTTATTTATCTAATAAATTGGTTAAATTATACAGCCTTTTTAAAAAGCAGTCTGCTTATTTTTAACAAATATGCACATCAACCAAACTGGCCACTTACAAATGGGTTAGTAGCCTGTTCATGAGCAACATGGGTGTTGTCACCATGGCCACTTAAAATTGCAGTGTTCGGTGGTAATGTCATGATATGTTGCATTATAGAGTCGATTAGCTGCTTGCTGTCGCCTTTAGGAAAGTCGGTACGCCCTATTGAACCTTTGAAAATAACATCCCCGACGATAACCGTATTGTGTGCTTGTTGATAAAACACAACATGCCCTGGCGTATGCCCTGGGCAATGAAGTACTTTAAATTCAAGCTGCCCAACCTTGATACTATCACCATGGGCTAACCATTCATCAGGATAGAAGGAGTTGATCGGTTTAAAGCCAAACATAGTGGCTTGCATCGGTAAATTGTCGAACCAAAAACGTTCATCCTCATGAGGCCCAATCATCTTTACCTTGTGTTGCTCGCGTAAATTATGCGCAGCGCCTACATGATCTAAATGCCCATGGGTTAACCAAATCGCTGCTAATGATAAATTATGCTGCTTAAGTGATGCATTAATTTTGTCAGCATCACCGCCAGGGTCGACCACGACAGCTTGCTGGGTTTGTTCACATACTATAATGCGGCAATTTTGCATAAACGGGGTTACGGGAATAGTGATTATTTTCATCTTATATTTCTTTATCTTTTTGTGCTGGAATAACTATATTCTCTTCGTATGACATTAAAACTGGGTATTTCAAATAAGCTTGATCATAAAATGGGCTATGCTCATATAACCAATTTAAACGTGCTTCAGCGTTCTTAGCAAAGTCTTTATCCTGGTTTACTTTTTTATCAAATTCTTGGGCTAATTTGGGGTCATCAGCAAGCATTTTTTCAGCAAACGGTATCAAAGCATAATTTTCCATATATTCAGTGCGCTGAAAAATAGTATTAAACTCCCCCCAAGCAAAAAATGAATCTGGTGCTTCAGGATGTAGCAAGTGGACAGCTAACTCTCCTGCCTTTTGCTGCGTACTCACTTCAAACCAACCATCTAAATCCACATTTGTAGCTGGTACATAATCAAAACTAGCCGACACTCTAAAACGCCCTTCAAATGGCGCTTTATCAAAACTATATTGCGCTACTTTTGCCATTTTTAATGGCTGAGTGTTGGCACCACTGAGCTTATTAACTGACACCCCATGCAGGGCTAATTTCTCAATAATATCGGTGTAAACAGGTGGAATAAAAAATGATTTTGGTACTTCAACCGTGTGCTGCACCTCTTTTTGCCAAAAAATAGGCAGCTTGTCATAATCCTGTTTTTTACCCAAATAGCTTACTTCTTGTTGATTTGACAATGGGCTCAGGCTTTTAGAATAAGCAATACCTTTAAACGCGATATGATCAGGCTGCTCAGAATAACCACGCTTAACAATTAATTGCTTAGGAACAAATTCTTGTTCTTTTTTTACTGCATTAGCGAGTTTATCTTTATGCGCTGATAATGCTTCAATAGCACCATCTATAAACACATAAGTCCCTAACACGCGTTGTTTGTATGGCTTTAAAGAATGGTTTTCAACTAAAATGGTAGGCAATGACTTTAAATCACCCCACCCGTTTGAAAACCGCGGTGTGGCAACCCAACCGGCCAGCCCTGATTTAAATTCTTGCTTATCCATAACAAACACTAAAGGGCCCGGAATATGGCCTTGCTCAGTGAGGGTTTGATCAATCATTGGTTTAAAATAACGGTTAAGCGCATCTGAAATGGCAGGCGACTCGCTAGCAAATACTGGGTTATAGCCATAGGTTACATCGTATTGGTAATCAGCCCCATCAGTCACGTGTACGTCAATATACAAATTCGGATTATAATCATTAATTACTTGAAGGACGCTTTTAACCTCTGGCGTATCAAGCTTAGTGTAATCACGATTTAAATTAAGATTATTTGCGTTTGTTCTAAAACCCATTTTTACAGGGCCACGCTGATTAATACGATTAAACGCACTACTACGCTCGTGACCATCAACGTTTAATATTGGGATAAATAAAATGTTTACCTTTTTTAATATATCGCGTCGTTTACCCGTAGCAATATCTCTAAGCAGCATAAACATCGCATCTTTACCATCAATCTCACCAGCGTGAATACCAGCCTGAATAAGCACGGTTGGTTTGGTGCTATTGGCCATTTGACCCGCATTAAAAAAACCTTGTTCGCTGGCAATCAACATTTTTATTTCTCGTTTACTATTACTATAGCCAATCGTTTTTGATTTAAATTGAGTGGGATTCGCCGCCACTAATCTATCAACAAATGCCATGGTATTAACATAATTGGGAGACGAGACTCCTGCAGAAATTTCAAAGTCTGTGGTTAAGGGTCCCTGTTGTTGCAATAGTGAGGTACTACTACCTTCCCATGGTAATAATGGCGGTAAATGATTGCTATTTGCCATACTTGCAGATAAAACCAATAAACTTATAAACATATACTTCTCTAACAAACCCATTAATTAAGAAAAATTATAGCAATTAAACTTTTCTAGTTGCCAAAACTGCGGTGGTTCAACAAAAAAATACAGCCAACGGCATTTTTAGTTGCAGCCCAGCCACGCTATCAACATCTACTGAATAAAAAGGGCTAATAAGTACCTAAAAAAACGAACACACAACGGTAATAAATAAAGGAAAAAGCCTACAAGCGCATAAAAAAGATAATAAATTACAGGCACAAAAAAAGGAGCCATGGGCTCCTTTTCATTACTTATACAAAAACTTAAGCTGCCGCTAGGCCTTCTTTTGCTTTTGCTACAAGCGCTGCGAATGCAACTTGGTCGTAAACAGCGATATCTGCAAGGATCTTACGATCGATTTCTACAGATGTCTTTTTAAGACCATTGATAAAACGGCTGTAAGACAGACCATTTTGACGTGAAGCAGCATTGATACGTGCAATCCATAGTTGACGGAAAGTACGTTTCTTAGCACGGCGGTCACGGTAAGCGTATTGGCCCGCTTTAGTAACAGCCTGGAAAGCTACGCGGTAAACACGTGAACGTGCTCCGTAGTAACCTTTCGCTTGTTTTAAAACTTTTTTGTGACGTGCACGTGCGACAACGCCGCGTTTAACTCTTGCCATTTCTAAAAACCCCTATTAAGCGAATGGTAACATACGTGAAACTAGACCATGGTCATTTTTATGAACCATCATCTTAGGACGTAGGTGTAACTTACGCTTAGAAGTTTTCTTAGTCAGAATGTGACGAAGATGCGCTTGTTTACGCTTGAAACCGCCAGAAGCAGTCTTTTTGAAACGCTTAGCTGCGCCTCTGTGACTTTTTAGCTTGTAAGCCATTGCAATAACTCCAATTGTATTGCTTTAAAATTAGTAAGAAGGCGTGAGATATATTGCTATAGCTCCACTTTAAAGGCCTAACTTACTGCTATGTTCCGGTGAAAACCCGATATAAATACCGCAGTTTTACTTTAAAACCGGTTAACTCAGGTGGACATTTTCACATCACTTGCAAACCTGAGCTAAATTCGGTGCGTATTATCGCCTAATTATTACTTTTTAGCAACCGGTGCCATCATCATAACCATTTGACGACCTTCAACACGATTTGGGAAAGACTCAACAACTGCTAACTCTTCTAAATCGGTTTTAATACGGTTTAATAATTCGATACCAATTTCTTGGTGAGCCATTTCACGACCACGGAAGCGGATAGTTATCTTAGCTTTATCGCCAGCTTCTAAGAACTTACGTAAGTTGCGCAGCTTAACCTGATAATCGCCTTCATCCGTTCCCGGACGGAATTTGATTTCTTTAATCTGGATTTGCTTTTGCTTCTTCTTCTGCTCTTTTAGTTCTTTGCTTTTTTCAAAGATGAACTTACCGTAGTCCATAACCTTACAAACAGGCGGCTCAGCGTTTGGACTGATCTCTACAAGATCAACACCCGCTGCATCAGCCATAGCTTGCGCGTCTTTTAATGACTGAATTCCAGCTTGTTCGCCGTCGATGTCGATTAAACGAACTTCTAGCGCTGTAATTTCTTCGTTAATACGATTTTTTTGAGCTGTTTGTTGCCCTTTCTTGCCGCCTCTAATGGTACGTTCCTCCAAGAATATCAATAATATAAGCGTGTAGTTGGCCGTTTGTGATTGCCCTACACGCTCGATTTTTACTGTCGATTTTTGATTTCTTCACTGATTTTAGCGATAAAATCATCGACATTAAATTTGCCTAGGTCTTCACCTGTGCGAGTTCGTACTGCTACTTCTTGTTGTTCAACTTCTTTATCGCCAACAACCAGTAAGTAAGGAATACGCTTAAGTGTATGTTCTCGGATTTTAAAGCCAATCTTCTCATTTCTCAAGTCAGCAGCGGCTCTAATTCCAAGTTTATTTAATTTTTGTACAATTTCCTGCACATAAGGTGCTTGTTTATCGGTGATATTCATAATCACCACTTGCTTAGGCGCAAGCCACGTTGGGAATAAACCAGCGTACTCTTCTGTTAAGATACCGATAAAGCGCTCAATAGACCCTAAAATAGCGCGGTGTATCATAACAGGTGTGCGACGTTCGTTATTTTCAGCTACATAAGTAGCGCCCAAACGACCCGGTAATGCAAAATCTAGTTGCACTGTACCACACTGCCACGCTCTGTCTAAGCAATCGTACAAAGTAAATTCAATTTTAGGGCCATAAAACGCCCCTTCACCTGGTAAATAATCAAATTCAATGTCATTTGCTTTAAGTGCGTCAGCAAGTGCAAGCTCTGCTTTGTCCCACATTTCATCTTCGCCAATACGTTGCTCTGGGCGAGTTGAAAGTTTAACTACAATTTTTTCGAAACCAAATGTTTCATAGGTATCGTAAACCATTTTAATACAGGCCGATACTTCATCCATGATTTGCTCTTCAGTACAGAATACATGCGCATCATCTTGAGTAAAGCCACGCACACGCATTAAACCGTGAAGTGCGCCTGATGGCTCATTACGGTGACAACAACCAAACTCAGCCATACGCAGTGGTAAATCACGGTATGATTTTAAACCTTGGTTAAATATTTGTACGTGACCTGGACAGTTCATTGGCTTGATTGCGTATTCACGCTTTTCAGATTCCGTGGTAAACATGGCTTCTGAATACTTTTCCCAATGCCCTGATTTTTCCCACAAAGAGCGATCCATCATCATTGGACCTTTCACTTCTTCGTATTGGTACTCACGTAATTTTTCACGCACAAACTCTTCTAGCTCGCGGTAAATGCTCCAACCATCGTTGTGCCAAAACACCATACCAGGCGCTTCTTCTTGCCAGTGCCATAAATCGAGTGCTTTACCGATACGACGGTGATCGCGCTTCTCAGCCTCTTCTAAACGCTTTAAATACGCTTTAAGTTGCTTTTTATCGCCCCATGCTGTGCCGTAAATACGCTGTAGCATTTTGTTTTCAGAATCACCGCGCCAGTATGCGCCGGCCACTTTCATAATTTTGAAGTTTTGACAAAATTTCATGTTTGGCACATGAGGACCACGACACATATCGATGTATTCTTCGTGATGATATAAACCTGGACGGTCATCTTGTGCGATATTTTCGTCTAGTATTTCAATTTTGTATGTTTCGCCACGCGCTGCAAAAGTGTCGCGCGCTTCTTGCCAGCTAACGGTTTTTTTCACTACGTCGTAGTTTGTTTTTGCAAGCTGTAGCATACGTTTTTCAATGGCATCAAGATCATCTTGAGATAACGAATGTTCCATATCAATATCGTAGTAAAAACCGTTATCAATTGTTGGACCAATCGCCATTTTTGCATCAGGAAAAAGTTGTTTAACAGCATGACCAATTAAGTGCGCACACGAGTGGCGAATAATCTCTAGGCCATCGTCGTCTTTTGCGGTAATGATCTCAAGACGAGAATCGTCACTAATTAAATCACACGCATCTACGCGTTCGCCATTAACACGACCCGCAATGGTGGCTTTAGCAAGACCAGGGCCTATATCGTTTGCTACATCAAGAGTGCTTACAGGGTTTTCAAAACTACGCTGACTACCGTCAGGAAGAGTAATAACTGGCATTATAAATCCTTACATACAGTGGTGACACCTACAATGTATCACGTGTATTTTTAATTAATTAAATGAGAATGACTCGACAACGCTTTTACGAATAAGCATTGACTATTTTTCGCCAAAAATGGCTAATGTAGATGCTGAGTCTGCTCAACTACAAGAGAGTTATTGTCGCGTGCTGCAGCATTAATTACAAGTTTTAAGCTATTAAAAACCACCCAATTTTACCATAAAAGTGCAATTAATAACGTTTAATAGGAGTCTGTTGGCTTTCTATATTAGGATTTGTTCAATCTAGGGGCGATTTAGTTAAAGCCCGGGAGCTATCACCTGGCGCTAAGTAAAAAATTGAGCAACGCTCACACCTATTTAAAGTAAACAAACCATAGCGCTGTCTTGGCTAAAAAAAGGAGGGCTGCACATTTAGCCGCAAAGATAAACAGACCTTGTTACATCAAAATGACGAATGGACGTTAAGCGCTAACAAAAACACCACTGTAAGTGCTTAAACTCGCATTTTAATGCGTGTTGCGTATAATAACGGGTAATTAAGTTATAGTAGAGATTAGCAATGAGAACATGTGGTGTAGAAATTACCGGTAGTGATGTACTACTTTGTATTTTAAGTAAAGATAATGACGTTTTTGATATTCGTGATGTGCGCCAAACACGCTTTACCTTAGGTAACGGTAACGACACTGAAGTAATGCGTAAGTTTCAGTTTGATTTTGCCAAGTTAATGCAAGATTACCAAATTGATTCGGTTGCCATTCGCGAACGCCAACCTAAAGGTAAGTTTGCTGGCAGCGCTAAAGGATTCAAAATGGAAACCGCTATTCAGTTAATCGATAATCTCGATGTACGCGTGTTTTCAACCACCGAAATAAAAGAACAAGTAAAACGTAATCCGATACCTATCGCGTTTGAAGACACCGGTCTTAAAAAGTATCAAGAAAATGCATTTGTTAATGCTTACGTTTACATCATGAAAAAAACGTATCGCAGCGACGAAATGTAAATTAATTACATCCTTATAAAAACGCGTATTCGCTAGAGAGTACGCGTTTTTTTGTCTTTAAATTCTACATAAAAACAGTAATACCAATTCGCTTAACTAAGTGATCTAATTTGAGGGAGGAAAATCGTGTCGATATCAAAGCAAAAATTTCGTTAGTTAGTTGTTCTAAATGAGAAATTTTTAACACAGCTAGCGTCTGATTTGCCCCCTCAAAATGATTTAGTATTATTGCCGATTGGTATAATACATTAGTCTAACCCTCTTCCTTTTGTCGACAATTCGTGTTTATTTAAACAGCAGGCCTCTCAAAAATAAAAACATGGAGTATGTCATGAAAGCGACACAAAAAGTGATAAAAGAAGTAGAGCAAATAAACACTATACCGCTATCAAGCAGCTATTTTAAAGGAATTCAGAGCACACCATTAGTAGAACAAACCATAGGCGATTACTTTGACGCCATTGTCGACAATAACCCAGACGCTCTGGCCGTAGTCGTTGCCCATCAAAATATACGTTTAAGCTATAAGCAATTTCAACAGCAGATTAATCAACTTGCTATGGGGTTACTGGCTTTAGGGGTAAAACCTGGTGAACGGGTCGGTATTTGGTCACCGAACAATATACAGTGGTGCTTAACACAATTTGCCACCGCTAAAATAGGTGCCATTATGGTATGCATTAACCCAGCTTACCGCCCTAGTGAACTGCAATATGCACTAAACAGTGTGGAATGCTCTACGCTTATAACCGCCACTGAATTTAAAGGCAGCCAGTATATTAATATGCTGCAAAGTTTAGCTCCTGAGCTTAGCGGTTGTAACAAAGGTGAGTTAACCGCAGTCAAATTACCCACTTTAAAAAATGTAATTTGTATTGGTGATGAACCCGTCGATGGGATGTTTTCCTTTAATGAGGTTATGAGCATGCCCACCGATGCACATAAATTAGAACTGCAAGCGGTGGCCAAAACCCTCGATTGCAATCAAGATATCAATATTCAATTTACCTCTGGCACAACAGGAAACCCTAAAGGGGCTACGTTGACGCATAAAAATATATTGAATAATGCGCTTTTAGTCGCACAAGCTATGCACTTTACTGAGCGCGATAAGCTCTGTATTCCTGTTCCGCTATATCACTGCTTTGGCATGGTATTAGGCAGTTTATTGTGTGTCAGTAAAGGGGCCGCTGCAATTTATCCAAGTGATTCTTTTGATCCAAAAACTACATTAGAGGTGGTACAACAAGAAAAATGCACCGGCCTTCATGGTGTACCCACTATGTTTATAAGCGAGTTAGAGCTTAATAACTTTAACGAGTATGACTTAAGTACACTGCGAACGGGTGTTATGGCCGGCTCAACTTGTCCTGAACAGGTGATGCGTAAAGTACAAACACTCATGAATATGAATCAGGTGGTAATTGCCTATGGGCAAACAGAATGCAGCCCAATTAATAACATTACCGAAACCGACTCTTCTATTGAGCGTCAAGTCACTACGGTTGGCCGAGCACTTGCACACACCGAAGTAAAAATTATTGATGAGGTTGGTGACATTCAAAAAATCGGGCAGCCTGGTGAAGTATGTAGCCGTGGGGCCGGCATTATGCGTTGCTACTGGAATGATGAAGAGAAAACCAAAGCCACTATCGACAATGACGGCTGGCTGCACTCGGGCGATTTAGGGGTAATGGACAGTGAGGGCTTTGTCAGCATTGTTGGCAGAATTAAAGACATGATTATTCGTGGTGGTGAAAACATTTATCCGCGTGAAATTGAAGAAGTGCTTTACACCTATCCGGCTATACAAGACGCCGCTATTTTTGGCATTAGTGATGAAAAATTTGGCGAAGAAGTCTGTGCTTGGATCCAGCCTAAAGAAGGTGAAGTGCTTGATGAGCAAGCAATTCGTCTGTTTTTAAAGGACAAACTCGCCTACTTTAAACAACCTAAATACATTCGCTTTGTTGAAAATTACCCGATGACGGTAACCGGCAAATTGCAAAAATTTAAAATGCGTGAACAAATGCAAGAAGAGCTCGCCGAATCTGCATTTTCGTAAACCGATTCAATGCGAAGCACTATCAGCTTAGTGCTTTGCATTGTCTTACTCAATTTCAGGTTGTTTAGGGTCAACAAAATCGGTAATACTGATATTTCGTCCTGCATTTTTAGCTTTATAAACCCCTACATCAGCTGTTGCTAACAATGATTTTATTGAAGGTCTATATGTCGTGTATTGATCAATTGCAATACCGGCAGAGACAGTAATACGGTTAAAAGGTGAATATTGGTGTGCAATGGGGTCGTCTGCGAAGCACTTAGGTAAGTCACTTAACCAATCTAGCTCATTCGCTTGCAATGTTTTTACCAATATGAATTCTTCACCACCAAAACGCACCACAATATCAGCGTCACAATGCTTTAATCGGTTTGCTACTGCTATTAGTACGTTATCTCCCTCTAAGTGGCCGTAGTTATCGTTATATTTTTTAAAATAGTCGACATCAATCATGGCTAACCCTAAATATTGTGATGGCGCTAACTTGTTAATTAATGCTTTACAGCGCCGATCAAAACTATGCCGATTATGCATACCTGTTAACTGATCGGTGTTGGCTTTTTCCGTTTCAAATAACTCCGCTTTATATTGCTTTCTTAATAAGGTATCTAGTTGATATTGCACAATAGCCAATACAATCACCATGCTAAAATAAAAATAAAGTGTCCATACAATCGAAGTAGAAGAAAAAAGCTCAATAAGTATCAAGGCAATGCCGATTATTGACCATAAAACCAGTTTATGTCCTAAGTGCAGCATCGGTATGGCTATAAATGCAGCCGCTACAAGCATAGGCCCTCCCTCTTTCAACTCACCGTAACGCTGAACATATACCCAGAAGAAATAACTAAATAAAAAACAAAATAAAACCGCATAACTAAAAAAGCGCGAATGTAAGTACTCTGAACTTAGTTTTTTATTTATAATAATCAGAACTATCGATAGCAATACCATAACTACACGTAAAATTGTTATGGTTGAATTTGTAGGCTCTTGTTGATTAAACCAAGACATAAAAATAAAAGATAATAAAAAAAGTGTTACAAGGTAGAGTGATGCATCAGCAAGACGCATTGAGCTTTTATTAAGTTGATTTTGGAAGTCGTGCTCTGTCGCACTTGAAAAATAAAAAATTGCGGGAATAAGTCGCACCTGCACTCTCCTTAATAAGCTCACTGATCCTTATCCACACTATAGTTTATTGTTATTAATTAGCGAGTTAAATTTACCTTATTAAATAATATTATACGTTATTTTTGCTATATCCTGAACAATTCTTATTCAGGATATAACGAATAAAAGTAGAGAGTTAATTAAATAGCCGAGGCGCTACTATACAACGCCTTGTTCAATCATTGCATCGGCTACACGTCTAAAACCAGCGATGTTAGCGCCTAGTAATAGATTACCGGGCTGATCAAATTCTTTTGCGGTATCGCTTGCTGTTGTGAAAATATCTTTCATTATTTGCTTGAGCTTTTCATCAACTTCTTCAAACGTCCAGCTTTGCATACTGGCATTTTGCGCCATTTCTAGTTGGCTGGTTGCCACGCCACCGGCATTAGCCGCTTTACCCGGGCCATAGGCTATTTTTGCTTCAATAAAGCAATCAATCGCTTCTTTGGTTGAGGGCATATTGGCTCCTTCACATACTAATTTACAGCCATTATCAAGTAGCGCTTTTGCATCCGCTTCGGTCAATTCATTTTGCGTGGCGCAAGGGAATGCCGCATCCGCACTGTAGCGCCATACCGTATGACCATCCTCTGGGTAGTCATCGCGAGGCGTATACTTGGCTTGTGAATGACTATCTAAATAGTCACTTAAACACCCTCTTGATTGCTCTTTGAGCTGTTTTATCAGCTTTAAATCAATACCATTCTCATCATATAAAGTGCCTTTAGAGTCACTACAGGTAATTGGCGTTGCACCAAGTTGATATAACTTTTCCATGGCATAAATAGCCACATTACCAGAGCCTGAAATTAAACAGCGCTTACCTGATAAACTATCGTTACGCTCTTCAAGCATATTATTAGCAAAATAGGCAGCGCCATAGCCTGTGGCCTCTTTACGGGCAAGCGATCCACCCCAAAGTAAACTCTTACCCGTTAGCACCCCTTCATAACGCCCTGTTAAGCGTTTGTATTGACCAAACATATAGCCAATCTCTCTGGCGCCTACGCCAATATCGCCGGCAGGTACATCGGTAGTCGGGCCAATATGGCGGTATAGCTCGTTCATAAAGGATTGGCAAAAACGCATAATTTCGCCATCAGAGCGTCCTTTAGGATCAAAGTTCGCACCGCCTTTTCCCCCACCAATAGGCAAACCTGTTAGTGCATTTTTAAAAATTTGTTCAAAGCCTAAAAACTTTATAATGCTGGCATTTACACTCGGGTGAAAACGTAAGCCGCCTTTGTAAGGCCCTAACGCCGAATTAAATTCAATACGGTAGCCTTTATTCACTTGAATATTGCCCTCATCGTCAACCCAAGGCACACGAAACATTAGTTGGCGCTCTGGCTCTACCATTCTTTGAATAATTGCTTGTTGTTGGTAATGACTTGTTTGCGCAAATACAGGTTCAAGTGAGTCAAGCACTTCTTCCACTGCTTGATAAAACTCACATTGCGCAGGGCTCGTTTGTTTTAACTGCGCAATGGTTGTGTGTATATAATTCATATTTATTCTTCCATGTAGGTATTTTTTAATTTGAAATAGGAAAAATGATCAATGCTATTGTTAGTGAAGAAATTAATTATCCGATCATTATTTTCACACTTTAACATCATAGATAAACTGGATGCACGTGTTTGATGTTGAATTAAATTGTTGTTTCTTTTGTATAAAAACTCATTAAAAAAGAATTTATATGCTAAAAACACCCATTTGAATGAATAACACGTTAAAAGTATTAAAAAATAGTAAAACAAAATACGACTCTACATTTTTACGAGAGCGACAAAATAAACTGCTTTATGAGACTGAAGTTGTAGAAGGATAGACTGATAATTGAGTAAATGTGGAGAGGTCAAAATGGAGGTTGTATTCAACCTCCATAAAATGCATTAAGCTTTTTCGCCATCTGGGCGAAAAGTACGCTGTACACCAGTTAAAAATAAACGCAATATTTGATCGTTACACACACGGTAATGCTTGTTTTCAACTTTACGTGAAAATGCGCTTAGCTCATGTTTACTTAAATCAAAATCAACCAACGCCAAGGTCGCGATCACGTCTTCTGCTTTCATATTTAAAGCAATACGTAGCTTCATAAAAATAATATTGTTGTTCAATTTACTTTCAGGCTCTGGCTGCTCACCTTCACGCTTGCCGCGCTTGGTGTTTATAAAGCCATTTAAAAATACCGCAAATTCAGTGTCACTTATTGGGGTATACCCAGGCTCGCCCTCTTTAGTTAACCATGCAATCACCTGCTCAGTGCTTACGCTCTGCGCTGCTGCGGCGAAAACATCAACCATAGCTGAATCAGTTAAATCAAAGGTGTAGCGAATACGGCGTAAAATATCGTTATTTGTCAAAGTAAATCCCAAGGTAAATAAGCGCTCAGCAAACAAAAGCTGTTTAGTAGCGGCGCAGTTTATCAGAGTTACACTAAGCACCCTATTAAATACTGTGTTTAATTACCCAATACCTTTGCCGGATCTACGCGTGTTGCTTGCCATGCTGGATATAGCGTCGCCAATATCGCAAGCACAAAGGTGGCTATAACGGTCAACACAATATCTTGCCAAACTAATTTACTGGGCAAAAATTCGATAAAGTACACACCTTCTAGCGGGTTTTCACCCAGTAACAAGCTCAGCCAAGTAAATAGCTCACTAATATTAACTGCTAAAATCACGCCAACAATTGAGCCTAAAAGTACACCAACAAATGCTTGGGTTAAGCCTTGCATGACAAAAGTAGCCAATATGGTACTGTCTTTGGCACCCATGGTTTTTAAAATAGCAATATTGCCTTCTTTTTCACGCACTTCCATTACCAGTGAAGACACAATATTGAAACTCGCCACCGCGATAATTAAAAACACCACAATATAAACAATCGTGCGCACCATTTGAATATCTTGATACAAGCTACCTTGCGTTCTAAGCCAACTCGAAATATACACATAATCGGTAATAGTCTGGCCAACACGAAGCGCTATTTGATGCGCCGAAAACACATCATCAACACGCAAGCGTAACCCTGTTACTTGGCTTTGATCATAGCCTAAGGTTTGTTGTGCTTTGTTAAGATGAATAAAAGCAGCGCTGCTGTCGATTGGTCCGCCCATTTCTATAATGCCCGCAAGCGTGAGGGTAACACGTTTTGGGGCGAGTAATGACTGGCCTTTTTCACTAATTTGCGGGATTAACAAAGTCACATTATCACCTAATGCGATATTAAGTTGCTTAACAATTTGCTTGCCTAAAATAACATCATCACCTGTTAACTGGCTGACTAATTTACCTTGTGTAAATTGGTTAATGGCTGACACATCACCTTCCAACGAAGGCTCAACACCTCGGATCTCAACCGCTTTTAATTGGCTTTTAAATTGCGCCATACCATTAACGGCAATAAATGGGGCTGCGCCTGTTACGTGTGGTTGCTGTTTTAACTTTTCGACTTTAGTGGGCCAATCGGCAATTGGCCTACTTGGGGCAACATATTCAACTTGCGGCACTACACTTAATAAACGATGCACTAATTGCTGCTCAAACCCATTAATCACCGATAACGCCACAATTAACACGGCAACACCAAGTAAAATACCAATAGTGGATGCTTTGGCTATAAAACTTACGAAGGCATTTTTTTCATCTTTATGGCCTGAATAGGCTCTAAAGCGTTTACTAATAAAGGCACTAAGCAACATGGCTAGACTCTTTTATTGATAGTTTACCATCATCTAAGTACGCTATTTTACCCAGCTTATCTGCCAGTTCTAAATCATGAGTAACCACCACAAAGCTGGTGTTTAAACTTTTATTTAACTCATTAATTAAATCGTAAATTTTAATCGCATTTTGCTTATCTAAATTACCCGTTGGCTCATCAGCAAGCACCAGCGCAGGCTCTGTCACTAAAGCGCGTGCAATGGCAACACGCTGACGTTCACCACCAGAAAGAGCCGAAGGCTTATGGCTACTTCTATGTGCAAGGCCTACCTTATCTAGCATGTTAAGTGCTTTCGTTTTGGCTTCTTTCGCGCTCAACCCTTTTATGAGTAATGGCATGGCAACGTTTTCAACCGCACTAAATTCCATTAATAAATGGTGGAACTGATAAATAAACCCTAAGTTTTTATTTCTGAAAGCCGCTTGCTGCGAGCGAGATAACTTAGCAACGTCTTGGTTTTTTATTTTTGCACTACCCGCACTGGCCGTGTCTAAGGTGCCTAAAATATGTAACAAGGTGCTTTTACCTGAACCTGAGCTGCCAACAATTGCCAGCATTTCACCTTGCGTTAGGGCTAAATCAACCCCTTTTAATACCTCAACCTGATTTTGCCCGTCTTGGTACACCTTACTTATTTTTTCACAACTAAT
This sequence comes from Pseudoalteromonas sp. 23_GOM-1509m, assembly GCF_000518425.1. Taxonomy (NCBI): domain Bacteria; kingdom Pseudomonadati; phylum Pseudomonadota; class Gammaproteobacteria; order Alteromonadales; family Pseudoalteromonadaceae; genus Pseudoalteromonas; species Pseudoalteromonas sp. 23_GOM-1509m. The sequence continues at coordinate 557,836 of NZ_KI912432.1, forward strand.
TACTAAATCATTCATAACGTAATACCTCTGCTGGGTTTACTTTAGCGGCTTGGCGCGCTGGATATAAAGTCGCTAAAAAGCTCATTGCTAAGCTTAAAACGGCAATAACACTTAAACTAACCACATCAAATTTGACGGGGAGTGAAATTCCCGATAGTAAATTTAAACCAACCAAAGCCAGCAGTTCATTTATATATAAGCTTAATAAAATACCTAAAAACGCACCCACGGCCGTGCCAATTACCCCGTTATAGAGCCCTTGTACCATAAATACGGTTTGCACTTGGCTTGGTGTGAGTCCTAATGTTTGCAAAATTGCTACTTCACTTTGTTTTTCACTGACCATCATGGTCAGTGCCGATACAATATTAAATACCGCCACCAGCACAATTAAGCCAAGGAGCATAGACATAATGCGTTTTTCCATCGCAACGGCGGCAAATAAGGTGCCTTGACTGCTTCGCCAGTCGTTGAGTTTAAAGTCATTGAGTATGTGTTGGCTGTCTTGCATAAACTGGTCAAGTGCAAACGGCTCATGCAGTGACACACTTAAATTAGGTACTGTATTGTTGCTAAGTTTTAAAACCCGTTGGAGTGATACGCCACTGGTAAATGCCAACCCCATGTCTATTTCAGAGCCAGTTTCATAAATAGCAGCAATTTTAAATAAACGTTGGCTTGGCATGCGCCCAAGTGGGGTGTACGTAGATGCGTTAGGCATAATTACACGTAACTTATCACCTAAGCCAACGCCAAGTTTGCGGCTTAAATAACGACTTATTGCAATATTATAATTATTGTTTAGTACATTTTGCCAATTGCCTTGGACTATTTTGTCGGTGATTTTATATAGCGAGCCGTTGTTGTCGTAAAGGCCTTGTAATAACACCCCGTGAAGATCTTTATTGGTTTGCAATATGGCTTCACCGTGGCGGTACAAACTAACATGATCAACATACGGTGATTGCTCAAGCGCAGATTTTAACGAATTCATTTGCGCTTTGGAGTGATCTTTGGCTTGCACTTCAACGTGTGGAATAAGCCCCAACATATTTGATTTTAAACTACTCTCAAAGCCGTTCATTACACTACTGACCGTAAAAAGCGCCATTAAACCAATCGCTATACCTGCAATAGAAAAAAACGAAATGAACGAAATAAACGCATTGCCTTTAGAGGAGCGGCTATATCTGAGTCCAATAAATAGGCTAACAGGTTGAAACATATTAATTAAAACATTAATGCCAAAAGTGTGGCGTTATAGTAGCACGAACTCAGCGCAATTGAATATCACCATAAATGTAAGAAATAATTTATAAATCTGATACTTGGCTATATTTTAAACAAGCCAGTAAATCCTGCTAAACTTTCAGCCCTTTTACTAAGTAATCAAGTAATACCCGCACATTAGTAGCCACAAATTGCCGTGGCGGATATAGACCCCACACGCCTTCTTGTTGTGGTTGGTATGCAGTTAATATAGGCACTAACTGACCGGATTTAATTTCATTTTCAATATAATAATCAGGCAACTGAACAATACCCAAACCTTTTTTAGCGCCGTCAACCAGTGCCCAGCCGCTATTACAATGCAATCGCCCTGCTACCTTAATATGTTTATCACGATTATTTTCATTTACTCGCCAATAACTACTATTGCCAATTAAACATTGATGATTATTAAGCTCCCCCAAAGTGTGAGGCTCACCAAAACGCGCTAAATATGCAGGTGAAGCACACATAATAAATCGTCGCGAGCTCAAGCGCCGCGCTTTTAAGCTTGAATCTTTTAAATGGCCTAGTCGAATGGCTAAATCAAAGCCCCCCTCTAATAAGTTTTCTTGCTCGTTAGAGAGCGTTGCGATTACTTCTACCTCTGGGTGATCATGCATAAATGAATGCACAATGGGCATAATAAAACTTTCACCATACATAACCGGTGCTGTTAATTTAATTTTACCTTTAGGTGAGGTTTGTACCGATGCTAAGCCTTGAGTGGCCTCGTCCATTGCGTGCTGTAAATGTTTAACTTGGTGTAAAAACTGCTCGCCCTCTTTGGTTAACACAACCTTTCGAGTGGTACGTGTTAATAATTGCGTATTTAACCGTTGTTCTAGCTTTGTAACATGGCGGCTAATATGAGCAACCGATAAACCTAACGTCTGTGCAGCTTGGGTAAAACTTCCCTCTTCGCCAACAGCAATAAACTCATCAATACCTTCCCAACGCATAATTATTACCATACTGTAAAAGTGTTTTATTAAATTGAAGATTATCATCTTCTGAGAAACAAATACAATAACCTCATCACCCAAACAGTATGGGTCTACAATTCATATTCGAACCACTACAAAGGATATACACATGTCTGAATTTATAAAATCAAAAGCAGCGATTGCCTGGGGCCCTAATCAGCCTTTAAGCATTGAAGAAGTTGATGTGATGATGCCTAAAAAAGGCGAAGTAATGGTAAAAATCACTGCCACTGGTGTATGCCATACAGACGCTTTTACTTTATCAGGTGAAGATCCTGAAGGTATTTTCCCCGCTATTTTAGGTCATGAAGGCGCTGGGGTGGTTTACGCTGTGGGCGAAGGCGTTTCAAGTGTAGAAGTTGGCGATCACGTTATTCCTTTATACACCGCAGAATGTGGTGAATGTAAAATGTGTACTTCAGGTAAAACAAACTTGTGTTCAGCAGTTCGCGAAACGCAAGGTAAAGGCTTAATGCCAGATGGCACCACTCGCTTTTTCAAAGATGGCGAGCCTATTTACCACTATATGGGTACATCTACATTTTCTGAATACACAGTATTGCCAGAAATCTCATTGGCTAAAGTAAACAAAGAAGCGTCGTTAGAAGAAATTTGTTTATTAGGCTGTGGTGTTACTACCGGTATGGGCGCTGTAACAAATACGGCTAAAGTAAAAGCGGGCGATACGGTGGCTATTTTTGGTTTAGGCGGTATTGGTTTATCTGCCATTATTGGCGCTAAAATGGCTGGTGCAAGCCGTATTATTGGTATTGATATTAATACCTCTAAATTTGACTTGGCGACCAAACTAGGTGCTACCGACTTAATTAATCCAAAAGACTTTGACAAGCCAATTCAAGAAGTCATTGTTGAGATGACCGATGGCGGTGTTGATTACTCATTTGAATGTATTGGTAATGTTGATGTAATGCGCTCTGCGCTTGAGTGTTGTCATAAGGGTTGGGGAGAGTCTGTGATTATTGGTGTAGCCGGTGCTGGCCAAGAAATTTCAACTCGTCCGTTCCAACTTGTTACTGGCCGTGTATGGCGTGGTAGCGCATTTGGTGGTGTTAAAGGCCGCTCACAACTTCCTGAAATTGTAGAGCGTTACATGGCGGGTGAATTTGCGCTAAACGACTTTATCACTCATACCATGAGCCTAGAAGAAATTAACGATGCCTTTGATTTAATGCATGAAGGTAAAAGTATTCGTACTGTAATTCATTACTAATACGCTCATTTCACTTAATTACCATCACAAGCCGTTGCTATTAAGTAACGGCTTTTAAGGATTGTTATGTTAGAAAATATTTCAACAGCGAAAGTCGCTGGCGGATGGCATAAGCAATACAGCCATAGCGCTTCAAGCACTCGTTGCACTATGCGTTTTGCAGTTTTTTTACCGCCAGGCGCCAGTGAAACCAATAAGGTGCCGGTACTGTACTGGTTATCAGGTTTAACCTGTACCGATGAAAACTTTATGCAGAAAGCAGGCGCATTTAAAAAAGCAGCGGAGCTGGGTATCGCCATTGTAGCGCCAGATACGAGCCCACGTGGTGATAACGTGCCAAACGAAGACAGCTATGATTTTGCACAAGGTGCTGGGTTTTACCTTAATGCCACAAAAGCGCCCTACAACACCCATTTTAATATGTATGATTACGTTGTTAATGAGTTACCGGCACTAATTGAGCAACACTTTCCTGTTACAGATAAAAAAGCAATTAGTGGTCATTCAATGGGCGGGCACGGCGCATTGATGATTGCACTTAAAAACCCACAATCGTACACCAGCGCTTCGGCATTTAGTCCTATTGTTAATCCTATGGCGTGTCCGTGGGGTGTAAAAGCATTTACAGGCTACTTAGGCGACGACAAAACAACGTGGGCACACTACGATACTTGCGAATTAATGCAACAAGCCGAGCAAGCTAACTATTTACCTGTGCTGGTAAGCCAAGGTGATGCTGATAACTTTTTAGAAGAGCAGCTTAAGCCGCAAAATTTGGTCGATATCGCTAATAAAAAAGCGTATCCGCTGCAGCTCGAAATGCACGCTGGCTACGATCATAGTTACTTTTTTATTAGTAGCTTTATAGACCAACACTTATTATTTCATCATCAGTTTTTATCGGCTTAGATTCATTACTGTGTAGAGTAGATTTATCTACTTCTACACATTCTTTAAGATTTTTTGTGATCTGTCGGCATTTTCTAATGGTGCCGTCATCTCCTTTTACTAAATCAAATACTGCAGAGTCTATTTTTAAACCAAGCTCGGTAAAAGAAAATCCCTCTTTGTTTACAGGAACAGGCTCTAGTGGGTTTTTATAAGGAGTGGAACGAGCAGGATTATTCATGCTTTGGTTATCATCTGCATTTGAAACAGCTTGCCCATCCAATACAGCACCAAAAAAGGTACAACCATTGAGCATAGTTAATACCGATAAAATGAGTGTTTTTTGCATTTTTAGCCTTTTAATACTGTGTACATCATTACGTTCTTGATGTGCTGTTCTGTAAGTGAATATAGTAACCTATCAAAAAAACTAAACTGTAAAAATATGTTAGCAACCGAAATTATAAACAGTGATAGCTCACGCAAAATTACTGCCTTAACATCCTCGCAAATTGATATAATATAACATATAATCAAGTTCATTTTTTCATTCTTGTTAATTGTATTTTATGTCATTATCTTTATCGCAAAGTCGCTTGCATCATATTGATCTATTACGCGGCATTATCATCATATTTATGGTGATAGATCACGGCATGTATTATTGTCTAAATTATTCAGTAACTGATCCCATGACCATACCCGGAACAGATGCGCTTACTTTTTTCACACGCTTCATATCGCATTTTTGTGCGCCATTATTTGTATTTTTAGCAGGCCTCTCTGCCGCTATTACAGAGCATAAATACGCGTGTACTCGTCAGTTTGCTAACGCTTTAATAGTTCGAGGCTTAGTGCTTATTTTATTTGAGTTTACAATTGTGTCATGGTCATGGAGTTTTAATCCTCTTTTCCCGATGTTATATGCTCAAGTAATTTGGGCGATTGGCTGGGGCTTTGTGGTGCTTGGCTTGCTTCGCTTAATAGGTATATACCCTGTATTTATAGCTGGGTTATTACTGGTATTTGGTCATAACTTATTAGATGGTATTACCTTTGAAAGTAACACCATCGCGCATACACTGTGGTCTATCGTTCATCAAAAAAATGTATTAGCACTGCCGTTTGGTTTTTCTATTAGAACGACCTACCCCGTTGCGCCTATTGTTGGACTCATGTGTTTGGCTTATTGTGCAGGTGTATATTATAAATCTCAGCATTATAGTAAAAAAGTGATGAATTACGCGTTTATTATGGGTATGAGCTGCCTAGCACTTTATTCAATACTACGCGGCTTTAATTTATACGGTGATATGTCACAGTTTTCTACACATACAGATCCACTGCTGACTATTATGTCGTTTTTAAATCCGACTAAATATCCGTTGTCGTTACAATTTATGTTACTTACTGTAGGGCTTGGTTTAATTGCGCTAAAACTGTTGAGCCACTTAAAGGCTAGTTTTTCGCAAAATTTTCTGCAAGTACTAGGTAAAACCAGCATGTTTTCCTACCTCACTCACTTGTATTTGCTGCATGCTATCAGTTGGCTTTTAATACCTGCTCTTGGATTTAACTTTAGTGATATGACCTATGGTGAAACCCTTGTTGGCTTACCATCAGGGTATGGTATGAGTTATATTGCAACCATGGCGATGATAGCTGTAGTGGTTGTGCTTACCGCCTTACTCGCTAAGCGCTACTTAAACTGGAAATATCGTAATAAAAACAGCCTGATTGCTAAATATATTTAGTTATTACGCTGTTGTTTTTAGTCATTAAAAAAGGCGCTTAAAAAGCGCCTTGCTAACAAGTATGTGTGCTTAGAACATATCTTGATAGGAATTTGTTGTATTGAATATAATTGCTTTTTCAAAGCCTGGCAGCTGAATGCTGTGCTCATCAATAACAATGTCATTTTCATCAATCAGCCCATCACCAAAACGATAAACTAGCGCGTATTGACCTAAATCTGCTTGTTGTTGATAGTGCTGTTGCGCTTCATTTACCGCTGCATGCTTGCTGGTATAAAGCCCCATCATTTCATCGCCATATCGCTTAGCAAGCATCTGCATCGTTACTTTTGCTGAAAGCACTGTGGCTGTTGCATTATTACCACCAAACCCTTTAGAATTTATAAATGCAATATCCATATCACCACAATCATAGTGACTGTTACGAATATCTAAATGATCTGCATAAACATCATCAGCCACTTTATCTATAGTGGTAATACCCGGCATAATATTATGACTAAATACACCTAAGGCAATGGCAAGCTGATCGCCACTGGCAGGTGCTATAGTATGGCCAACATACGCTTTAGGGGCGGTTACTTTCCAATTATCTATTGCAAATGTTTGCGCTACTTTATGATAAATTAACGACTCAGTTACGCGGTTTTGTGGTGTGCTTGAACCATGGGCTAAAATAAAGCTACGTTGCTGTAATGCCTCTTTACCTAGTAAGCTACTGGCAAGTGCAGCCGATTTTGCCATGGTAATGTAGTTACCAGGCCCAGGTGAAGTAATTGATTTTTTTACTCCATCGGCGTTAACAAATACATCAGGCACACAGCCCATAATGTCTGCACCTAGTTCAAGTGCCAGCGCATCATCCATTAATATAGCCACTTGTGCGCCTTCACCTAAAGTAAAGCCACAGTTTTCGCCAAATGGGCGGCTGCTTCTACGATAATCAGGTTCATCGTCATTACTTAAATCATCTAAGCGGCGCAAACCTTCAATATTAGCCAGCGCACTCATATTGCCAAAGCCTTCAACCACTTCAGGGGTAATCGCACATTCTACACTTGCCACAATTGCAACACGTGTGCGCCCTGCTTGTATATCATTTACTGCTGCGCGCAAGTTATATAAAAAAGTAGCACACGCACCCGATGTAGAAAAAGTAGTCCCTACATTGCCCGTAACATAGGCATTGATAAAATCGGTCGACATTGTATTTAAACCCAGTGCTAGCTGCTTAGTGCTGACGCGATCACCCTGCTGGCGCGCTTTGACTAACCCACCTAAGCCTTTATCGTCCATTTGGCCAATAACCGATGCTGAATAGGTACCAATTTTATCAGGCTCAACACTATTCATAATGTATTGCCAATCAAGTCCGGTTGATTTTATTGCATCGGTGGCAGCAAAAATAGTGGCTTGTAAACCACGAGGTTGGTAGCGGCTATTGTACATAATTGACGGATCAAACCCTGTGGGTAGTTGCCCAGCAGATTTAATTGGGTTATCACGAGTAGAATCATGTTTAATATCAAATTGAGCAGCAATAGTTACTTTCACTTTTTTATTTTCAAGCTCTTCTACGTGCCAACTTTCAGGAACTGGCGAAGGTAAATCACGACGGCGTGTTTCAAACACAATCGCGTTTTCATCCGATGCGGTTAACGTCATTTTTTGCTGCCATAGCGTGGCATCTACATCAAAATGTTGTTTTTCAATTTTGCGAATTAATGTACCTGCAATAATTTGCTCACCAAAACGTGCTTCTATGTCGCTTTGCTCAACATTATTGCCTTGCATGTCTTGTAGTTGTCCATTCACAACACTCACTAAATTCATTAATGTGGCGAGGCCTAAAAATGTTTCTTGGCGAGCTTGAGACTCTAAGCTATCTAACACGATACGACGATAACCTTGATGAAAAGAAGTACGGCCAGCGGCATTAATGCCTCCCATGCCGACAATGACGGGTAATGCGGTCATAATTTACCTTTAAAAAAACGTGTTATAAGAATATGGAGTTAGTTTAAATGGATTACGCACATATCTTTGTGCTTTAATAGCCAAATATTAAGCACAAAAGGCCAGAAACAACTGGTCGGAGCATTTAAATGAGCAATAATCCAACAAATCCACCATTAAATATAGCCATTGCTGTTTACTCGCATCTACTGGTAACTAGTTTAACCCTGCCAATTGAAATGCTCCGAGCAGGTGAAGCGTTTGCCAAGGGGCACACTAGTAAACAACACTTTAGGGCGCTGAATATTCATTTAATTGCTAAAAATATGGCTCCTATTGCAACCAGAACAGGTTTAGCCATCGTGCCTGATTGCAGCAGTGATAACGCCCCCTATTGCGATTTAATCATTGTTCCGGGTATTTGGCGTAATCCACGGCCTGTTGTTAAAACGAATCAACCAATAGTTAATTGGCTCAATGAGAGTTTTACCATGGGAAGCCATATTATTGGTGTTGGTACCGGCAATTGTTTGCTCGCAGAAGCCGGTTTACTTGATGGTCACCCTGCAACCACTCACTGGCATTATGCCAAGCAATTTTCTCAAGATTATCCAAACGTTAGCTTAAAACCTGATTTTTTTATTACCCAATCAGAGCGTATGTATACGGTAGCCAGTTTAAATGCCTTAGCTGACGTTATTGTTCATATTATTAGCCAATACTATGGTAAAGAAGCGGCGCAGCATGTTGAGCGGAACTTTTCACATGAAATACGTAAACCCTACGAAGATCAACGCTATTTAGAAGGCGCCGTTAACCGACATGCTGATGAACTTATTGCACAAATACAATTTTGGTTAAAAACTAATTTATCTAGTGAGTTAGATTTACAAGAAGTCGCGGCACAATTTAGCTTAAGCTACCGCACGTTTACACGCAGGTTTCGACTTGCTACAAATCAAAGCCCTATAGAGTACTGGCAGCAGCTACGTGTTGAAGGTGCAAAAGAATTACTGGCCTCATCGAACTTATCAATTCAGGAAGTCGCGTTAGAAGTTGGTTATAACGATCAAGGGCATTTAACCCGTGTGTTTAAAAAGGTATTGAGCCAAACCCCGAGCGAATACAGAAAAGTAGTCAGACGAAAGTTATTTGGTTAATGTTTCTTTGCCCTTGTTTGATATTTTAGTCAGGCCGTTGACAACGCAGTTTCGACCGTTGTTTTTAGCTAAATATAAATAATTATCGGCTAATCTTAAAATTTCACTCAGGTGAGTATGCTCATGTGCATCAATACCGACCAAGCCAATACTGATAGTGATGTTTAACGTGCTCTGCATATAAGTAAATTGATGATTTTGTATGTCAGTTCTTAGCTTATCCATTGTGATTATAGCGACCTCTATGTCGTCATTTACCACCAATGTAAATTCTTCACCGCCAAAACGATAAACATGTTCATCGCCTAAATGTTTTTTAAATAACTGTGTTAAATGTACCAGCACTGCATCACCGGCATCGTGCCCATATTTATCGTTTACTTTTTTAAAAAAATCCAAATCAGCTAAGGCAAAACAATAGGGGTTAGAAAAGTCGATATGGTTATGAAAATGGCTTTTAAAAGCACGCCGGTTATAAGCCTGCGTTAAGCTGTCGCGTAATGCTAAATTAATAATTTCCTCTTGATTAGAGGCTCTCATCGATTCAAAAACATGTGAAACACCCCATACAATAATATACGTCAGAGAAAGATTAATGATGAGCTTAAAATTTATTTCAACTGACCGTTTGTCGATCACATAAAACAGCAGTAACAACGTAATCAAAAAGCTAAAGCTGCTTATAAAGCCATGCTTTTTTCCAAACAATAAGTAAACCAATACAGGAAGAGTACACACCCAATGCGATATGCCAGTCTCTAAGTTAATTGCGGTGATAGCAAGCAACACAACTGCAAAGTAAGTATAAATAACAGCATAGCGATGCCATAATTTAGAGCGGTTTGTTCTCGTTTGGTGATACGTATAAATACAAAAAAAAGCTAATGCGAGTTCAATAAAGCCCAAAACATAATTTTTACTCATAAACACATTAACGTAAGCGACAACTAAAGCAACTAATGTAATTATTAAGCTTATATTTTTGAATACGGTTAATCTGACTGATTCTGTTTTATCAAATGAATGCTGATGCATTAATATCCCTCTAAATTATTACCTCCCATAAACTTCAGGCATATCAGCCTAGCATTAAAAAATAGATAATAACTACAACTTATATGTAAGCCTACTTACTATAACAGCTAATATTAGCCTAAATTTAAATATGCGTGAACAAAGATTGATAGGCCTTGATTAGATCTTTTTATATATATAAATTATAGTATTACTCATTAGGTGTAGTGGTATTAACATAGGGAGATAGCCGATGGATGAATTAACCAATTTGCTTGTCGAACAACACAACAATGCATCCATTAAGGCTAAACTAGCTAACTTACTCACTTTGGTCCGTAAACATTTAGATATGGATGTTGCTTTTATATCTGAATTTATTAACGATGAGCGTGTTTTTAAAGTGGTCGATAACCCCTCTGAAAACCAAATTGTTAAAGTGGGTAATGCCGATCCGATTAATGAAACGTATTGCCAACAAATCACCGACAACAAGCTTAGCCCTATTATTACTAATACCAAAGCAAACCCAATAACCAAAGCGATGCCGGTTACAAAAAAATTAGGTATAGGGGCATATATAGGTGTACCTATCAACCTGTCGAACGGTAAATTATATGGTACGTTTTGTTGTTATAAATCACACCATGATGAGAGCTTAAATGAGCGCGATTTATCTTTTTTAAATATTATTTCAGAAATAGCGACCGGATTAATTGAAAAGAGTTTAGATAAAAGCGTACCGTACAACCACACAAAATCAACTATTGAGCAAATTATTAGCGATAATGATATTAGTATCTATTTTCAGCCTATTTATAGTCAACTAAATAATAAAGTTGTAGGTTTTGAATCACTTGCTCGGTTTTTTACCACCCCTTATAAAACCCCTGATATCTGGTTTGAAGAAGCGAGTAAGGTGGGTTTAAGTGAATCATTAGAAATGCTGGCCATTAAAAATGCAGTAGCCAATATGGCAAAGTTTAATAATACAACTTACATTGCCATTAATTGCTCGCCTTCGCACATTCTTAGCGGTGCACTTGAACGAACATTACAACAGATTGACTGCACTAGGCTGGTATTAGAAATTACTGAACATTCGCCAATTTCTAATTACGAAAAAATGCGAGCTGCACTTAGGCCTCTCAGAAACAAAGGTCTGCGCTTGGCCATTGACGATGTAGGCGCTGGCTTTTCCTCATTTCAGCACATACTAGAGCTTGAGGCCGATATTATAAAATTAGATATTAGCCTGACTCAAAATATAAACACAGACGATCGTAAATTTTTACTGGCAAAAGCACTGTGTGGATTTGCAAAAGCAATCGACTGCACCATTGTTGCCGAAGGGATCGAAACCGCAGAAGAACTAAACTCGTTAAGAATACTCAATGTAGACAGTGTACAAGGTTATTTTATTGGCCGCCCCGCACCAATTGAAGATGCGCTTAGCTTCCAAAACAAAGCACTACCCGCATAAAAACGCCACTAATTAGTGGCGCTCGGTATCAATACTGTCTTTTCGATAATAGCGTTTATGATAACTTTTCACTTTAGCATGCACGCCTTTACTTAAGCTTTTAAACTTAGCTTCTAGCACGTCAACGCCGTATAAAATACCCACCACAAGCACCGAGAGCTTAATAGCAGCCCCGAGGTTTTCGGTTGCTATCATCACGCCAATGGAAGCCAGCACCCAAATGGTGGCAGCAGAGGTAACCCCGACTACCGCACCGTCTTTTGCGAGCATTACGCCTGCGCCTAAAAAGCCGATGCCGGTAATTATTTGCCCGACTACGCGAGAATGATCAATCACATCCCCTTGTAAATTAAACGCAGTCGATAAAAACAAGTAAGTACCTAAGGTGATCAGCGCAGAGGTACGGATCCCTACAGGTTTGCCACGCAATTGTCGTTCTATACCAATAATAGCGCCACAAAAAGCCGCCGTACCAATGGCTGCCCACGAGTATGGGGCTACATCGATAAAATCTAAAAATGTCACTTAAAATCCTAATCTATTATTTTTTACCAATAGCAACTGCCGTTCTAAGCCTTTGACTACCAAAAGCCGACATTTTACTAAAATCGCTGCGTGCAATTGGCACATATTGACAGTCAATCGCTAATTGATTGTCGTTACCTGGTTCGCAAAACGGGTCATGTACGTACACACAGTGCGCATCTAGATGAGTAACACATACCCAATGCGGTGATTTTTTTCCATCAAACCGATAAGTACTTATTAACAGCAACACACTAAAACCTTGGTTTAACCACGTTTCTATATCGGTTAGTTCAACATCTTTGTAGGTAACAGAAATATTAGCCGAGGCTATGCCTTCAACAAATTGCTGATGTACTGTCGCCAGCACCGTTTTTTTATTATCACTGCGTACCCCATCTAAAAATAATGGCTCTGAGGTATTAACAATAACCTCACTTTTAAATCCCCGTTTATTTGCAGCCAATGCCAAGCCAAACGGATGACAACCGCCATGTCCCGAGGTCATAAAAATAGTGGTGCCTTCACGCCATAAAACTAATTCATGTGACTGACTCAGCTCTGTGCTGTTATCAAGCGAGCCCATTGCCATTAATAATGCCGCAGGCCCACAGGTAAACTCAGTAGTTTGCTGATACCATGGCGTTAAACGCTCAACTTGCAACTCGCTGGTTTGGCGAATGTTTTTTTGCATGCGCAAGGCATCACTGTGATCATCGTAATAATCACTGTACTGACCAAAAACACGATATCCTACACTTTTATAAAGCCCTATGGCGCTGTCGTTATTTACTGCCACTTCTAAACGCAAATAAATACGCCCACGCTCACTAGTGGCTTTTTCAAGGGCTTTAAGCAGCGTTTTAGCGATTCCTTTGCCCTGCATCGTCGGTAATACGGCTAACGAATACAAACGCGCTAACCGCGTGCCTTTGTGGCACCACACCAAACCGTAACCACATAATTGCGCATTATGCTCGGCGACTAATAAAATCCCATGTTTAGCACTAAGCCAACGCTTTAAACTTCGCGCACTAAGCTTATCGTTACTAAAGCAGGCACTTTCAAGCGCCACTAAGGCTTTTAAATCACTCGCGCTTGCAGGGCGAATACTAATACCCGCTCCTGCCAAAATCGTTATATCAGACAATGCGTTAAGCATTAGCCGCGACCTCGTGCTTCAAGGCGCTGTTTAAACTCATCCATAATGATCATGTATAACTCATCACCTAAGTAACCATCTTCTACTTTGTGATCAATACTTGGGTTATCGTTTACTTCCAACACATACGCACGGCCTTGATGCTCTTTTACATCCACACCGTATAAACCCTTACCCACGGTTTTACATGCTTTTAAAGCAGCATCCAGTACAGCTTTAGGTAATTCAAACGTCGGCAATGTTTCAAAGCCACCCGAGAAAAACCGTTTCGCGTCATGGTTATATATTTGCCAATGGTTACGCGCCATTAAATAACGACACGCATAAATAGCACGGCCATTAAGTACCCCTACACGCCAATCATATTCTGTGTACATGTACTCTTGCGCCAGAACTAACGCACTTAAAGCAAATAATTCACTAAGCTTAGCTTCTAATTCATCACGATTAGCAACTTTATACACGCCTTTTGAAAACGACCCTTCTGGCATTTTTAATACCAGCGGATAAGTAAACGACGCTTCTAGTTGCTCAATTGTGTCTTTTGATTGATCTGCCACCACCACGGTTTTTAAACTCGGTACTTTTTGATAATTGAATGCATCATGTAAGTACACTTTATTACAGCATCGTAAAATAGACTCCGCATCATCAATCACCACTAAACCTAAGCTTTGCGCTTTACTTGCAAGACGGTAGGTTGGGTGATCAATCGCTGTTGTTTGGCGAATAAACAACGCATCAAATTGGGCAATATTGTCTATTTCCTCAAAGCTGAGTGCTTTTGCGTTAATACCATGTTTCGCTGCTGCTTTTATAAAACGGGCTATTGCATCTTTATCACTTGGCGGTACTTTTTCGTTATGATCAACCAATATCGCCATATCCCAACGAAAACGGCGCTCTACTTTACCAATACGCCATTGCGTTTGGGTAAACTCATTTAGCTTTTCAATAAACGCAGCATATTGCTGCTCGCTTAGGGACGCTAATGATCCTTGTTGTAATAGGCCTTGCTCATCAACAAATAAAATAGGTGCCGGATATTGTTTAAATACCGATTTAGCGGCTTTAGCTTGTTGATCATTTCCCGCATGACCAAAATAAACAGCACCATCAATATGGCCAATATTTTGTAATGACGCTTGATTGCTTCGAAGCGCGTTAATTGTTTTTACACTCGGTAATACTTGGTGCTTGCGCGCCTCAGCAAGTAACGAACAGTAATAGCCTTTACTTAAATACTGGCTAGCATCACATAGATTTATTATGCGGGTTTTTGGTTCGTTGCGTTTTGGGTAGTCACGCAAATAGGTGTTAAAGGTAATGACATTTTCAAATGAAAGAGCAAGCGTTTGCTCATTGTTATCAACCACAATTAAGGTTTTAAACACGACTTTTCCTAGTTAAGTCAAAATATACAAAGCAGCCTTGCTAATCAGTTAGCTCAGCGAATAAAACAGCAAATAGAAACACCCATCGCACTAAGTGCAGCATTTAGCAAATCACTTAATACGATAGGTGCTTTAACGAATATCTACTATAAACGTTAGCGCTTAAATTGCTTAAGCGACAGGTGATTTATATGCCCTTTTTTAGATGCGCACAAACGAGATATTTTTAGCGTAAAGATAAAAATTTTTGATGAACTTTTTTATTGCTAATTTGTGTTTTAAAATAGCCAAAATTTAATACTAAAAGTGATCATCATGTCTCTTCCCGCTTGTCCTAAATGCCAATGTGAATACGTTTACGAAGACCAGCAGCTGCTTATTTGCCCAGAATGTGCCTATGAGTGGAACCCGAATGTTACTAATGACGAAGACGCTATTTTAGTGAAAGACGCAAACGGCACTTTACTTGCTGATGGCGACAAAGTAACCGTAGCTAAAGATTTAAAAATTAAAGGTAGCTCACAAGTTATTAAAATTGGCACCAAGGCCTTAGTAAGACGTGTACTTGATAAAAAAGATCATGAGCTTGACTGTAAAGTAGATGGCATAGGTGAAATGATGGTGACGGCTAAATTTGTTAAAAAAGCCTAAACCCATTGAGATAAACAATTAAATACAGCAATAACCTGCGTAATCTTGGCGCTTTATTACATTAACAAACTGACATCCACTTTAACTGATTGATTTTAATTGCCTTTTAAAAATTTTAAAATCTATATTCAGTTCTCATAGTGGTGTGTTAGTTGTCTAGTATTACTACTTCTGCTTTGTGAAAGTGTGTTTTTGCGCTTTGCAAAACATCGGCAGTAAACTTTGAGTTTGGCACTGGTATATCAATAACATTGCCACTTTTACAAAATAAAGTAACGGTATTTGACGCTAGCTGTATTTTAATTATCGCCCCTTTAGGAATAAGCTGCATTCTACTTTTATTATTATTGAACCAGTGAGGTTTTTTGCAAAGTAGAACGTTTTCTCCAATATCAGAAAAAACACGCTCAGGCCTAAACGTTAAGTACTTTATAATTAAAGCCGTGAGTAAAACACCCGTAATTGTGACGGTAAAAATCCCTATCTCCATAATATTCCTTTAAATTTATGTCCTTTATTTAACTGCTTATCCGTTAATGATTATCAGACTCAAGCAAATCTTATAAGTTCACGCTATAAATGCCTTAGTTGTGATTGAGTGAAACCGGCTAACATCGAGTTATAAACACTCCTTAACTAGTTTATTATATTAGCTTATTAGATAACACAGTTAATGTTTCATCGTAAGCGCGTTGATTAAAATTATTCGAATGCGGGTTCATAAAACCATGCAAATAATCAACACACTTAGCGGAAACATTAGGCTTTGTTGCCTAATTTGCGAGCTGTAAAAACAAATGCCCTTAGCTATCGTTTTAATCGCCGGATGTGCAGACATTGACCAAATTGCCGATGCGCCAACACTAAAACCAATCAATATGATGTTACCAGCGAGTGGTTTAATCGTTTTTTGTAAAATAGCTACATACTCATCAAGGCCAGTATGCTGACTAAAATACTCATAGGCCTGCTGTTCACTGTTAAATGCCATATCAACCCCGCCATAGGGATCGACAATAAACTGAGCGTTTAGTTCTTCAGCTAATGCTTTTAAAGCCGCTGTTTTACCAAATATATCACTAACCAAAACTAAGTTCATAAACGGCTCATCTTTAATTTTATTCTTTAAGTTTCAGGCAATTATTTAACAAAGAGGCCTACGAGATGCTGCGTCTCAGCGTAAGAGACAAATAAATACTACATTCAAAGCACTTTAACCACATCGTAACTATGTTTTACATCACCGAGTGTTAAACTAACTTCATCATCGACTTGTTTACCTAATAACTGTTGGCCTAATGGTGCACCAGAGGTAAGTACTTGAATAGTTGTGCCTTTAATATCAACGGTTAATCCACCAGCTGCAGGGCCTAAATAAAACCATTTTTGTGTGCCTGCATCATCTTCTAAACACACCAATGAACTGACTGCTATTGTGCCTGTAACGACGTCGTTGTAGATGGCTTCAAATAGTTGTATTTCTTTATAACACTCATTCACCCGATCAGCGTGACCTTGCGCTAAATACGCAGCTTCAAGCCCGAGCGTATCATATTGAGTTTCTGCAATACTTTCTTCGTGGGTCGCGGTATCGTGGGCTGTTTGAGCTGCAATTTTCGCAGTATTAAGCTGCTCTTCTAAGGCAAAACGCAGGTGCTCTGTAACATGGGCTTTATTCATTTGGAAATTCACTAAATACGGTAAAATAATTTGCCATTTTAGCATTGTTGCTACACCTAACACTATCCCTTTGCTGTGTAACAACAATGCTGATTTAAGCCTATGGCATATCCATTAATGCCTGCGTTTGCTGATCCACTTGCTTATCGTAGTTTTTAGCACTTAACCCAAGTAGCTCGGGTAATGTTGCAGCAATACAAATGGACGATAACGTGCCTACGACTATTCCTGCAAACAGAGCAATTGCAAATCCCTGAAGCGGAGCCCCTGCTAACAGCCAAACACTTGCCACCGTTGCGAGCGTAGTCCCGGAGGTAATAAGCGTACGAGTTAAGGTGCTTTTAATAGCACTGTTGATAATACTGCTTGGTTTGAGTGTGATGTTTGTTGGTATGCGCAACAGCTCGCGCACCCTATCTCCAACTATTATTGAGTCATTTAGTGAGTAGCCAATAATCGCCAACAAACTGGCTAAAACAGTTAGGTTAAACTCTATTTGTAACCATGAGAATAAGCCAACCACCAGCACTAAGTCATGAAATAAAGCCACCACAGAGCCTAATGCCAAACGCCATTCAAAACGAACAGCTAAATAAATCATTACCGCGACCATCGCAGCAAATAATGCTAAGCAGCCTTGTTCAAATAGTTCATCACCCACTTGAGAGCCAATATAAGCCGATGATAAAACCTCAGCATTTATAGTTGGGTTTTGGATTATAGCCGTTTTCCAGTCATCGTTATTGCTTGTATTATTGGGGCCTTGTGTTAGTTGAAAATGATTATTGCCCTGTGCTGTTAGCTCAAATTCACCCTGATGATTTTTTGCAATAAATTGCTCAAGCTGTTTTAGTTCAACACCTTGGCTGGTGGTAAACTCTGTTAAGTATCCACCCGTAAAATCAAGGCCAAAGTTTAGCCCTTTTTGTGCAATGGTGAATACCGACAACAACACAAATATGGCGCTGATCAGCATGCCTGTATAACGTATACCAGACCCTGCCTCACATTTTAAAAAAGAATTAAGCATGCGCGTTTACTCCTGCTTTTTTACCCAGCTTTAAATATAAGCTTTGGCTTAAATATTTCGATACATACACACCAGTAAATACCGATGTGATAAGTCCCAGCGCCAGCGTTATAGCAAAGCCTTTTACAGGGCCATAACCTATGCCATATAAAATAATCGCGGTGATCATCGTGGTAATATTGGCATCTAAAATCGTATTCGCTGCCTGTTTATAGCCCTCTTGTATCGCTTGATATGGAGGGCGTCCTTTGCGGCGCTCTTCTTTTATACGTTCAAATATAATCACGTTAGTATCAACCGCCATTCCTATGGTTAGCACCAAACCTGCAATACCAGGAAGTGTTAAAACCACCCCAGGTAATAATGACATTAACCCCACTAAAGACGTTAAATTTAAAACTAACGCAACATTTGCAATAAGCCCTAAACGACGATACCACAGCGCCATAAAGGCAAGCGTTAACCCCATGCCTAACATTAACGCCGCCAATCCATTGTTAATGTTGTCTTGGCCAAGGTTTGGACCAATAGTTTGTTCATGTACTATGGTCACTGGCGCCGTAAGCGATCCTGCACGGAGTAATAGCGCTAAATCGGCAGCCGCTTGCTGGCTTTGCATATTGGTTATACTAAAGCGTGAGCTTAAATGCTGGGCTATATTCGCCACATTAATGACTTCGCTTTTTTTAACCACTTCACCTTTAGCATTTTGTGAATACTCTGAATAGAGCGTTGCCATCGGCTTGCCTATATTCGCCTTAGAAAACGCCGACATAGCATCGCCACCTTGGCTATCTAGGCTCAGTTGTACTAAAGGTTTACCCCAGTCATCACGGCCAATATTGGCATTATTAATATGCTCACCAGTAAAAATAGGCACAGGGTCGAGCTTAATAGTCCCACCCGATTGCAAATTAAATGTTTGCCCGCCAATCTCTTTAAGTTGATAAAACCCAAGTGACGCGGTAGCACCAATAATACGTTTTGCCTCGGCTGGGTCTTGGACGCCGGGTAGCTCAATGCGAATGCGCTGCTTACCTTGGCGCTGTGTAACCGCCTCGGTAATTCCTAACTCTTCAATGCGTGAGCGAAGCGTAGTGAGTGTTTGGCTCATGACTTGTTTATCAAATGCGCTGCGCCCTTGCTCAGAATAACTCACTTTAACGACCTGTAAGTTGCCATGAGTTGATGTGGTTATAGTTAGATTTTCAAAGCGGCTTTTAAGGTCGTTAATAACTGAGGTTAGCTTTTCGGCTGCATTTTCTAATGCACTTATTTCAAAGCCTTGGTTAGTTTGCTTTGCTTTAACACCATAGGCTTTTTGTTTAACAATAATGGCTTTCGTTTGCTGGTAAGCACTGAGTAATTGCTCATCAATGGCTTTATCTAAATCAACATCAAGTACAAACAATACCCCGCCGTTTAAATCAAGACCCAGCTTTATGGGCGATAAACCAAACTCTTGTAACCAAACAGGGCTGGTTGCATGTTCTACAATTTTAACTTGTGTATTTGGGTAATTCGATTTTATAGCCGCTTGAGCTTGGGCACTTTGCGTAGGTGTATTTAAAAGCACATTAATTGTTGCTTGGTTTTCTACCCCTTGGCTGACCTCAAAACCTTGGCTATTTAAAAAGCGCACTATGTTTTCAGTACTTGGTATTGATTGTGTTTTAACCTCAGGTGCGGCACTAATATGCAACCACGATTTATTCGGGTATAAATTAGGTAAAGCGCTTATTGCCAGTAAAACCAATACAACCAACATGGCTACATAGCTTAATTTAAATTTAGCCATAAATGGCTTTTTTTGTTTTTTTAAACTTAACATAGTTGTTCCTTATTACTCGGCATAGCCCAGTAACGTACCTATTAGGCACAATTAAACTTAAGGTCAAAACGCGATGCGTTAAAACCAATTAACGATAATTAAGGAACTTTAAGCGTGGTAGGTGGTTACAGCGGTGTATAACAGATTCGCATCTTTCCAGCCGCTCAAGCGCGACTTTTTACTTTTAAATACCCAGGTATACCAAGGCTGATTTATGGTGACTGCTTGCGGTCGCAAAAAAATATGCCTACACCCATTTAGCGCAAAAAACTCATGCACTACATCGTATTCAGGATCGCCCTGCGCACTGTGTAAAAATAAAAAGGAGTTATTGGCTGTTAGCCTAGGTTGATGCGCAGCAAACTCAGAATGCTTTGAGTTTTTATGCTGTAAATTACCTAGCGACTTTAACGGTGTGGGAGCGTTAGTTAAGTTTTCGACATTAACAACATGGCTATAACTGCTTTGGTTACTGTTTAATTCGTGCTTTACGCCCATAGCATGGCTTTGCACACTAAAGAGTGCAGCAAAAAACAAGCAAGTAGCTAAAAAAACGCGAAATTTAAACATCTGTCATTTAAAACTAAAATAAAGGATAGCTAGTATATAAGGGCAGCTAATTAAAATACAATAGCCAACATTAAGCTATTTCATTTATATAAAAACAAATACTGAGATCCTCAATGCGCTCCAGACAAAGTTCAGTAAAACGCCCCGATGCCATGAATTTAAAACAAAGCATTCAAACTCTTTGGCCTTATATCACTAAATTTAAAGGGCGTGTGCTTATTGCCATATTAGCGCTTGTGGGTGCTAAAGGCGCGACATTGCTCATGCCATGGGCTTTAAAAGAAATAATTGATGCGGTTGATAAATCAATTAACCCGCTACTCCTCGTCCCAACCTTATTACTCGTTATGTACGGCGCACTGCGATTTGCCAGCGTGTTTTTAGGTGAAGTACGCGATGCTGTATTTTCTCGAGTCACCGAGCATGCCATGCGTGATATTGGCCTTAAAGTATTTAAACATTTGCATTCGTTAGATTTAGCCTTTCATTTAGACAGACAAACTGGCGGTATAAGTCGAGACATAGAGCGCGGCACCAGTGGTTTAAGCTTTTTAATGCGCTTTTTAATGTTTAATATTGTGCCCACGTTGTTTGAAATAATGACCGTGGCGATTATTTTTGGCACCTTGTTTTCTATTTGGTTTGCGCTGATCACCCTACTTGCTGTGGCTATTTATATCTTTTTTACGGTGACGGTTACCCAATGGCGAAACCGCTTTATTCGTGAGTCAAACGCTGCTGACAACCAAAGTAACACCCGCGCCATCGACAGCTTATTAAATTACGAAACCGTTAAATACTTTAATAACGAAGAGTATGAAGCTAAAACTTACGATACGTTTTTAGCAACCTGGGAACAAGCACGATTAAAAAACAGACTCTCGTTACTGGCGCTAAATTCAGGGCAAGCACTCATTATTGCCTGTGCAATAACCGCATTAATGTGGCTTGGCGCAAGCGAAGTTGTCACGGGCGAGTTAACGATTGGTGAACTTGTGATGATCAATGCGTATATGATTCAACTCTTTTTACCGCTCAACTTTTTAGGGTTTGTATATCGCGAAATACGCCGTGCCCTTACCGACCTTGAAAACATGCTCGGCCTGCTTAATACACAACCTAAAGTGGCGGATGCTCATGAGGCCAAAGAGTTGGTCATTAAACAAGGTGAAATTAGCTTTGATAAAGTAAGCTTTCACTACGACAGTAAAAGGCCTATTTTAAAAAGCATTAGCTTTAATGTTGCTGCCGGCTCAAAAGTCGCGATTGTGGGTGCAAGTGGTGCAGGAAAAAGCTCATTAGCCCGATTACTGTATCGCTTTTATGAGCTGTCATCAGGCACTATTAGCATAGATAAACAAGCAATTAATACAGTTACTCTTGCAAGCTTGCGTAAAGCCATTGCGATAGTCCCCCAAGATACTGTGCTGTTTAATAGCACCATCCGTGAGAATATTGCCTATGGCAGACCCTCAGCAACTGAAGATGAAATAAATAAAGCAATTAACATGGCGCACTTAACCGACTTTATAAATAGCTTAGACAAAGGCGATAAAACCCTCGTGGGTGAGCGCGGGTTAAAAGTCTCAGGGGGTGAAAAACAACGGATTGCCATTGCCCGTGCTATTTTAAAGCAATCACCCATCTTAATCTTTGATGAAGCAACTTCCGCGCTCGACTCTCATGCAGAGCAAGCTATTTTAAAAGCAATGCGAGAAGTGGCAAATGATCACACCAGTATTGTTATTGCACATCGACTTTCGACCATAACCGATGCAGACTCAATTATTGTTTTAAAAGCCGGTGAAATTATTGAACAAGGCAAACACCAAGAACTACTAAATCAAAACGGTGAATATGCTCGTATGTGGGCATTACAGCAAAAGCAGTCAAAGGCGCAATAAACTAAGCCGCTCAAGAACGATTTAAGTAGTTGAGTGTTTTTTTGCTATTTTGATAGTATTTTATTCATCTTATCGACCGGTACGGTTATTCACCTCAAAAGGTTTGTTTGAAGTGAAGTTATCAATACAATCAAATAGCTATTTTTATAACAAAAATATAACGAATTAAATAACGTGAATTCATAGGGGAAAGTAATGAAAAAAAGTTTAATTGCAGCGGCACTCGCCGCTACATTTATTACCGGCTGTTCAGAGCCACAAACTACAAAAACTGAGCAAGTCGCAGCCGTTGCTGAAAAACCACAAGCAACTGAGCAAGCTGAATTAGGCACATTTGGGGTTGATTTAACTGCCCGCAATGAAGCTGTAAAACCAGGCGATGACTTTTTTATGTATGCCAGCGGTTCATGGTACGACAATTACGAAATGCCAGCAGATAAAACACGCTACGGTGCGTTTTCTGCGTTAGCTGAGCGAAGTGAAGACCGCGTAAAAGAAATTATTGAAGACATTGCAGCACGTGAAAATTTAAATGCAGAAGAACAACTAGTTGCTGACTTTTATAATTCGTACATGGATACCGACACGCTTAATAAGCTCGGTGTGACTCCCATTAAGCCATTGCTTAACGATATTAACGCTGTCGACTCAACTGATGACTTAGCAAAAATCTTTGGTAATTCATGGCTCACTGGTGTTAGCGCCCCAATTGGTGGTGGTATGTGGTTTAACCGCTTAGATCCTAATAAATACGAAATGTCGTTAGGTGCTGGTGGTTTAGGCTTACCTGATCGTTCATATTACCTTGAAGATGCAGAGCGTTTTGTAAAAACTCGTGAAGCGTATGTTGCACATATTGCCGACATACTTAAATTTGCTGGTGTTGAAAATACCACTGAACGTGCACAAGCAATTTTAGCGCTAGAGACAAAAATTGCAGAAGGTCATTGGCCACGTGAAAAACGCCGTAATCGTGACATAACGTTAAACCAAATAAAACGCGACGAATTAAGTACCCAGTACCCTGGATTTAATTGGGATTTATACTTTGCGCAAACAGGTTACAAAGTACCGCAGCTAAACGTGTCGCAGCCTGAACCTGTAAAGGCCATGATTGATTTAATCAACAACGAAGATATAAGCGTATGGAAAGACTACCTAACATACCATGCAATTAATGGTAACGCTGGGCTGTTGTCAGAAGACATATTTAACACCAGCTTTGCTTTCTTTGGTAAAGAGTTAAATGGTCAACAAGAGCCTCGTCCGCGCTGGAAACGTGCGATCAGCCAAATGTCAGGCACTAGTTCACTAGGCTTTGCGATTGGTAAAATTTATGTAGATCATTACTTCCCTGAGTCATCGAAGCAGCAAATGTCTGAGCTGGTTGAAAACTTACGCACAGCCCTTGGCGAGCGTATTGATAACCTAGATTGGATGGGCGCAGAAACAAAAGTAAATGCGCGTGCAAAATTAGCGGCGTTTGTGCCAAAAATTGGTTACCCAGACGAATGGCAATCTTACGAAGGCTTAAGTATTAGCAAAAATGATTTAATGGCTAATGTAAAAAATATGCGTGAGTTTTTCCAAGCCGATAGCGTTGAAAAAGAGCTGAAAAAGACCGACCGCAATCGCTGGGGTATGACACCACAACGTGTAAATGCTTATTACAATAGCTCATTTAATGAAATTGTATTTCCTGCCGCTATTTTACAACCGCCGTTTTTCGATCCAAATGCAGATCCTGCGGTAAACTACGGTGGTATTGGTGCCGTGATTGGCCACGAAATGGGCCATGGCTTTGATGACCAAGGGTCAAAATCAGATGCTAACGGCATACAACGTAACTGGTGGACTGACGAAGACCGTGCTGCTTTTGATGCTAAAGCCGACAAACTGGCGGCTCAGTACAGCAAATATGAGCCAATTCCGGGTAACTTTGTAAATGGCCGCAACAGCTTAGGTGAAAATATTGGTGATGTAGGTGGTTTAGCCATGGCTTATCATGCTTACAAACTAAGCCTAAATGGTAAAGAAGCCCCTGTGATTGATGGTGTAACCGGCGATCAACGTTTCTTCTTAGCGTGGGCACAAGTATGGAAAGAAAAACGTACTGAGCAAAGCATGTTAAACCAATTACGTGGCGGTACGCATGCGCCAGGTCGCTTTAGAGCACAAGCTCCTCGTAACCACGACGCTTGGTACAAAGCATTTGATGTAAAACCAGGTGATGAGTTGTACTTACCAGAAGACGAACGTGTTCGTATTTGGTAATACTCTGACAAACGTTCATCATTTGTAACGAATAAACAACCCGCTTCGGCGGGTTGTTTTATTTTCCATTCATAATAACTGTTTCCCCCGTTACTTAGTAATCAATCTCAATACTTACTAGCCCTGCCCGGCATTTACCTTTAGAATATGGGCTTGCAAATTTTTTCAATTATTTATACATATTAAGGCGAAACGCAGATGGGAAGAGCTTACCAAAACAAAAAAGATTCAATGGCTAAAACTGCGGGTGCTAAAACTAAAGTTTATTCAAAATACGGTAAAGAGATTTATATTTGTGCTAAAAACGGCGGTGTTGATCCAGACGGTAACCTAGCACTGCGTCGTTTAATTGAACGCGCTAAAAAAGACCAAGTACCGGCTCACGTAATTGAACGCGCCATTGATAAAGCCAAAGGCGGCGGCGGTGAAGACTATGCAGCTACGCGCTACGAAGGTTACGGCCCAGGTAATTGCATGATTATTGTTGACTGTTTAACCGACAACAACAAACGTACCTTTGCTGATGTACGTGTGTGTTTTACTAAAGCAAACGCTAAAATTGGCGCACAAAACTCGGTATCACACTTATTTGATCACCTTGCTATTTTTGTATTTGACGGTGACGACGATGAAACCGTTCTTGAAGCGCTAATGATGGCTGACGTTGATGTAACCGATGTAGAAGTAGAAAACGGTAAAGTAACCGTATTTGCTCCACACACTGAATACAACAATACGCGTACCGCACTTGAAGAAATGGGTGTGACAGAATTTGACGAAGACTTAATTGCCTTTGTACCCCAAGTAGAAGCCCCTATTGAAGGCGAAGATGTAGAAGTGATGGAACGCTTTTTAGCCATGCTTGAAGATTGTGACGACGTACAAAACGTGTACCACAACGCACAATTTTAAACATTAAAGCTTAATCGTGTTTAAAGGCCAACTTAGTTGGCCTTTTTGTTGATTTTAAAATGGATTATTAATTTTGAATACCCTTTCACAACTTCGCAGCGGCCAATTACTTGGTGCTAAACACCTACAATTAGTTGAAGCGCTAAGCCACTTTCCAGAGGAAATTTTTACCCTCGCGGATACCCTCGAAGTCTTGGATTTATCTAATAACAATTTATCTGATTTACCTGATGAATTTGCCTGCTTAACAAAATTAAAACGACTGTTTTTATCGTTTAATCAGTTTAAACATATACCTAAAATACTCGCTAAGTGCCCTGCTTTGATCATGGTTGCATTTAAAGGTAATTACATCACTGAATTTGCAGATCACTGCCTACCTAAAACGATTGAATGGCTTATTCTTACAGATAATAAAATAGCTAAGCTGCCTGCAACATTTGGCCAATACACTGCGCTTAAAAAGCTGGCATTGGCAGGTAATCAGCTTAATGAACTTCCAATAAGCATGGCAAATTGCCATAACCTAGAACTAGTTAGGCTCTCTGCAAATCAGTTAACTCAAATTGATGATTGGCTATTTGAACTACCAAAGCTGACTTGGCTTGCATTTGCAGGTAATTGCTTTAATAAATCACAGTGCCTTACCCAATCAAATTTAGCCAATAAACCACTGAGTGACTACTCGCTCAGTAAAGTAATAGGCCAAGGCGCATCAGGGATTATCCATCTTGCTTATTCAACGAATAAAGAGCCGGTTGCTGTTAAGTTATTTAAAGGGACTATTACAAGCGATGGTTATCCGCTGGATGAAGTTAATTGCTGCTTGCAAGCGCTTGAGCATCCAAACTTAATTAAAGTACTGGCTTACATTGAACAACAGCAACAGCTTGGTTTAGTGATGGAGTTAATTGATACAAGCTTTACAAATCTTGGTTTACCGCCGAGCCTTGATACCTGTACTCGAGATACATTTGAAAGCGATTGCCACTACTCTACCCAAGTAATTTATGCCATAGCGCAGCAAATGGTTAGCACTGTGGCCCACTTGCACCAGCACAATATAAGCCATGGTGATATATATGCGCACAATACCATGGTTGACCCGCACGCGCGTGTGCTGTTTGGGGATTTTGGCGCGGCCACTGATCTTACTATGCTCAGTGACTATCAACGTCAACAAATGCAGTTAATAGAAGTGCGTGCTTTAGGGTGTTTAATCGAGGATTTACTCACAACCTGCCAAGAACAAAGTGCTGAAGTAATGCACTTACAACATATTGCGCAGCAATGCATGAGCGAAAATATCGCACAGCGGCCAACACTTGGCGCATTAGCTGACTTTTTATAATGGTTATGCGGCCATTAATATTATGGCCGCAATCTAAAATTGAACACTATTTTTGTTTTTTAAACGGGTAAATTTGTTGCTTTAGCATACCTACAGGCATGTAATCACCCACAACCCCATATTCTTTAGGCCACTCTGCTTGCCCTTTTACTGCAGAGCCAAACAAGTAATCTAAAAACGAAAAATGGGCTGCATAATTTCTATCAATTGCGGCTTTATCGGATGCGTGATGCCAATGGTGAAACTGTGGTGTAACCATAAAATACTTTAACCACCCAAATTTTACATTTACGTTAGCGTGATTAAATACCGCTTGAAAGCCTACAATAATCACGTACAAACTAATAATTTGCTGTGAAAAACCCAGCACAAATATAGGCGTTAACACTAAACTACGGGTGATAAGTATTTCTAAAATATGCTGACGAGAGCCTGCGAGCCAATCCATTTCTTTGGCACTGTGATGGACACCATGAAATCGCCATAAAAAGGGGACTTCGTGATAAGCACGATGTGTCCAATACTGCATTAAATCAGCCACCAAAATAATTAAAAATAGCTGCAGTATAAACGGCATTTGCGCTATGTAACCTTGTAATGTGCTCGACACCGCCCAACCAAAACCATAATGCACAAAATGATTAGTAACCAGTAATACAAAGCCTACTATTAGATGATTGACAAAGAAATGGTTTAAATCCCCGCGCCATTCACTACGCAGTATTTTTTGCTCTTTTCGATGCGGAAGCAGTTTTTCAATTAAAATAAAAATTAAGGTTGAGCCTAATAAGTCTAATATAAACCAGTCTAAGCCAATAAATGGGGTGTTATCGGCAAAGTCATTCACTTCAACATTCGGGCCGCCAAAGCCAATTGCAAGTACAATAAAAAACCACGCAGTCGCCCCCAAGCGCTTATTGGTATTTCGTACAAAATTAAGTAAACCCAGGCTTCCTGAAATAATAAGGGCAACAAACATAAGTTGACGTAAAAACTCGACGCTATAACTTTTACGCAATTCTGGAGTCGTTAAATATTCAGGGAAGTGGAATGCAAGCACTCCCAAGCAACTTAATATCGCCAAAAAGCAAGCAATGTAACCGCTGATATTACCCTCACCAATTTGCAGGTGACTGGTGCGAAATATTTTTTTAGTGACGTGTTTTAGCATTATTTTCCTTAATATAATATGCAGTCCCTATTCTAGTGCGCATATTCTAGCAAATTTTGGGCTAACTAAAACACAAAAAAAGCCACGCAATGCGTGGCTTGGCTGGATAAAGCTAAATTAACTACACGGAAAATTTATAAATAGGCACCCAGCGCTTTAACTTGATCTAACATGCGGTTTGAGAAACCCCATTCGTTGTCGTACCACGCCATTACTTTAACTAATTTACCATCAGCACGTGTTTGCGTTGCATCAAAAATAGATGAAGCTGGGTTATGGTTAAAGTCGATAGAAACAAGCGGCAGCTCGTTGTACTCTAAAATACCTTTCATTGGCCCTTCTGAGGCTGCTTTAACCACTTGGTTAATTTCTTCAATGCTTGTGTCACGTTTAGCAATAAACGTTAAATCAACTAACGACACATTAATTGTAGGTACACGTACCGCCATGCCATCTAATTTACCTGCCAGCTCAGGCAATACTAAACCAACCGCTTTTGCAGCGCCCGTTTTAGTTGGGATCATAGATTGAGTCGCACTACGCGCGCGGTATAAATCTGGATGGTATACGTCAGATAAATTTTGATCGTTGGTGTAAGCATGAATAGTAGTCATGCTACCTTGTTCAATCCCTACCGTATCGTTTATTGCTTTGGCCACTGGTGCTAAACAGTTAGTTGTACACGACGCGTTTGAGATGATATTGCTGTCAGCATTAATTACATCGCTGTTTACACCATGAACTACCGTTGCATCCATATCTGTACCAGGTGCCGATACCACTACTTTTTTGGCGCCCGCTTCAATATGCTTATTAGCCGCTTCGCGTGACGTAAATAACCCTGTACATTCAAGTACTATGTCAACGTTTAGTGCTTTCCACGGTAAATTCGCAGGATCGCGTTCTTGCGTTAAGGTGATCACATCATCGCCAATTAACATGGTGTTGTCTTTAAGCGTTACTTGCTGTGAAAAACGACCATGTACTGAGTCAAACTGAGTCAGATGAGCATTTACATTGGCTGGGGCTAAATCGTTAATAGCCACAATTTTAATTTCATTATTTTGCGCTGATTCATACAGTGCACGTAATACATTACGACCAATTCGGCCGTAGCCATTAATTGCTACATTAATCATTTTTGACTCCTATTAACTTCACATGCTTGGCGAGCAAGCGTTTCAATAGCTTGCCAGTCTTTATTTTCAATAAGTTGCTTATCTAACATCCAGGTACCACCTACACAAATAACATTGTTAAGTGCTAAGTAATCAGGTGCGGTTGCTAAACTAATGCCACCGGTTGGACAAAAAGTAATATCAGGTAATGGGCCGCCAATAGATTTAAGCATAGCAGCACCGCCTGCAGCTTCTGCAGGAAAAAACTTTAAGAACTTAAAACCATGAGCAGCTAAGTTCATCACTTCGCTTGGGGTCGCTGCACCAGGTAAAAATGGAATAGTAGACTCTTTTGCCAGCGCTAATAACTCATCGCTAACACCTGGGCTTACCATAAAGTCAGCACCCGCTTCTACTGATGCGTTAAAGCTTGCTTTATCAACCACAGTACCTGTACCAACATAAGCTTCGGGCACTTCTGCTTTCATTAGTTTTACAGCCTCAGCTGCAATGGGTGTACGCAGTGTAATTTCAAGTGCTTTTAGGCCACCGTTATATAACGCTCTTGCAAGTGGTGCTGCATCTTCTAATTTTTCGATTACCACCACTGGCACTACCGGTGCCGATGCTAAGATTTTTTCAATACTCATTACTTGTTCCTCATTACCCAATATGGCTAATTATTATTCAAGTCCAAAAGCACTTGCACCTAAATCGGCACTGCTTACTATGTTTCTAAATCCAGTAAATAATTCACGACCTGTACCAAACGTTTGGCTTGCTTGGCTAATTTGTAGCTCACGCTGTGCAAGCTCTTCATCGCTAACATGCAGTTTTAAAATACCATTTGGCGCATCTAGAGTAACAATATCGCCTTCATGAATTTTAGCAATAATCCCACCTTCAACCGCTTCAGGTGCTAAATGGATTGCCGCTGGTACTTTGCCTGATGCGCCCGACATACGACCGTCGGTAACAATAGCCACTTTATAGCCCTGATCTTGTAATGTTGCCATTACCGGTGTGAGCTTATGAAGCTCAGGCATGCCTTTGGCTTTTGGCCCTTGCTCTTTAAGTACAGCAATAAAATCTTGGTTAAGTTCGCCACGGCTATAGGCATCTTGTAACTCACCTTGTGAGCTAAATACTTTAGCCGGTGCCGACACCACTTGATGAGACTCTGCAACCGCAGAGACTTTAATAACCGCTTTACCTAAGTTACCCGTTAGTAGCTGTAAACCACCTTGCTTACTAAATGGGTTACTTACTGGGCGAAGTACTTCTTCATCATGTGAGTTTTCTGGACACGCTACCCATTTAACTTTGCTTGGGCCGTTCGCATCACTAATAATCAAGTTATCGTCTTTATCGAGTAGTGGCTCACACATGTAAGGTGCAAGGCCTTCGCCTAAAATAGTGGTTACGTCTGTATGAAGGTAACCAGCACCTGCTAATTCACGCATCAAGAAGCCCATGCCGCCGGCTGCTTGAAAGTGATTAACATCTGCTGAGCCATTTGGGTAAATACGCGTCAGTAGTGGAACAACCGCTGATAAATCAGACATGTCTTTCCATGTAACTTGAATACCAGCCGCTTTAGCAATCGCCACAATATGGATTGCATGATTGGTTGAGCCACCTGTTGATAACAAGCCAACTAAGCCGTTAATTATAGTTTTTTCGCTGATCACATCCGCTAAACACGGGCCATCTTTGTTTTCAGTAAGCTGCTTAAGCATGGTTTCAACCGCATTACCGGTTAAGCCATCACGCAGTTCTGTGTATGGGTTTATAAACGAGCTACCTGGTAAGTGTAAGCCCATTATTTCCATCAACATTTGATTTGAATTAGCGGTACCATAAAACGTACAGGTACCCGCACTGTGATAAGAAGCGCTTTCAGCTTCTAGTAGCTCTTCACGAGATACCAGTCCTTGTGCAAACTTTTGACGAACACGTGCTTTGTCTTTGTTTGGAATACCTGATTGCATAGGCCCTGCTGGTAAAAAATACACAGGTAAGTGACCAAATGATAAAGCACCAATTAATAGGCCTGGGACAATTTTGTCACATACACCTAAACAAAACACACCATCAAACACGTCATGCGATAACGAAACCGCAGTAGACATAGCAATAACGTCACGAGAAAAAAGCGATAGTTCCATGCCATCACGCCCTTGCGTAACACCATCACACATCGCAGGTACACCGCCAGCAACTTGCGCGGTGGCGTCAAATTTAGTGGCAATGCTTTTAATTAAATCGGGGTATTCTTTGTAAGGCACATGTGCAGATAACATGTCGTTATATGAATTGATAATTGCAAGGTTTGGCACCTCGTCTGCTTTTAAACGCGCTTTGTCATCGCTGCTACACGCAGCCATTACATGAGCAATATTGCCACAGCCTAATCCAGCACGAACTCTTGTTTGTTTTTTTGCGTGCGAAATACGATCTAAATAGGCTTGACGGGTTTGTTTACTGCGCTCAATAACGCGTTCTGTGACTTCTTGAATTCGAGGGTGCAACATAATTTTACTCATCTCTATTCGTTAGAGGATAAAGGCTCAGTAACAATTATAGACTCCACGAAAATAACTGTACTGAGCATCTTTGACTTACCCGTTCAAAGGTACGCTACCAGGGAGCCTCTCACAACAACCCTGACACCGGTGTCAGGGTATTAACGCATGACATTGACACCGGTGTCAACCCTGAGTCATAAAAATAGCCAATTTTTTTAACATGTACAATAAATAAACGTGAATTTTTAGTGAAATACCAGCAAGCAAATAATGAAAATTAAAAGTACAGACAAAAAAAAGCCCGAGTAAGCGTCACTCATACTCGGGCTACTGTGAAAAAAGGGTTTTATTTTACGGCTGCAGTTGACTCTCGCGTGATTAATTTTGCTTCTAAAATCACTTTATATGGCGACTCTTGCGGCTCAATAATATGGGTGATCAATTGCGTAACGGCTTGTTTTGTCATTTCTTCTACAGGTTGCGCTATGGTGGTCAGCCCAGGCCAAATGTGGCGCGCTATTGGTGCATTATCAAACCCAGCGATAGAAATATCATCAGGTACACGTAAGTTACGCTGCGTGGCTAATTTGAGTACTGCCGCTGCCATGTAGTCGTTTGATGCAAATACAGCGGTAGGACGTGGTGATAAATCTAAAATACTACGCGCACTGTCTACTCCTGAATGGTAACTAAAGTTACCCTCTTCAACTAAGCGTTCGTTAAATTCAATGCCATGAGTTGTTAATGCGCGCCTGTAACCTTTAAAACGCTGCTCAGTGGCACTGTGATCTGGGTGACCTTTAATAAACGCGATAGACGTATGTCCTAGATTTATTAAATGCTCGGTAATTTCAAACGCCCCCTGCTCGTCATTGCTGGTCACAGAAATAGAATCATCATCTAAAATTGCAGAAGCGACTCGAGCATAAGGGATTTTTTTCGACTTTAAAAAATCTACCAACTCGCCAAAATCACAAAATGGCGGGGTTAATACTAAACCGTCAAGGCGTGATGACTGCAATAACTGCTCAATATTGTTAATGAGTGCATCCCCCCTGAGCTCACAAGGATGAATAAGCAAGTTATAGTTGTTCTCTTGGCAGGCAGCCAGTGCGCCTGTTTGCACACGGGTGATATAACTTTTACTAGGGTTATCGTAAATGCAACCAATGATAAAGCTGCGATTTTGTGCAAGGCCGCGTGCAATTGGGTTTGGGGTGTAATCTAGCTCTTTAAATACGGCTAACACTTTTTCGCGTGTAGCTGCACTGACATTAGGCTCATTGTTGAGTACTCGCGATACGGTTTTTTTAGAAACACCTGCATGACTGGCAACGCTGTTTATAGTGACTTTTTTCATCTATTTATTTCCAAACCTATGCAAAGCGATTAATCCTGTTGACTCGTATGTAAACACGCGGCAGCTCCAATTAAAGGGATGTTGTCTTGTGTTACTAACGTCACCGGAATTTGACCTGTGTACTGCGACATAATGCCTTTTTGCGAAAAGCGCTCAATAAAGCGACTTTCAAGTAAACGAGCTTGCATGCGTGGTAGAATTCCTCCGCCAATATAAAGGCCGCCTAAGGCGCCGTAGGCCAATGCTAAATCGCCCGCAACACTGCCAATCCAGTCACAAAATTGATTAAGCGTTGCATCACACACTTCACATTCACCGCTATTGGCTAAGCTGCTAATTTGTGCGGCATCTAAATTTTTTGCAGCCACCCCTTTAACCGCAGCCATGGCTTTATATAAATGAGCAATGCCAGGGCCCGAAAATACCGTTTCTACCGATACATGAGGGTGATCTTTTTTAAGTTCTTGAATAAGTTGAGCGTCGAGTTGATTAACGGCTGCTAACGAAATGTGCCCGCCTTCTGAACTCATCACCGCGCACGAATGTGCGGTTCTCACTAAGCATGCTGCACCAAAACCAGTGCCTGGACCCATTACACCTATATTGGCAGACTCATCCGCTTGACCAGGTTTAACAGTGACATTTTGTGAAGGATCTAAATACGGTGCTGCGTAGGCAAAAGCAGCAAAGTCATTTATAACGCTTAATTGAGCAAGGTCAAAGTGGTGTTTAAAATCATTAACGCTAAAGTGCCAACCTAAATTAGTTAAATGAACTTGCCCTGCATTTATAGGGCCTGCTACTGCAAGGCATGCGCGTTTAGGGGTTATATGAGACACTGTTGATAAGTAGTACTCGGTAGCACTTTCGAGCGATCCATAGTTAGCACTGGGAAAAGTATGATTATGCTCAATAGTAAATTGATTACTTGATTCGTCGAACCCAGTGATCAACGCAAAACGAGCATTTGTGCCGCCAATATCAGCAACCAGAATAGGATCAAAGTGTGTGCTAGAGTGTAAACCCATAGTGTTATCTCTTTTGTTTAAGTAATGAGTACTTATTATTTTAATGGGGTATCATTGATACTTATTTACTTTGAGCTATCACCTCAAAGCAGCTATCACTGTAAAAAAATGCTACCTTTAATAATAAAGGTAGCTAATACGTTTTGACAACAAAATGATAAAACGCCCTTATTGTGACACCGGTGTCATTAAAAAATCAATAAAAAAATGCCTTTATTGACAAATAAGCTTGAAAAAAATCACTAATAAACGAGAATATCCCCTTATTGTCCTCTTAAGTAAGTAATCGTGATGAAAGGTAAAGCCACCTCGTTTGATATAGCCCACTATGCTGGGGTGTCTCAATCTACAGTTTCCCGTGCTTTACGAAATAGTCCACTGGTAAATGACGAAACACGAAGACGTGTTCACGATATTGCTAAAAAACTTAATTACAAAGTAGACAAAAACGCCAGTAACCTTCGCACTCAACAAAGCAGTACCCTAGCATTGCTGTTGTTTGAAGACCCAACCTCAGATGAATCACAAATCAATCCGTTTTTTTTAGCTATGCTGGGCAGTATTACTCGTGCCTGCGCAAAAGAAGGTTATGATCTACTTGTTTCATTTCAATCAGCTAGCGCTGATTGGCAAGCGGACTACGAAGACAGCCATCGAGCAGATGGAATAATCTTATTAGGCTATGGCGACTACATTGATTTTCAACCAAAATTTAATACCTTGCTTGAACAAAACACTAAATTTGTTTGTTGGGGAGCAAGCGTTGATAACCGCCCTGATTTAACTATAAGTTGCGATAATTATGGCGGTGGTAAACTTGCCGCTGAGCATTTACTGGCGCATAACCGAACTGATTGTGCATTTATTGGCGATGCCTCTGATCACAGCCCTGAGTTTTTTGCCCGTTTTAATGGCTTTAAAGACGAACTACAGCAAAACGGTGTCACCTTAAATGATCGTAAAATTGCCAATGCAATTTCTACCGAAGAATCTGGCTACCATGCTACTCGCTCTTTAATTGCTAATAACATTACTTTTAATGCACTTTTTGCTGCCAGCGATCTGATTGCTATAGGCGCAATACGCGCGCTAAAAGAAGCCAATATTAACGTGCCAAAAGATGTAGCCGTAATAGGTTTTGATAATATTTCTATTGCAAGTTACATTAATCCGCCGCTGACAACCATAGAGCAAAACACCACTATAGCGGGGCAAATGTTAGTTGAAAACTTACTTAAATTAATTCGTGGTGAGCAAGTACAAAGTACCCTGCTGCCACCGCGTTTAATTGCGCGTGGCTCAAGTTAACTCATTGCATGAGGCCACCCTTTAAAAAGTAGCCAAATCCCCCTCCTCTTACCCTTATATTTATTTGGGCTTTATTGGCTTAATTACGGTCATTTGTCCTTGCTGTTTTTGCCAGCAAACCAAAAGTGTTCTTTAGATTAACAGCCTATTCACACCTTGCTATAACATTAGTTTTTTTAATCCGAAAGTGGCTGTTTTTAATGTGATTTTTCACTCGTCAATGCACTATTTTATCTCTACAATCGCACTTTAATTTTTGCTCTTAAAAGTTTAAGTGACTATTTCATGCTACTTACTATTGTTTACATCATCGGAATTACAGCAGAAGCCATGACCGGTGCACTCAGCGCTGGGCGCAGAAACATGGATTGGTTTGGGGTTATGCTAGTAGCCAGTGCCACAGCCATTGGGGGTGGCAGCGTACGCGATATTTTACTGGGCAATTACCCGTTAACGTGGGTAAAGCATCCTGAATATTTACTGATCACATGCGTGGCGGGTATTGTTACAACTTGGCTAGCAAAATGGGTGGTTAAATTTAAAGGCATATTTATGCGTTTAGATGCCTTAGGGCTTGCCGCATTTAGTATTATTGGCTGCCAAGTTGGGCTTAATATGGGTTTGCACTATGGTATTTGTGTGGTCGCTGCTATTGTTACCGGCGTATTTGGTGGATTATTGCGTGATTTAATTTGTCGCCAAGCACCACTGGTATTACACCATGAACTCTACGCAAGCGTAGCGCTGATAGTTGCGTGTTTATACTTAGCACTGCACCACTACAACATTGATGACAATATCAGTGTGATTGCAAGTTTAGTTGTTGGGTATTTTATACGCATGGCATCAGTTCGTTTTAAATGGCGCTTACCGACATTTAATTTATTAGAACCCGCTAACTTAAACAATGAGCAATAACAATAGCGGTTAATGCCCACCTCCACTAGCGCTTTTAAAGAGCCCGAATACTTTTCGGGCTAATAAACTGGCCACAAAAAATAACCCCAAAGCAAAACACAGTATGCTCAAGGGCATAAACAAGCTTTCATGTAGAACACCATTATGATCAACATATTGATACAGACTGTGCTCTATCAGCATAAAACCCATGCCAAGCAATAAAAAGCAAACACTCAATGTGGCTGTTTTGTTTGTAAAAGAGCGCATAAACTATCCATAAATATTTTATTAAATTGTCAGATTAGCAGTTTGAATGAGCGAATATTAATCTACAGTGACTCAGCAACATTAATTTTTTAAAATAAAAGTCACAGTCATTAAACTAAGCTTTTAGACATATAATAAAATCTATCGTCTTCCTTATCTATGCTGAAACCTGAACGTGTGTAAAGCTTGTGCGCAGGGCTTATTTTAAAAACCCGAAGCCTAAGTTGCACAGCACCTCTGTGCATAGCTAAACGAGAACACTCACTAATTGCTGCTGCACCAACACCCATATTTTGAAACGCAGCATCTACTTGTAAGTCACGTATATAGCAACCCTCATCATCGAAAGCCAAGCGCATTGCACCCACTACATCGCCATTTAACAAAACATCCCAATTTTCAAGGTCTGAAATTTGCTCACATATTTTAAGTTGCTGCCAATCAACACCATAATGCTCATAATATCCACGCATATTGGTATAGGTTAACTGTGCAGAAGCCATTAGTTCGGCTGTGGGCTGATAATACATATTCATTATTGCCATTCCTTTGTTTAGCGACTTTTACAAAGCATGCTGCGGCTGATGGTTTTTAAAATACTTATTTACTAATAATGACTGCAACAAGCTAGTACTACTTGATGCAGCCCAGTACAAACCAATTGCAGAAGGAAAATTAACGAGAGTAACCACACAAATAATTGCAGGAACTAGGAACAATAAGGTGCTGGTTTGTTCTGCACTACCTGGCATCATCATCATAGATAAATATGTAATAGCCCCCACTAATAACGAAAGAGCAATATCAGGCTTTGCAATACTGGTAATCCAAGCAAACTTACTATTAAATACAATTTGTTGCAGGGCCTGAAAAGTTCCAAGGCCAAATACACCTTGGCTTGCCATATTAATCACACTTTTTTTATCGATAAACTTAATATTGTGCTTTTTATACAGCGCCATTGTCGATTGGGCTATTTGACTGGGTTGATCTTTATATTTGTTTTTTATGCTATCTAGCTCAGGTTTTAATGCGGCAATTGCTTTTTTATTTCTAACCATATTAGCCATAGCGACAAGGTTAATCGGCATTAAAACTAATCGTCCAATAACGGTAAACAAAATAATAGCAGCCGCTTGGCTTACGCCCACTTCTTGGGTAAAAAAGGTGATTGATTGCACAATAAAATCAGTAAATAAATTCCAAATTTCCATTTTAGTTTTCCTTTTAATATTATGCATTAAAAGTAACCACCATGACATATTATGTCAATGGTTTATTTTAAACTAAAATCAACTCGCTATGTTTAAGGGCCAATTAGGCTGTGTTGCTCCTTAATGTTATGTGGAGTCGTTCACTAAAACGGGTGAGGAGCAGTGTCCTGCTTTAACGACTTGTATGGATAATAAACCCATAAATTAATTAATACTTTAACCTAGTTCGGGTAATGTGAGGCCCAAGCTTTGGCTGCAACCAAAGCCTTTTATACAGTAGTTCGATTGAGCGTAGGCTCCTCTATTGAGAGACCGGTAACAAGTTAGAACGCTGTATAAACTCCAAGCATTAAACTCGGATAGTCAAAGGGGCCTCGAGCCAGAATAGCAAGGCAGAGTCAGCTTATTATGAATACAATAAATAATCAAAATGAAATTAACGTCGGTGTCGATACAGGTAAAACACAACTCGATATTTATATCAGGCCTTTAGACATTTACTTTACTGTAGAAAATAATCAAAGTGGCATTAAACACGCCATTCAAATCTTAAAAAAACACCCAGTAACACGCGTTACTATTGAGGCAACTGGACGTCTTGAACAGCCTTTTATCATAGCCTGCGCTGAGGCGAATATTCCATTCGTTATTGCTAATCCCGTGAACATAAAACGCTTCGCAGGCGCTATCGGCCAAAAAGCAAAAACGGATAAACTTGATGCACAACTTATTGCTCACTTTGGTGAAGCGATTAAACCGCCTTTATCATCTTTAAAGCCAGAGCAAATGCGCTTGATGAGCGATTTACTCTCGAGAAGACGTCAGTTAATGGATATGCAAACGATGGAGAAAAATCGCTCTCAAATAATGCCAAAAACACTATCGTCACTCATAAAA